>CAJXKT010000001.1 GCA_913055705.1 uncultured bacterium
CCAGTAACCGTCAGCAAGGATGGGTTTATCAATGTTCCTCAAGTAACCGGCACCGGATACAAACCTAAAGAGGATTATATCGAGAAAATCGCTGTACGAAAGGAAGTCTTTTCTGTATAAGATATATAATTCTAAGGAAACAAAATAAATAGGACGCACCCGCCAAACTATACGTTGGGCAGGGATTTACACAGATGAGAATTTCTACACTATAAATTTATGCAAAATACTTCTTTTACAAACCCGAAACTGGTAAAGCTGGCCAGGATACTTATAATGATGGTAATCGTATGGATAGTTGCCGACTTCCTTGGTATAAAACCTTCAAGATTTATGCAACCTAAAGTTGGAATGCGTCCGGTGGTACAACAAATAGGAGATTTAGGAGCAGACGAGAGAACCAATATGCAAATCTTTGAACAGACCGCTCCATCTGTCACATCTATAACAAACAAGAGGAGGCAAAGGGGTATCTTCTCTTTTAACGAGATACCTCAAGGGACCGGCTCAGGTTTCTTATGGGATGATAAGGGCCACGTAGTAACAAATTATCATGTTATCCACGAGGCTCACGAGGTCGAAGTCAAGCTACAAAGCGGAAAAAGCTACGATGCCTCATTAGTGGGAGCTGATCCACATCACGACCTGGCAGTATTGCACATTGATGCCATGAGTCCTAATATTCCACCTGTGATGATCGGGAGCTCTAACGATTTGCGAGTAGGGCAAAAGGTACTGGCAATCGGAAATCCTTTCGGATTCGATTCCACACTGACCACCGGCATTATCAGCGCTCTGGGCAGGACAATGCAGTCTATGACCAAGAGATACATTCATGATGTCATCCAGACAGACGCCGCCATTAATCCGGGAAATTCCGGGGGACCGCTTCTGGATTCATTCGGCAGGCTGATTGGTGTAAACACCGCCATTATAAGTCCCAGTGGAACATATTCAGGAGTTGGTTTTGCAGTACCTGTGGATACGGTAAATCGGATTGTCACCAAACTGATCAATTATGGGAAGGTAGGACGTCCGGGACTTGGTATTTCGCTTTTCCCTGAACACTTCATGTCCAGATGGGGTATAGAAGGTGTGGGAATCCTTGAAGTATACAAAGGCAGTTCAGCAGAAGAGACAGGGTTGAGGGGAGCAAAACGTCTGCCCGGTGGACAAATAGAAATGGGAGACATAATAATTGAATGCGACGGTTCTCAGGTAAGAAAAAGTTCCGACCTTATCAGAATTCTCGACAGACATGAAGTCGGTGACGAAGTAGATATTGTTATTATCAGAAGTGGTGTAAAAAAATCAGTCCGGATAACCATTCAATCAATCAATTGATTTCTTAAGGGGGTCTTATGTCAAACATAAAATCTAAAACGAGGGATTACTTAGGTACTGTTAAAACAGTCTCTTTGGCTACTTGTATGGATGACAATCCTTCATGCCGCATTATGGAGATTCAAAAAGTAGAAGATAATCTTAAAATATGGTTTGTTACCCATAAGAGTTCTCCAAAGATGGAACAAATTGATAAAAACAATAGCGCCTGTATTATCTCCTTTAACAATGAAACATTTAGAGACGTCAGGCTTTCTGGAACGATCGAAGTCTTTGAAGATATGGAGACAAAGAAATACATATGGAAGGAAGAACTTGCCGCGTATTTTCAGGATGGTATAAATGACCCGGAACTCACTGTCTTAAAATTTATCCCGAAAAGACTTGAGTACAGAGACATGAAATCAGGCGGTCTATTGCCGGAAGCAGAGAATGTGTAAAGCTTTTTCCCGCACTTCTGATGTTTTACCATTCCAGTTATGCTACGCTAAATATAGTGATAACAGAGGTTTATCTTCCTTTCTTTGTCCTTGACAAACTACTTTAATAATTGTAGATTAATCGGGTCTTTATCAGACTGAAACTCACACCAGAATTGTACAAACCCAGCCGTTTTACTATTATTTCTGTAAGAGGAATTAATTATATTCAAGGCAAAGTCCGTTTATAGTGCCATGAATCTGATTGTAGCAATACAGCATTGTACATAAATTGTTTTAGTAGTAATTGCTAAATCACTTTAGACAGGATATCAATAGATATTAAAAAAATGAGTAATCAAACTGAAAAAAACCCAATCACTAATGAAAAAGACGGTTCAGTGATGGTATATGTTCCTAAAGGGACCTTCTTAATGGGAGTTGAAAAGGATTCTGTTAGAGTAGACGCATTTTACATTGATAAGTTTCCAATAACAAATAATCAATACAAAGTGTTTATGGAAGAAGCAAACTGTGAAGAACCTGCTTTCTGGCAAGATAAAAGATTTAACAACTCACATCAACCTGTAGTCGGTGTGAGTTGGGATGACGCAATTGCTTATACAAATTGGGCAGGAAAAAGACTACCGGAAGAAAAAGAATGGGAAAAAGCCTCTAGAGGTACAGACGGAAGAGAGTATCCGTGGGGAAATGGAAAGCCAGATCAAAGTCTCGCTGTTTTTGATTTAGACATTTCTATAGGCGCTCCCACTAATGTAGGAACACATCAATCCGGAGTCAGCCCTTATGGTTGTTATGATATGTCAGGAAATATTTGGGAATGGTGTCAGGAATGGTACACTGAGGGTAAATATCGTGTGGTTCGTGGAGGATCATGGATAAATCACATGACCATCTTAAACTGCGCTTATCGAAGCTGTAGTGTGCCAATTGGCAAAGACAACAATGTTGGTTTTCGCTGCGTTAAGAGCACAACATGATTTAATACTTTATTCCTTTTTTCCATATATATTCCAGGAAAACGAAAGATCGAAGTCGCTATCAAATTCGAATTTATCCTCGAATTCTGTTTGAAAATCATAAAGATCCTTAAAATCTTCTATTGAATCTGATTCCGTTCTACCCATTAATCCGCTCTCTACCAGATTAAAAACTATTTCTCCAAAATCTCCACTGTTAGTTATACCCCACAGCTCAAAGACTTTCTTTGTCATAAAACCAAACTTCATCAAGGAAAATTGTTTAATCCCTTCTGAGAGTTCCTGTCCACTAACATGACGCTCTTCCTCCCTTGAGCTATTGTATTTTTTCCCAAGTCTGGAAGCGGTAAAATCAAGAGCTTCAAAAATAAATTGATATGACTGTACTAAATAGCGGTTATCTTTATCAATTATCCTTTGAAGCTTTTTCCATGTATCTTGTGCAGTTTCCTTACCCACTTATTTAATCTAAACTTTTTACAATTATTATCTGCTAACTTGCCGCAGAATATTCTACTCTTGGAAAGACCGGCTGTCCTTTACATACTTTAATTCCAGGCCGGGTTTCACCCCATGTAATTTTGTTATTAATAGGCTTGTCATCTGAAGACAATCCCAACTGCTTTTGTATCTCAGCAGCAATATTTGGCATAACTGGTAAAATATATAACGAAATTATTCTAATAGACTCAACAAGATTATACAAGACTTCATTAAGTTTATTTTTCATACTCGATTCTTTCGCCAATGCCCAGGGTTTCGAGATCTCTACATATTTATTAACCAGCCCGATATAGTTCCAAATCACTTCCAACGCCTTACTGAATTGCAGATCACTCATCGCAAGTTCAACCTCTTCATTAAGTTTCTCCGCCCCATCAACTAATTCCTTACCTTCCGCCGACAAACTCTCGGTTTCCGGCACTACCCCGTCGCAATATTTTTCAACCATGGTCAATGTTCTATGCAGTAGATTTCCTAAATCGTTTCCCAGGTCACAATTTATCCTGTTCACCAGGGCTTCATAGGCAAAATTACCATCCAGTCCAAATGGCACTTCTCTAAGTAAAAAATACCTATAAGTGTCTATACCATAAGTATCCGTTATCTTAACAGGATCTATTGCATTACCCAGAGATTTTGATATCTTTTTCCCTTCCAACGTCCACCAGCCATGAGCATACACTTGACAAGGCGCTTCTATCCCCAACGACATCAACATTGCCGGCCACACAACACCATGAAACCATAAAATCTCTTTCCCTATTATATGTACATTGGCAGGCCAATATCTCTTCAGCTTCTCAGAGTCCTCATCATATCCCAGAGCCGTTATATAATTAAAAAGGGCATCAACCCACACATAAATAGTATGCTTCCTATTCATGGGTACATGGATGCCCCATTCAACTGCTGCCCTGCTTACACTGATATCATCTATACCCCCAACTATCCTCCTGTGCAGTTCGTTTCTTCTTGATTCCGGCTTGATGAAATCCGGATATCTTTCGAAATATTCTAAAAGTGGACCCTGATATTTTGATAATCTAAAGAAATAATTTTCTTCTTTTATTTTCTCAACAGAACGCCCACATTCAGGACAATTATCTGAGGACAGCTGTGATGACGTCCAGAAACTTTCACAGGGAATACAATACCAGCCTTCATACTCTCCTAAATAGATATCTCCCTTCTCAAACATTTTCTCAAATACGTTTTCTATTTGCTTAACATGACGATCCTCTGTTGTTCTAATAAAGTCGTCATTAGAGATATCAAGGATCTTCCACAAGTCTTTAAACCTTTCGACCATCCTATCCGCCAGATCAACAGGATTCTCATTATTAGCCTGAGCGGCTTTCTCTATTTTCTGGCCATGTTCATCTGTTCCGGTCAAAAAGAAGACATCATATCCTCTCATTCTCTTATATCTTGCTAAGGTGTCAGCCGCTATTGTAGTGTATGAATGCCCTATATGCGGAACATCATTTACATAATAAATTGGCGTAGTAACATAAAAACTTTTCTTATTTACAGTCATTCCTGCTTCCATGATCACAGGCAGACTCACATCCCTTTGCCGTACCTGCTCGCGCGCCACTTACTTGCTCTAAAATCTCCTTTTTTGTTACAACAACCAATTTTTTGTCTTTTGATTCCATGGTTACTTTCTGTTGTAAGATATCATAATCTACCACCTCTCCAACTCCCTTTGTGGTAGCTATTAATGTCCCTTTCTTTGGAAGCGTGTCTTTCATTTCCTCATACGCTTCATCTTCATATCTCAAGCAGCACATCAACCTGCCGCATCTACCTGATATTTTTGACGGATCGAGCGTTGCTTTCTGATTCTTCGCCATCTTCATAGTAACCGGCTCTAAGTTCCTCAAGAATGTTCTACAACAAAGCTCCCTACCACAATGTTCATATTCTGCCAACAGCTTAGCTTCGTCTCGAACACCGATTTGCTTCATCTCAATCCTGGATTTGTACATCTTGGCTAAATCCTTAACCAGTTCTCTAAAATCAACCCTCCCTTTAGCCAGGAAATAAAATATTATCTTCTTGCTCCCAAAAAGGTGTTCAACGCTGGCAAGCTTCATTGGCAACTTGTGTTCTTTTATTCTTTCCTGACAATAATTATATTCTGATGGGATTGTTTCTTCTTCAATCTCTATCTGTTTTTTCTCTTCATCTTCTGTGATCTTATGCAGTACCTCTCCCATATCCGTAACAACTGCTTTGTCATCCAACTCCTCTGATTGTGAAAGAGCCACACCAAATTCTACACCACGTGAAGAACGTATAATAACCTTATCACCTTTCCTCAAATCTGAAACTTGAGTAAAAGCATTTTCAACGTTCCTTAAAATACCATATCTTATTGCCACTTGATATCGCATGGTTTTTTCCTACTATTTTATATTAAAATTAAGAAACCAAAGTGTTACTGAAATTAACATAAAGAAATTAGATTGTCAAGTTCATCCAACTGTAGCATTGTTTGAGAATATGAAATGTGCCGCCAAAACAAATTGTAATTTACAGTCCCTTATTTTATTTTTTAATCACAAAAAAAGTGAGTGCCATAAGCTGAAAAATAATAGCAAGGAGTAAAGCAGAATGCACATCTCCACTCTTATTAGTATAAGCAAATACTAATGCACCAAAAACAAAACATTGTGCCACAGCACCAACGATATTCAACCATGAACCTGACTCATACGTTAACACTCTACCAATATTTTTAACTTCTCTTAGAATCGACTCAAAGAGGAATTGTATTTCATCCGCCGCCCCCTTGTCTTTTTTCTTACTAAAGGCCTCTGAGCATTCCTGACAAATTAATTGTCCATAACGCTCTGTAGTTACCCCCGCTTCTATCTCCTTATGAGGAATACTTTTTTTACACTTACCGCATAATCTGATTTCGGCCATTATTACCTTCCTTATTTCAAGTTGTACTTTTCCAGTTTTCTGTAAAGAGTCCGTTCTCCAATCCCCAGTATCTTTGCGGTCTCTCCTCTATTCCCACCCACATATGCCAAAGTGTTCTTCATTATTTCCTTTTCCATTTCCTCTAACGTAATCCCAACAGGAAAAACAGGCCCGGTCAAAGCTGTACTATTACTCTTATATATATGCTCAGGTATTTCATCTATATCAAGTACTCCATTTTGATCGAAAACGATCATACTTTCAATACAATTTTTAAGTTCTCTGACGTTTCCAGGCCAACTATACCGGAACAGAATCTTCCTCGCTTCCGGAGTTATTTCTTTAATCTTCTTGCCATTCTTTTTAGAGAATTCCTTAATAAACGTATCTATTAACAGGAAAACATCCTCCTGCCGTTCTCGCAAGGGTGGCAGTCTCAGGCATATAACATTAAATCTGAAGTACAAATCTTCTCTAAATTTACCCTCTTTGACCAGCGCCCCTAAATCTTTGTTTGTAGCAGCTATTATCCTTACATCTATCTTTATTGTTTCATTGCTGCCAATACGGACAATCCTCCCGTCCTCTATTACTCTCAACAGTTTTGCCTGAGTTGTAAGTGGCATGTCCCCTATTTCATCCAGAAACAGAGTGCCATTATTTGCATATTCAAATTTCCCTTTTCTTTGATATAAAGCCCCTGTGAATGCACCTTTCTCGTGTCCAAACAACTCGCTTTCAAGTAAGGTTTCTGAGATTGCAGCAGAGTTTAATTCGACAAAAGGATTATTCTTACGCGGCCCATTGTAATGAATCGCCCTGGCTATTAATTCTTTTCCTGTACCACTTTCACCCATTACCAGGACGGTCGCAGTGGTTGAAGCAATCTGTTTAAGTATATTAAATATTCTATGCATTTGCTGACTATTGCCTATAATACCAGCAAAACCAAATTTTTCTTCGAGTTGTTTGTGCAATTCTATGTTACTTCTCACTATATCCTGTTTCTCTACAACTTTCTCAACTGCAGCCCTTAAAAGGTTTATGTTTATCGGTTTTAAAAGATACGTTGCCGCCCCCTTTTGCATTGAAGTAACTGCAGTTTCAACTGTACCGTGACCGGTTATCAGGATAACTTCTGTGTCCGGAGCCTTCTCCTTTATTTCCTTTAAAATCTTCATCCCGTCTATATCATGCATTACCAAATCTGTAATCACCACGTCTATCCTGTCTTTTCTAATTATATCGACTACTTTATTACCGCTCTCGGCCGTTGAACATGTATATCCAACATTTCTCAAGCTTTCTGCTATCGCTTCGGCCTGATCTTTTTCATCATCGATTATTAATATGTTTGCATCCATAGTTATATTACTCTTCTTGAGATTTACTATTTACCGGCAGCTTTATTAGGAAACTACTCCCTTTGCCGTCTTCACTACGTATACTGATTGTACCTTTATTTTCCTCAATGATTCTCTTGGCAGCAGGCAGCCCAAGACCGGTACCGCTCTTCTTTGTTGAATAGTAAACCTGAAATATTCTATCTATTTTGTCCCTTTGAATACCGACTCCGGTATCGGTAATATCTATAAAAATGTCTTCACTGTTTCCATAGGTTCTCACTATAAGTTCTCCGCCTTCCAGCATTGCCTGTTGAGCATTAAGTATCACATTTAATAAAGCCTGCTTTATTACGTTACTATCCAGATTACATTTTGGCAATTTTGTATCATAGCTTTTAAGTATTCTAATAGAATTCTGCATGGCTTCAGGACTTATAAAATCGAGCACACTATCTAAAACTTCATTAATATCACATTCCTCTAAATGAAGTTCATGTCTCTTTGCAAATCGCAGGAAATCACTAAGTATACTATCCAGCCTGCTAACTTCATTTTGCAGCAACCTAACTCTTCTCGACATTTTCGAGTCTTTCTCTATATTACTGTTTTGCAAATCTTCATTTAGTAATTGCAAATTTATGCTTATGGCATTCAAAGGATTCTTTATTTCATGTACTAATCCGGCAGCTAGCGTATTTAGAGAATCTAATTCAGCAGAATCTATATTATCCTTTTTATTCTTTGTCATCCCTTTCAGACTTTTAAAATATGCTTAAAAAAAATAAGCCAGGAAAGCATATTCATTTACTTTCCTGGCTTTGGCTTTTAATAACAAATAAAGATTTATGCCTGAACTTCTTCAGCCTTCACAACATTTTGAGCCTGTAACCCCTTATCACCTTCTATAACTTCAAATTCTACACTCTCACCATCTTCTAAAACTTTGAAACCATTTCCCGAAATATTTGAATAGTGAACAAATACATCGTTACCGTCTTCCTGTTGAATAAAACCAAAGCCTTTTTTTACATCAAACCACTTTACAGTACCTTTCATTGCCATTTCTACTCCTCATTTTTCATAGTACATTTACAAATATATAAAATAATGACTTGCTTTAAAAACCTTTCTTACATTCTTCTTTTACTTTGCCTCCTATAAAGAATTTCTTAATGATTTAGTAAAATAACAAGTCGTAATATTTTTTAACTATTATGTACTAGTTGTAGTTTGAACAGCACTTTCTTCTTTTAAGGCAGCCTTTCTACTCAGCTTTAGTCTTTTTTGATCATCTATTCCTATCAATTTCACTTTAATTTCGTCACCCATTTTTACCGCATCTTCTACTTTCTCGATATAATCATTAGATAGTTCAGAAATATGTACCAGGCCTTCTTTTCCAGGCATTATCTCAACAAAAACACCATATTCCTTAACGGAAACGATTTTACCATTATATATTTTTCCTATTTCCGCATCGTCTGTGAGTCCTTTGATATAAGTCTTCGCAAGCTCTACTGATTCCAGAGTAGGAGCTGAAATTATAATGGTTCCATCTTCTTCTATTTCCACTCGTGATCCTGATTCCTCTTGTATTTTCTTAATATTCTTGCCACCAGGGCCAATAACCAAACCGATCTTCTCAGGATTTATTTTAATCTTAACGAGTTTTGGAGCATGAATTGAAATTTCGCTGCGAGGTTTCTCAATAGCAGTCAGCATTTCTTTCAGAATATGCATTCTACCTTCTTTCGCCTGAACAAGCGCATCCCTCATAATTTGCTCACTTATACCTGATATCTTGAGGTCCATCTGAAGGGCGGTGATGCCATCTTCAGTCCCGGCTACTTTAAAATCCATAGCCCCCAAATGATCCTCGTCTCCCAATATATCAGACAGAATCCGAACTTCATCACCCTCTTTTACCAATCCCATTGCTATACCGGCAACCGGCCGCTTCATCGGAATCCCTGCATCCATCATACAAAGCGTGCCACCGCAAACAGAGGCCATTGAAGATGACCCGTTTGATTCGAGAATGTCGGATACTATCCGTATTGTATATGGAAAGTCTTCGTAAGCAGGCACCATTGGCTCCAAAGCCTTCTCGGCCAGGGCTCCATGACCTATTTCCCTTCTGCCCGGCCCTCGAATTGGTTTCGCTTCGCCTACGCAGAAAGATGGAAAATTGTAATCGAGCATAAACTTCTTGGTGTATCCATCCACCAGGCCATCTACACGCTGTTCATCAATTGACGTCCCCAGTGTAGATACTACAAGCGCCTGTGTTTCTCCCCTCGTAAACAGAGCAGAACCGTGTGTTCGCGGCAAGAAGCTAACCTCACTCGATATCGGCCTTATATCTTTAAGGCCTCTACCGTCTAATCTTTTATTCTCTTTAATAATCTGTTCCTGTACTGCTTCTTCTACAAGCGTACCAAAGATTGACTTGACTTTGCTCTCTCTATCTTCATCATCTGCATCAGCACAATCTTCTTCAATTAATTTATTGCGTAATTCTTTTAACGCCTTCTTACGGGCAAACTTTCCACTGACTACAGATTGCACCTTAATATCTCCATATACCTTTGCCTTTATTTCATCAAAAAGTGCAGTATCTACTGTTGGCTCCTCATGCTCCTGTTTTTCCTTCCCGCACTTTGCAACCAGCTCTTTTTGCATTTGTACTATTTTTTTGATTTCAGCAAAACCGAACATTATCGCATCAACAAACTTGTCTTCAGTAACCTCCTTTCCGGAAGCTTCTACCATCATTACGGCATCTTCTGTCCCGGAAACAACCAGATTCATCATACTGGATTCAAGTTCTGAATTTTTTGGATTGATTACAAATTCATCATTTATAAGACCTACCCGCACCGAGCCCGTAGGACCGTTAAATGGTATGCTGGATATAGCTACAGCCGCAGAAGCCCCTACCATAGAAATAACATCAGGATCGGTATCTTTATCTGCAGATAATACTGCCGACATTATCTGGATTTCATTTGAATATCCTTTCGGAAAAAGAGGACGCATCGGCCTGTCCGTCATCCTCATTGTCAATATCTCCTTGTTGGTGGGCCTGCTTTCACGCTTAAAGAATCCACCAGGAAATCTTCCGACAGAGTAAGTTTTCTCTCTATAATCAACCGTCATTGGGAGGAAATCAAAACCCTTCGATTCTCCACATACTGCCGCAACCAACACAACCGTATCCCCATAACGAACTATAACAGCTCCATCCGCCTGCTTAGCAACTTCACCGGATTCAATACTCAGGGTCTCCCCACCAACAGTTTCTTCAACTTTACATTTCACTTTCAGATCCTTTCACCAACCAATTTAACGACGTATGCCCAACTTCTTTATCAGGCTCTTATAACCTTCTTCATTCTTTCCGTTAAGATATTTCAGTAACGTAGCCCTTTTACCAACCATCATAAGTAAACCACGCCTCGAAGTGTGATCTTTTTTGTGTTCTTTAAGATGATCACTCAGATGCTTTATCCGTTCTGTCAACAAAGCAACTTGTACTTCCGGCGAGCCTGTGTCGGTATCGTGTACTTTATTACCTTTAATTATCTCTTTTTTCAGCCCTTTTTCTATACCCATCTCCATCTCCCACTTGAGAAACAGATAATATATCACAAAGGTATTCAGATTGCCAATAAAAACTTAGCCTTGATTCGCCTTAACCCTTGAAATAACACCATTAATAGATGATTCTGAGTCTTTTTTTGTTTCTACAAGGAACGTAATCACTAAGAAACTATTTATACAGGATATGCTGCTATACTTACCTTTCAAATCTTCAAATGTATACAATGTGTCAGTTTTAACACTGTCTTCACCCCATGATTCTCTTAACTCAATGAAATTCTTAAAAGATTCCTCTGCAACTGACTTTTCAGAGTATTTGACTATCAATATTTTGAAAGGCAGACTACTCTTGTCAGATTTATAATCAGCAACTACTGCATCTGTCTGTTCACTTAGATTTAATACATTTCTATCAATAAACTTGTCAGAAATATAAATATTATCAAGGATTATCTTTTTGTGAAAATACCTTGAGCTTCCCTGGATATATCCGTCTTCAGGTAAATACATTAGAATAGCCGGCAAACTAACCTTACCGGCAAGTATGTTGTCTACAATAGCGGTACCAATAAATGTAATATCATCAGGGCTGACATTCCCTCTGTAAGGCTCAATACTCATGAAATATTTACCTTTCCATACCCACAGATAGTTTTCATATAACGAGGCTTCGTTTCCAATATTTACGCCTTGCCCTGCTCTATCCTTTGCAAATATACCGTAGGCATCATCAGAACTGCCAAATTCCCAGATGTCCACCTTAACAGAATTATCAGTATCCTTCTTAGCATACACAGCTTTTGATACCTGGATAAATGAATAGGACAAATAAACCTCTGCACCTCCATTGATGTATTCAAAAAGTTTATCCTTACCGGCATACACAGTCGACTTTCCTTTTCTCTTCCAGTCTTCAACAGATACAGGAAAAAGGTCATTTTCCAGCATGCCAATTTCGCTTGTCATTACCTGAGGCTGTATTCCTTCAACAACTATTGCAGAACGTCCATTTACAGGACAAACCTTTTCACAGAAACCACATCCTATACATGCTTCTTCTCTTACATAAACCCTTCTTATCTCCTTACCATTACCATGAACATATGTATTGAAATGGATTGCTTTTGTCGGGACAGGACAAACCTCTTCACATACGCCGCAACTGACATCCTCCCAATTCTTGTCCAGATCCGGTAATCGCGCATAGCCGACCCACGGGATGCACCTGTTCCTGTCTATCCTGGCTTTTCCTATTGCCAGCCGTTTCTTCTTCTCTTTAGGAAGCCTGGTAATTGCCCCTGAAGGGCAAACTTTTGTACACAGTACACAATCATGGGCGCAATACCCAATCCGTGGGATCAGCTGTGGGGTCCACATTCCGCTCAAATCCGCCTCTAAAATTGTAGGATGCAGGCCATTTGTTTTACACACTCTCATACACTCGCCACATCTTATACACTTAGCCCGGAATTTATCTTCAGGGATTGAGCCGGGAGGACGAATAATTCCAAAATCACCATTACTCTTCTTCTGAAAGTTAAGTGATAGAAGAGGAGCTACCGCGGCACTGGAAACACACGCCGTTATAAAACCTCTCTTTGTCAAATTTACAGGGACTACCTGCTCCGACGGCTGTTTAGATGTAAACCTGACTGCTCCTATAGGACATATATCCTGGCACTTCATACATAAAATGCACTCACCTGCCTGTGTTTTCTTTCCCGTATCATCAATCGCCCCCATCTTGCAATCTACCGTACATTTATCGCATCCATCACAAATGTTCTGCCCCACAACACGCTTAAAAATAGACCAATCTGAAAACAGAGCGAATAAGGCTCCTAATGGGCACAGATCCCTGCACCAATATCTCTTATAAAACAAACCTAAAGATATGATTGCAGAAAGTACTATCAGGAAAATCAAATGCCCTCTGAAAAACGGCGCTTGCCTGGCAAATAACGCTTCATTTATAAAAACATGGACTTTATCGCTTACAAAACTTATCAGGTAGAATTTATGAAGGAAGTTGAAAAATGAGTTGATTAGAGAAACGAGATAAGGATGGATAACAATTGTATATGCATTTGTGGCAATACTGATTGGATCAAACCATCCAACCATCTGATGGCCTATAAACAGGCTCAGGAGGAGAAAGGCCAGTATATAATATTTCAGCCGTTTGGCATCATAAATCTTATATGAAACCCTGTTTCTTTGTTTCTTCAGTAAACGATCTGTAATATCAAGTGTTGTCCCGAGAGGACATATCCAACCGCAAAAGAAACGGCCTAAAAATAGAGAGGCTGCCAGTACAATAATAGCCGGCCAATACTTTATTATAAATTCCTTTGCCGCTACCATTGCACCAATTGCAGAAAGCGGACTCATACGGAGAAAGATATCTACCGTTCCGTCCTTTTCGGCAATGGGGTCTGCATATATCAACAGACAAATGAATACAATAAAAACAAGTATTTGTACCGCCAGCCTGATCTTGTAATTTATTGAACCTTTTTTTATGTTTACATTACTATTTCCTGTCATTCTCAAATCTTTTTATCCGACACGATCTAAATTGTTATTTCTCCAAAGCCTCTTAATTTAAAATCAATCTCTCCCAGTCCCGCCCCATACGACTCCCGGATAAAACCTATATCACGGCCATGATAACCAAACATGGTGGCACCGTATGAATCCACTGCCACAGGATCAACACAAAACACTAATCTTCTGGCATTTTCATAATTGTTGTCAACATCCTCCAGCCTTCCACCCGTAGGACCATTTCGTTTTAAGATTCTGAATGCGTCAAGAACAGTAAGATCAACCTTCACAACTTTATTAATATCTGCTATTTTTGGATGTATATCCTTGTGTATCGAACCTCTGTTACCACCTATCATTCCCATAGTATTCTTAAGTGCCATAGATAAACGTGAAGTACTATGCTGCTTTGCTATAGGAACATTTATCAACACGTCAGCTTCATCCTGATATATAAACTTCTCATAAAAAGGCCATGAATCAAGTAGCTTGCCACCCGGTATCTTGAAATCCTTAAACAGTCTCTCGTTAACAAATCTAACCTCTGCACCAACCTCTTTTGCAGCTTTTTCGATCCCGCTATTTATATATGAAGGGCCTGGATTCTTTGCGCAGGTATGATCAAGCACGCTCACTCTATTCGCCCCGGCTTCTATACACATCTCAGCCAATGCAGCAACAACAAAGGGATTTGTGTTTACTGCGTACTCAGGCTGCCTGTCCCATGCTATGTTTGGTTTGATAACAACATTATCACCCCTTGAAACCAGTTTGTCCATTCCGCCAATGGCTTTAATACCTCTACTCACCATTTCTCTTATTATGGAGCTTTCATCATTTCTCTCAACAATATCACCATGTACTACAACCAGTTTCTTTTTTAAACTATTTTCTTTAAACGTCTTCAGCGACCTTGGCCTTTCAAACGAACTCAAATACGAGAGGCCATAAAGTCCTGTTCCGACTGCAATACCAGTCTTAAGAAAAGTTCTTCTTGAAATATTATCTTTCATAATATGCGAGTTTTATATTTTACTTGAGGATGTCTGGAGAGAAGAAATCAATTGTAAAATGGCGTGTATTCTATGCTTTCTTTTCTAATCAAACAAAGCATCCACAAACTTATCTGCATCAAATTCCTGAATATCATCTACACCTTCACCAAGGCCAACATATTTTACCGGTATATCTACCTCCTTACGCATACCCAGGATAACACCGCCTTTTGCGGTCCCATCAAGTTTTGCCAGAAATATTCCCGTAATATCAACTGCACGTTTAAATAATTTTGCCTGTGAAATTGCATTTTGCCCTGTAGTGGCATCCAGAACCATTAACACTTCATGAGGAGCATTCTCAATCTTTTTCGATATTACCCTTTTAATCTTTGACAACTCATTCATTAAATTCTCATGAGTGTGTAAGCGTCCGGCAGTATCAACGATCAAAACATCTATTCCCCTGCTCAAACTGGCTTCAAGTGCATCAAACGTTACTGCAGCAGGATCTGCACCAGCCTGATGCTTTACTATATCGGCGCCGATCCTTTTACTCCATATATCCAGTTGTTCCGTAGCAGCGGCACGGAAGGTATCACCTGCTGCCAGCATAACTTTCTTGCCCTGCTTCACAAATAAATTGGCAAGTTTTGCGATAGACGTGGTCTTGCCAACACCATTAACTCCTGCAACCATAATCACAGTTGGAGATGCAGACGCGACTCTTAAAGCAGAATCCCCATTTCTGAGGTTTTTCTTGAGATCCTCTTTTAAGAAATCGTAAACACCCGGTGTATCTTCAATCTCTTTAGATTTCCAGGCAACTCTAATATCCTGAACAATCTCAGTCACCTGGCTAACCCCCACATCTGACTCAAGCAAAATAGCTTCCAGTTCATCAAGAACACCTTCATCAATTTTCCTTCTGAACGACAATAGATCCTTAAATCTAGAGGTTATTTTGCCGCGTGTTTTTGCAGGCTGTTCTTTAGTTGCTGAAATGGAGACCAAGATTTGTCTTTTACGTCTTCTTGTTTCGTTGTAACCGATTTCTTTTTTGAAAACCAACCCATTATTTAATCTGTATAGAAGTCGTGTTTTGATATGCCGGTATAACAAACTGGAGGATGCCACAAAAGTTCCCATGCAGAACGCGGGTGCCAGAGAGACTGGAGCAACCACATAACTTTATTAAAATACTCTCTTAACTCAAAACACCAACCAGATTATCACGCCTTTCCTTAATCTTGTCAACCAAACTATCATCTATTTTTATACTTCCTAACTTAGCATCTGGTTTTCGTTCACCATGACAGTCCGAACCACCGGTAATTACAAGATCGTATTTTTTTGCTATTCGCTTATATCTTTTTATAGCTTCTGGCAGGTGTGATGGACAATAGACCTCTATCCCTTGCAGACCATATTCAACCATCTCGGGAATCAGCATATCTCTTTTGTTAATGCCAGGGTGTGCAAGAACAGGAACACCGCCTGATGAAATGATAAGCTCGATAGCATCTTTTAATGTCAGCGTTACTTTAGGTACATATGCAGGTCCATGATCAGACAGGTACTTTTGAAAACTTTCCCTAATATCGCGGCAATAACCTTTTCTACACAATACGTCAGCAACATGCATACGCCCGGGTGACCCCATCTCTGCAACATCGAAGACTTCCTGATGCTCTATATTAACACCCATACCTCTAAGCATACTGGTTATCTTCTTAATTCGCTCAACTCTTTCAAGACGCAGCTCAGCTAATTTCTCCAGAAGCATACTATTCTTTATATCTAAAAAATAACCTAAGAGATGAATATCAACAGGACGATAATAAGAAGATAGTTCTATTGCGGGAATAATATTTATCCCCTTCTTATGACAAACGTTTTGGGCAATTTCGACAGCATCTACACTATCATGGTCGGTTATTGCAATCGTACGGAGGTTGAGCTTGGATGCCTCCTCAACTACTTCTTCCGGTGACATGGTTCCGTCTGAAAACTTCGTATGAATATGTAAATCAGCACCCGCCCGTTCTTCCAGGCTTTTGTTATCTCTGATATTTGCGGTAACTTCTTGAACCCCTTCATTATTCTTTATATATATTGTATATACCTTATCCAACACTCCATTTACAAATAAGCCGGATTTTTCAGTACTGTATTTCTTAGCTAAATCAATCGCCTCGTTGATGGAAACCTTTGGGGGGATATCATCCATATAAAACAACTCATAGCATGCCAGCCTTAAGACATTTCTGTCTACAACCGGCATCCTGTGCATATCCCAATGTTCAGATAGTTGAGTTATCTTTTTATCTATTACTTTTATTTTCTGAATACACCCTTTAGCTAATATCGCAGCAAAATCACTTATTGCAGCATCTTTACCTTGTTCCCGGCAAAAAGTATCTATCTCATTTAAAACTTCATTGCCACGAAGCTCTAATTGATAAAGAACCTGTAATACGATCTCACGAGAATGCGTTCTTTTTCGCATCTACAAATCTCCACAACAAGAAAATACTATTTCATTTTATCAAACAAATTCACCATCTCCAGGGCTGCAAGTGCGGCCTCTGCACCCTTGTTACCGCCTCTGGCACCAGCTCTATCTATAGCCTGTTCCAATGTATCAGTTGTAATTACTCCATATATTGTTGGAATACCCGTTGTAAGCCCTACCTCAGAAATACCCTTCGCTGATTCACTGGAAACATAATCAAAATGAGGTGTCTCACCACGTATTACTGCCCCGAGACAAATGATACCATTATGTTTTGTGTTTTTAGCCACTCTCATAGCCGTAATCGGCAGCTCACAAGCTCCCGGAACCCAGAACACATCGATATCATCATCCTTAATGCCATGTCTAATCAAACAGTCCTGAGCACCTTCTAACAGCTTCTTCGTAATAAAACTATTAAACCTGCTGACAACAATACCAAAGGTCTTATTCTTACCAATAAGGTTACCTTCAAACGATTTTACCATGGAATTATCTCCTAATTAAGAGAAAGAGTGACAAGGCTTTAGAGTCAATAGTATCAAAAACAAACTACCCTTGCAAGGCTTTTCTGATACCCCCTCCCAGTGTATCCAGCCTTATACGATATATTGAATCTTGTAATTTAAATCCTATCCTAGTATTATAACCACACCTCAAAATATAGGTATTATTTAAACGATTTGTGTCTAAACAACGACAAAGTTTTGTCGATATTGTTTCGCCTGCCTGCCGCAGGCAGGGATTCCGGATCTCATGCTTCGGATTTTATGATTGTATCTGCCCCTCCATAGGGGCAATATTTTTAAGTCTTAGCTTATAAAATATGTAGCCACTTAGTCCTTTGCTAAAACAAGAACGATACTAAAGGTAATGGAAGAAAAAGAAATTAGCGAAAAAAGATTACCCATAAGCGAACATCTTGAAGAGCTGCGATCAAGGATTATAAACTCAATCATCGTAGTTGTTGTACTATTCTTTATCAGTTGGTTCTATAAGTTAAGAATTCTTGATATTATAAAAAAGCCTCATAGTATTACCATGGAAAGCCTGGGGTTGTCACAATCGCTTCAGGTGCTGAGTTATCAAGAAGGTTTTTATGCTTATATAAAGCTGTGCTTAATGACAGCAGTTTTCCTGGCATATCCTGTAATCTTATATCAAATCTGGAAATTTGTAGAAGCCGGTTTATATAAGAAAGAGCGCAGATACGTAAGAATCTTTGCCCCTATCTCATTCATCGCATTCATATTAGGTGTATTATTCGGGTATTTCTTCTTAATACCCTTTGGCCTTCAATTCCTGATAAAGGTACTGGGAGGGGGAATACAGCCTATTATTACAATGAGCCAGTATATCTCGCTTGTAACTATGCTGACACTCGCACTCGGCGTTGTTTTCCAGCTTCCCCTTATAATGTTGTTTGTTTCCAGGATTGGAATGCTTAAGGCAGAAGATTTTATTAAATGGCGAATGTATGCTATCCTTATCATATTTATTCTTGCCGCAGTAATAACGCCACCGGACCCGTTTACACAGGTCATGACGGCTTTACCTATGATAATTCTTTATGAAATAGGCATTCTCACAATAAGACCCACAAAGAAAGCAGTTACACAATTCAGTATCTTATTAGGTTCCGGTATATTACTGATATATATAGTTCTTTTGATATTCACACTTCCAACAAAAGCGGATTTCTTAAATTCAACCGGTGTTGTTAAGATGCTCCCGGACTCAGTCACAAATTGGCAACCTTTATCATCCGAATCTAAAATTCACAATGGCACCTCACTAAGAACAGGAAAAGGTAGTAAAGCCTCCTTCCTCCTGAAAGATGGTACCTATGTCATAATGGATGTTAATACTGAAATCAAGTTTGTTAAAAACAGAAAACTCGACCTGCTAAATGGACAAATACTCCTCTCTATAAAGGCAGATGAAAAACCATTTATGATAGCCGCCAACAATAACGTCATAACTTCAAATGACGGCAACGTTGATATAAGGATATCAAAACACATGGTCTTTGTTACGGTAACAGAGGGAGAAGCAATAGTTGTTGCAAATGGAGAAAAGAAGAAAGTGTTTGAAGGAAGGCAATTGAAACTTGTAACCGGAGGCGAACCGGCAAATATAGACAAAGTTCTGAAATGGGCTAAAGAAATGCGCAAAAAATTAGAAGAACAGAACAAACGGAATTTAGGCCTGTAGAAAACCAGAAACCTGATCTATAAATTTCTAATTGGAACTAAACCAGCTATTGACAATATTAGACTGAGGGAGGCCTCCCAAACTGAATTTTGTTCATCATGGAAGACATAAATGAATTATGACGATTGCTGTAGGGAATGAAAGGAATACAAAAAAATATAAACGCAAGAAAAGATTCCTTACGAAATGGATTAATGGAAGGTTGCCAGAGATGACTTCTTACGACTAATCAAGAATTGATTATATTATTGTCTGCCCTGATCCTCGTACTTCATAACTAATTCTTCCTGTTCGATGGTCTCTATTGAACCGGGCCTCTTCATTCTGACTTTTTCTATTGCCTTTGCAGCATTGTATCCTTTGCTGACAAGGTAACATGCCAGCACGGTTCCAGTCCTTCCTATACCCGCATCACAGTGAACCACCAGCTTTTTACCCTCAGCACATGCTTCCTCTGCAAATGCCATAAAGTCTTCAATCTGCTCCAACGTCGGAGCTTCAAAGTCTCTAACCGGAAGATGCTTTACACTAAAACCAAATTCCTCTATCAATGTTTCATTAAGGGGAAATTCAGTAAGTGATACTATTGCTTCAAAACCATTTTCTTTGAGGAATTCAAAATCATACACAGAAGACGCTGGTTTAGCCATGCCAGCAATTTCGCCTTCTATTAACCAGCTAAAGTTTCTAATCACTTTTATAGTACTACATTTGATTTAAAATCTATTTTTTTTCTTCTGACACTGTCACCTTGGGAGCGATCTCCTTTTCCTCTTCAACTTCCTCTATCAATTCAAAGATAACCCGGCTGGCATTATCTCCCAGGCGATTTCCAATCAGGCGAAGTTTTCGCTCAAAACCTTCCATCTTATATTCTAATTCAGGTATATCCCCTACACTGCTTCCGGACAATACTCCCATCCTACTTCCTGAAAGCCTGAGTATTCTGGTATAGCCGCCATTACGGTCAGCATACCTTTCAGCAATACCTCCAGACTCGCGCCACTTTCCCTCACCAAATATCTTTCTAACTACCTCTTTATCATTAAGCTTTGACAACACCTGTCTATACTGATGAATATAAGCAAGCTTATCTGTTTCTTTCTTTGTAATACCTTTTTTTGCTGTTGTAATCAACTTTTCAACAAATGGGCGAACATATTTCGCTTTCTCCATAGTCGTTATAATCCTGCCATAAGTAAAAAGACTTTTGGCCAAATTACATCGCAATGCTTTTCTATGACTGGACGTCCTGCCAAGATGTTTGTCATTTTTCCTATGCCTCATAGGAAACTTCCTTTCCTTCTCGACTTACATCTTCATTAACCTTGAATGACAAACCCAACTGGTTAAGTTTTTTCTTAATCTCAACTAACGTTGTCTTGCCAAAATTCTTCAACTCTAACAATTCATCTTCTTCTTTTGTAACAAGCTCACCAAGTGTTTTTATTTTTGCATACTCAAGACAGTTGGATGCCCTGACTGACAAATCCAGTTCGGTAACCGGTACGGCCATTTTCTTGTTTACTTCGTCAGCAGAAGCCTCTTCTTCTTCCACTTCTTCAATCTGTTTCTCACCGGCCTGAGGAAGCTCTCTGCCCAACTCAAAGTAGTGTACAAACGGATTTAAATGCTTCCTGAAAACCTTTGATGCCTCTGCCAACGCCATCTCAGGAGAGACTACACCATTTGTCCATATTTCAATAATTAACTTGTCGTAATTAGTTCTTCTCCCCACCCTGGTTTCCTCAACACGTATCTTTGCCTTACGAACCGGAGAAAAAATTGCATCTATGGGAATAACACCTACTTCATTGCTACCATCTACTGCGTTTTCCTCAGCAGTTTTATAACCTCTCCCATTTTTAACATCCATCTCAACATTAAATTTTTTATTTTCAGAAAGAGTTGCTATATAAAGATCTTCATTAACAACATCCACACCGTCGTCCGTAATAACATCCCCAGCCGTGATTTCTCCTTTTTTCTTCGTTTCAATTTTTATTTTTCCTGGCTTGCCTGAATGCAGCTTTACAACAAGATTCTTAATATTTAGAATAATATCAATTGCATCTTCTACTACACCTGGAATTGTACTGAACTCGTGCTCAACGCCACCAATCTTAACCGAAGTAACTGCACTCCCTTCTATTGAAGATAGCAAAACTCTTCTCAGTCCATTTCCAACCGTAATCCCAAAGCCTCGTTCAAAAGGCTCAGCAATGAATTTCCCATAAGTGTCAGTATGTGTTTCTTTTTCTATACTAACTCTATTAGGTAATTCAAACTCCTTCCATCTGATACGCATATACAATCCTCCTTCCTACCGTTAAATATCTCTTTAAAGAGTCTTACATATAAGACTCTTTTGTTTTGATTAAATCATTATGAACCGAAAAACCCTTCGTTTTAATAAGACATTCAAGGTAGGATTTCATAAATTAATTGTGCACTCTTATACTTTATTAATTTAAAACGGCTATTGAGTTTATTTTGAGCAAAGCTCAACTACTAGCTGTTCCTGTATACTCACCGATACCTCATCTCTATTAGGGAGTTGCAGAACACGACCCTCTAATTCATCATCTCCCAGTTCTAACCACGATGGGGGAGTTCTGCCCTTACTTGAATCTATATTTGTTTTTATCATTTTAATACTATCTTCCCTCTCAACAGGCTTGATTACATCACCTTGTTTAACTAAAAAAGAAGCGATATCAACCTTTCTGCCGTTCACTGTTATATGGCCGTGATTAATTACCTGCCTTGCATGGCTACGTGAAAAGCCATATCCGATATGGTATAAAGCATTATCAAGCCTTCTTTCTAACAATATAAGTAAATTCTCTCCCGTATTACCCTGTTTTCGTTCCGCCTTATGGTAATAATTTCTAAACTGTCTTTCAAAAACACCATAAAAACGCTTTAACTTCTGTTTTTCCCTAAAATGGATTCCATATGAAGACAATTTCCTGCCTCTTCTTGACATTTTTCCACCCGGCAAGCTTTTTCTTTTAGCTATACTGCATTTTGCGGTTTCACAGCGGTCTCCCTTTAGATACAACTTTACGCCTTCTCTTCTGCACAATTTACATTTAGGGTCTATGTGTCTAGCCATATTATTCCTTATTCACAAATCAAAAGTTATACTACAATTCTAAAAAACTCCCTTCTTTCTCTTTTAGCAAAGAAGTGGAGAATATCTGTTAAACTCTTCTCTTTTTTCTGGGGCGACAACCATTGTGAGGTAATGGTGTAACGTCCTCAATAGCTCTAACCAGAAGCCCTGCTTCTTGTAAAGCAGTTATTGCAGATTCTCTTCCCGGGCCTGGCCCCTTTACTCTGACTTCAACCTGCTGAACACCAAACCTTTTTCGCGCTCTCTCTGCAACATTTCTGGCCGCTCTCTGCGCTGCAAAGGGAGTACTTTTCCTTGATCCTTTAAAACCAACTGTTCCTGCGCTAGCCCAACACAAGGTTTCACCATATATATCAGCAATAGTTATATATGTATTATTGAAAGTAGCCTTGATGTGCACAACGGCTTTAGCGACACTGCGTTTTGCCTTTTTTTTACCCATTTATATATATCCTATCATTTTAAAAAAAGAAGCTCGCTTCCCTCTAAAACTAACAAGTACAAGCTAAAGTATCATTTAAGTACTATTGACAGAAAAATCCTTGCAAACTTAAGTTCGTATTAAACATATTATTAAGTTGATTGTATCTTTCTAAGTTTCTCTTGTTCTTTCCCTTTTGTTTCCTTGCGGATATTAAAATATTCTTCGGAGTTAATTTCGGAGATACTATTTCTAGAAGTTCTACATAGTATCCATTACCGGAAAGAAATTGTGATCTTAACGCATCTGTTAATATGTCCGCAAATTTATACCGCAGCAAACCAAACTGAGTCACACTTGTTAAAGGGTGATGAGATTTTATTTGAGAACGCAACTGCCCCTGGCAACATGGTACAACCATAATATACTTAGCACCCATTTTAATACCTTTGGCAATTGCTTCATCAGTAGCTGTATTACATGCATGCAGTGCAATAACTACATCAATCTTTCTATCATAAGAAGAATCAATCGTCCTTCCATGCTTAAAGACCATATTCTCATAACCTAAAACAGATCTGGTCTCCTCACATCTTTGTATAAGTTCTTTATTGGTATCTATGCCGAAGAAAAAGGGTGTTGTACTAAGCTCACTCTCAAGAATATAACTTAAAACAAACGAAAGGTAAGATTTACCACATGAACATTCCAGAAAGACAATTTCTTTTTCTCTGTCAAACTTCCTGACGACCTTCAATATTTGTTCACAAAAACCGGCAATCTCATTAATTTTCTTGTTCATCTCCTTTTTTAACAGACCATTGTTGTGCCTGAATCCAAGGGGATTTGTTATGTTGTCTTCTTGTTCTAAGAGATTTAGTATTTCTGCTTTATTTGTTATTCTCATTATTTCTGCTGTTAAAACTCCTATCCTTTCATTTCCTTTACACTCTTCTTCACTGATACTGTTCTCTTCTTTCCCTTTCGCGTACGTGCATTAGTCTTTGTTCTCTGCCCCCTCACGGGCAATCCCAAACGATGACGCAGGCCTCTATAACATCCTATATTCTTCAGTCTTGTTATGTTCTGTGATTCCTGCCTTCTCAGTTGACCTTCAATAGAGAAATTCTTTTCTAAAAAAGCGCCCAGCGTACTCAAATCATCTTCTGAAATATCTTTCGCCCGTATGTTTTCGTCTATTTTAAGAGCCTTTAGGGCTTTTTGCGATAAGTGCTTGCTGATACCATAAATATATGTTAGTGAAACAACAACCCGTTTGTCTCCAGGAATATCAACTCCAGCAATTCTTGGCATTTAAAATAATCCTTTCAAAATGTAAAAAAATAGTCTTTGTATCCAAAGACATCCTACTCAGTATTTTATTTCCCCTGTCTCTGTTTATGGCGAGGATTGACACAAATCACACGAACAATTCCTTTGCGTCTGATTATTTTACAGTTTTCACATAGCCTCTTTACAGATGCTCTAACCTTCATAAACCTTCCTTCTTTCAACCCTGACGATAAATTATTCTTCCCTTACTAAGGTCGTAAGGTGACATTTCAATTGTAACCTTATCACCGGGGAGAATACGAATAAAATGCATTCTCATCTTCCCTGATACGTGTGCAAGTACTTCATGTCCATTTTCCAGCCCAACACGAAACCTCGCATTAGGTAAAGCTTCTTTTACTACCGCCTCAACTCTTATCGGTTCTTCTTTGGCCATAAAATAAACATTAACATTTGCCTATTATTATAAGCGAGATACTCTTTCCGTTAAATAGTAAGAATTTCAGCACCGTTTTCTGTTACTACAACCGTGTGCTCAAAATGTGCTGAAAGTTTTCTGTCTTTTGTAACCACTGTCCACCTATTTTCAAGAACCTCCGTATCATATTTACCTGCACATATCATTGGTTCTATCGCTAGCGCCATTCCCTGTAATAGTATTTCATCTGCCTTTAATAATTCCTTGCTGACAAAATTAGGAATCTGAGGGTCTTCGTGCATTTGCCTGCCAATACCATGTCCCGTATAATCTCGTATTACCGAAAACCCCTGATTTTCTACGTGGTTTTGTATTGATCTTGAGACTTCCGACAATCTTTTATTTGTGCACGCTGCCTCTATTGCCTTGTCAAGTGCCTCTTCACAGACCTTTAATAAATTCTCTACCTCCTCAGAAATTTCTCCAATTGGGATAGTTATCGCTGCATCAGCAACATATTTACGATATTCCACCCCAATGTCAACACTCAATATATCTCCATCACAAAGTTTTCTTTGGTCTGGAATTCCATGCACTATCTCTTCATTAATGGATGTGCATATACTTTTAGGATAACCTCTATAACCTTTAAAAACAGGGATTCCACCTTTCTGTAATACATATTTTTCTAATTTTGTATTTAATTCCTCTGTGGTCACACCTTCCTTTGCAATCTCTTTTGTAATTGAAAGAGCTTCTGCCACTATCCTTCCTGCTTCTCGCATAATTTCAATTTCGCGCTCAGATTTACAAACTATCACCCGCTCTACTCCATTCCCCTTTCGCCCTCAGACATCAAATGTAACCCTTCAAGTATATCCTGTTCAATCTCTGCTTTTTCCCCATTACAGTTTATTTCTATCAACTCACCTTTTTCCTCATAGTAATCAATCAATTTCTCTGTCTGTTCTCTATATACTTGTAATCTCATTGATGTTGTTTCCGGGTAGTCATCCTCACGCTGATATAGTTCTGAACCGCATTTATCACACACATTATTATTTACCGGAGGACTAAACATCTCATGATAGTCTGCTCCGCATGATTTGCAAATTCGCCGACCCGCAATTCGTTTAATTATTATTTCCTCAGATGCTGTAAAACAGAAAACCTTGTCTATCTTTTTCCCAGCTTTATTTAATGTGTTATCAAGGATTTCTGCTTGAGAAAGATTCCTTGGAAACCCATCTAAAATATAACCATTCTTACACTCTGCCGAATTAATCTTTCCTACAACTATTTTAACTACTAATTCATCTGGAACCAACAAACCATTATCAATATACTCTTTTGCCTTTAAACCTGTATCTGTTTTAGCCTCTACCGCCGCTCGCAAAAGATAACCAGACGAAATGTGATTTATTTCTTTCCTTAAGCTGATACTTGCAGCCTGAGTACCTTTACCTACACCAGGAGGACCCAGAAAAATAAGCCTCAACCCCTTCTGCCCCTTACCTTAGCAGTACCTCCAAGAAAGCCTCCATAGTGTCTCATAATTAAATGTGACTCTATCTTTTGTACCAAATCTAAAGCGACACCAACAACAATAAGAAGACCTGTGCCACCATAAAAACTGGCAACTGCCCTGTTAATCTCAAACCCTCCAGCAATTATCATAGGCAGAATTGCAATCAAAGACAAAAATGCTGCTCCTGCAAGTGTAATCCTGCTCATTACACTTTCAAGATATTCGGCTGTCCGATGTCCTGGCCTGATACCCGGAATAAAGCTGCCATAATCCCGCATGTTAATTGACATTTCCTTAGGATTAAATTGTATTACTGTCCAAAAATAGCAGAAAAAGACAATTAACACTATATACATAACTACATATATAAAACCACCTTGAAACATTTCAGTCAATCGAGATGTAATCCAATACCAGAACGTTCCAGGGTCGAATCTGACCTGTAAGCCTCTCGTTATGGCAGCAGGAAAGATTAGTAGTGATTGTGCAAAGATTATGGGCATAACACCCGCTTGATTCACTTTTAAAGGAAGAAAATGCTTTTGGCCTCCATAAACTCTTCTACCCCTTGTATGCTTTGCCTGTTGGACGGGGATACGCCTCTGACCCTGTGTTATGTATACAACTCCCGCTACAATCGCAAGAAACATACCTAACAGTAATAGTAATTTTGCTATCCCTATCTCATGTTCTGCAGGCGCTACCGAAAAAGTAAAGTTTTGTAAAATCTGACTAAACGCCCATGGCAGCCTATCAATAATACCTATCATGATAATCAGAGATATTCCGCTGCCAATACCATTTGCATCAATCTGCTCGCCTATCCACATCAAGAAAACAGTCCCGGTCGTTAAAAGTACCGCAGCCATAAGCTGAAATTGAATACCCTGGATATGAATAGGCACAACAGGCACACCGTTAATATCGATTGCGTACAAAGTACGTATCATGATAAAAGCTTGAAACAAACATAAACCGACAGTTGTTATCCTTGTATACTGATTAATCTTTTTCCTGCCAGACTCACCCTCCTTTTGTAACTTCTCAAGAAACGGAACAACACCTACAAGAAGCTGAAAGATAATGGATGCACTAATATACGGCATAATTCCCAAACCAAAGATCGCACCTGAACTCATGGCGCCACCGGCAAACAAATCCACCAAACCTAACAATTGGCCAACACCAGTCTGCGTAAACTGTTGAAAGTAAGTCTTTAGTACTGTCGTGTCAATACCAGGCATCGGAATAAAGACACCTAATCTGCATACAGCCAGCAATCCCAAAGTTATCAACAACTTATTCCTCAACTCAGGAATCTTAAACATATTGGTGAATTTCTCTATCATGATAGCGTTTCTACTTCTCCTCCTGCCTCCTTAATCTTTGTAATCGCTGTCTCACTAAATTTGTGTGCAACTATAGTAAGCGATTTGGTTAGCTTCCCCTCACCCAAAACCTTTAAATCATACTTTGCACTTCTAATCAACCTGCTATCTTGTAATTTCTGAATATCTACACGCGTTCCAGTATCAAAATTCTCGAAGTCTTTAACATTCATTATTGTATATTTCTTCTTGAAAGGATTATTAAATCCTCTTTTTGGAATTCTGCGGAACAAAGGCATTTGTCCACCTTCAAATAATAGTCGTGTTTCATTACCTGAACGCGAATTTGCACCATTCATCCCTTTACCACTTGTCTTACCATGACCAGAGCCAGCGCCCCGTCCAATCCTTTTTCTCTTCTTCCTTTTTTGTAAGGAATTCTTAGCATCTATTAAATTCATTCTATCTTTACACCTCTTAATTGTTCGATTTCCTGCTTAGTTCTCAAAGCCTTTAAACCCTCAGCAGTAGCCTTAACAACATTCAGAGGGTTTCTTGTGCCATAACATTTTGTTAAAATATCCGTAACACCTGCAGATTCAAGAACCGTTCTCGCTGGCATTCCCGCTTTAATACCAGTACCAGGCGCCGCAGGTTTCATAAAGACCCTTGCAGTTTTATAACACCCCCATACCTCGTGCGGTATTGTTCCATCAATAATAGGCACCGTAGCAGTGTTTCTGTTTGCATCTTTCACTGCTTTCCCAACGGCATTAGGAACCTCTCTTGCCTTTCCAAAACCATATCCCACTGTTCCCTTTTTATCACCAACTACAACCAATGCACTAAAACTCATACTCTTACCACCCTTTGTTACATTGGTACATCTATTGATTTTTACAACTGTCTCTTCTAGTTTTTCTGTATCAGTTTTTTGTGCCAAAAAAACCTCCTATTGTTTAATCAAATACCCGTTTGCTTATAATATTCCATAAAAAAGCTTTTAGAAAACAAGGTTATTTTCCCTTGCACTATCAGCTAATGCCTTAACCCTGCCATGATATTTATATCCACTTCTATCAAAAACTACCTTGGTAATGCCAATCTTTACAGCTTCCTCTGCAATCTTTTGGCCTACCAGTTTTGCCGCTTCTACATTTCCATTATAGGGCAATTTGTCTTTAATATCTTTTATCAATGTTGAAGCGCTGGCGAGCGTCTTGCCGGTAGTATCATCAATTAACTGACAATATATATTTTTTGAGCTTCTATATACGCTCAATCTAGGTTTTTCTTTATCGCCAAAAACCTTTTTTCTTATTCCTTTATGACGTTTAAGCCGCCTTCTGTTTTTTTCCTTTAAAATACTCATATGTTAATCTTTTGAAGCAAAAAAAATGTAAAAGAACTTAAGATGCAGCAGCTACCGCCTTGCCAGCCTTCCTGCGTATAATCTCATCATCATATTTAACACCTTTGCCTTTATACGGTTCCGGCGGACGCAAGCCTCTAATGTCTGCTGCAAATTGCCCGACCAACTGCTTATCGATACCACTAATTGTAAATTTCCCAGGATTTGTCTGATTCGTAATTTCTACCTTTATACCCTCGGGAATTTTAACGTTAATGGGATGCGAAAACCCTAATTGCAAAACCAAACCAGCGCCCTGCATCTTAATATTATACCCTAATCCTATTATCTCCAAACTCTTTGAAAAGCCGGCAGTAACACCATGAATATTATTTGCTACAAGCGTACGTGTCAGACCATGAAGCTCTTTGCATTTCCTCTCATCAGAAGGGCGTACTACAAGAATCTGCTTTGCCTCTTCATTAACTTCTATCTTCATCAACGGATGAATTTCCTGTGTCATCTTGCCTTTGGGACCATCAATAGTTAACATGCCGTTATCACATTTAATCTTGACACCTTCAAGAATTGGTATTGGTTTTTTTCCTATTCTAGACATAATTCTTATTTGTACATCTATAAAAAAAAGATTTTGGAAATATATTATCAGGAGTTAATAACTCAGCTAAATTAAAGCCCTCTTACCATACGGTACAAATATGCTCACCACCTATTTTATTTTCCCTACATTCCTTATTGCTCAATATCCCCTTTGAAGTCGAGTATATAGATATACCGATACCGTTAAGAACCTTCCCGATATCTTCCACTTGTTTATAAATTCTTCTACCTGGCTTGCTTTCTCTTTTTATATGATTAATTATTTTCTGATTTAAAGGCCCGTATTTTAAATAAACCCTCAATACACCCTGCTTATCGTCAGGAATGTTCTTGAAATCTTTTATAAAACCTTCTTTTTTCAAAACTTCCGCAATACCCACCTTAATACGAGATGAAGGTATATTTACAGCCTCTCTCTCCACCATATTAGCATTACGTATCCGTGTCAACATATCGGCGATTGGATCTGTCATACTCATTTTAATGAACCCCTTTTTTTCTCAAGAAAAATCTATTTTTCATGGTACATTACCAGCTTGCCTTCTTTATACCAGGTATCTCCCCTTTTGACGCAAGACTTCTAAAACATATTCTACATATTTGGAATTTTCTATAATACGCCCTAGGCCTACCACAAAGCTGGCACCTATTATATCTTCGGGTTTTGTATTTTGGTTCCCTCTTAGATTTTACTATCAATGCTTTTCTTGCCATATAAAACTCCGCGAGTTAGTAATCCATTATTAATTTTAAAATTCTAAAGAAAATTATTCTATGTCCGGAAAGGCATACCAAACAACTTGAGCATCTCATATGATTGCTCATCCGATTTCGTAGATACCACAAATGTTATATCCATACCTTGTGCAAACTCAATATCATCAATACTTATTTCAGGGAAAACGGCCAATTCACTTATACCCATCGTATAACCCCCACGGCCATCAAATGACCCTGGCGGGAGACCGCGAAAATCTTTTATTCTAGGGAGAACTATACTTATCAGACGATCCATAAATTCGTAAGCCCTTTTATCCCTGAGTGTTACCTTGCAACCAACAGCATCCCCTTTTCTGAGCTTGAAACCAGCTATATCTTTTCTGGCCCTAGTAAGTTTTGGCTTCTGACACGCAATTACTGCTAAATGCTTCATTGCATCTTCAAGGATCTTTTTGTTTTCCTTCGCCCTTCCAAGGCCCATATTTATCACTATCTTAACCAGCTTCGGAACCTCTAGCTTGTTTTTAAAATGAAACTTCTCCATTAACTTGGATACAATTTCATCTTGATATTTATCTAATAAACGTGCCATTTTTTTAGTATTTTAGTTCTAGAAATTATTCAGAAGCAATTATTTCACTTCCACATTTATAACAGACCCTAACCTTATCACCATTTTCAAGAAGTTTCTGTTTGACTCTCACACCCTTACCGTTTTTTTCACAACTCTTATTTCTGCATATTACCAGTACATTTGACAATGATACGGGTGCTTCCTTTTGCATGCGCCCGCCCTGTGGATTTTTCTCACTACGCTTTACATGCTTTTGAATATAATTTATCCCTTCTACAATAACCCTCATATCCTTAGTCATTATATTCAAGACCTTGCCAGTTTTACCAGCATCGTCACCTGCAATCACTTGTACTGTATCGTTTTTCCTTACATGCATATCTTTAAACAACTCTCCATCAAAACATCACATTTACACCACTTCAGGTGCTAATGAAATTATTCTCATAAAATTCTTTTGTCGTAACTCTCTCGCAACTGCACCAAAAATACGAGTACCCTTAGGGCTTCCGTCATCTTCAACAATTACAATTGCATTTCTATCAAACTTTAAATAAGAACCGTCTTCACGTCTTATATTTTTCTTTGTTCTTACAATTACGCCTTTAGCCACATCCCCCTTTTTCACAACGCCACTAGGAATTGCCTTTTTTACAGCAACGACTATAACATCCCCAACAGACGCATAAACACGCTTCGAACCACCAAGAACCTTAATACACTTAGCCATTTTAGCACCGGAGTTATCAGCAACATCCAGCATCGTTTGTTCCATTATCATCTTATCAGCTTCCTTATCTCACTTTATAATACGAACTAGTCTCCAACGCTTACTCTTACTTAATGGCCGTGATTCTATAATCTCCACTTTGTCTCCATTGACAGCCTTGTTTTCTTCGTCATGAGCTTTATAAACGGTCATTCTTTTAACAAACTTTCCATATCTGGGATGCTTTACGCGCCTTTCTGATTTCACAGTAATTGTCTTGGACATTTTACTGCTTGATACTACACCAATAACGGCCTTTCGCCGTTTAACATTCTTATCAGTTTCCATTATGTACTTTCTTTTTCACTCTTTTTCTCAAAGAGATTTGTGTTAATACCTAACTCTGCTTCCCTTAAAACAGTTTTTAACCTTGCAACATCTTTTCTGATTTGTCTATATTGTGCTGAATTACGCAACTCTCCTGCCTGCCATTGAAACCTGAGATTTAACAATTCCCTCTTGCATGCCTCAAACTCTTCAAGTATTTCCTGATGCGATTTTTCTCTAATCTCACTTGCCTTCAAATCGTCATTCTCCTTTTAACAAATCTTACTCTGACAGGCATCTTGTATGCGATTCTAGCAAAGGCCTGCCTTGCCATATCCTCGGGAACTCCTCCTATTTCATATAAAATAGTACCCGGCTTAACAACAGCAACCCATTTTTCAGGTTCGCCCTTACCTTTACCCATTCTTGTTTCAATAGGTTTTGATGTAACCGGTTTGTGTGGAAATATCCTTATGACTAATTTACCTTCTCGCGAAACGTATTGTGTAGCCGCTACCCTACCAGCCTCAATATGTTGTGCCGTTATCCAACCCGGCTCAGTAGACTGTAAACCATACTCACCAAAACATACGGTATTCCCCCTCGTGGCATTACCTTTAATCTTTCCTCTTTGGGTCTTCCTAAATTTTACCCTTTTTGGCATCAACTGCATAATCAACCCCTTTTCCCAAATCAACTAATCCCTTATAAATCCATACCTTAACACCAATCGTACCGTAGCTGGTCATAGACTCTGCAAATCCGTAATCAATGTTTGCCCTTAATGTATGCAACGGAATACTTCCTTGAGTAGATCCTTCTGTCCTTGCTATCTCTGCCCCAGCTAAACGTCCGGAGATCTGAACCTTTACTCCCTTTGCACCCACACTCATAGTACTATCAATAGCTTTTTTGATAGTCCTCCTAAATGCCGCCCTTTTTTGTAATTGTTCAGCAATGTTCTCAGCTACTAATTGTGCTTCCAGATCCGGTTTTTCAGTCTCCTGAATCCTAATATCTACTTCTTTCTCAACTAATTTCTCGATACCTTCCTTTAATTTTTCAATTTCAGCCCCTTTACGGCCTATTATCAAACCTGGCCGTGCTGAATAGATAATGACTCTTGCACCTTCATCACGCGTTCTTTCAATCTCTACCTTTGGTATTCCTGTGAAACGATAGTTCTTTTTAATATATTTTCGTATTTTTTGATCTTCGACCAGTAATTTACCAAATTTTTTCTTGTCTGCATACCATCGCGATCTCCAATTCTCGGTTATCCCCAGTCTAAAACCTATTGGACAAACTTTTTGACCCATCTTTTCCTTCCTAATTAAGATTCGGAAATAAATATCACTTTAATGTAATAATCTTTTTTCACTACCCGAAAGATTTATGCTAATTCCTTCCCATCTGACAGCACTAAAGATATATGACTTGTACGTTTCTTAATAGTTGCAGATACACCCCTTGCCCTGGGCCTAAACCATTTACGTACCGGACCCCCATCAACATATATTTCCTTTATATATAAAGAATCTATATCCACATCTTGTCTTTCGTTAGCACCTGCAATTGCAGCCCTTAACGTTTTATCTATAATGTATGAAGCCCTTCTATGTGTCAGCCTTAGTGCTTCCAGCGCATGATTTACAGACTTCCCTCTTATCAGATCAACAACGTATCTGGCTTTTCTGGGTGATATCCTGACATATTTACAGCTTGCTTTAAAATTCATTTTAAAATAACAATTTTTATGAAATTTATTTACCGCTTACCCTACTTCTTCTTTGTCCCGCCATGGCCTCTATATGTTCTCGTAGGAGCAAATTCTCCAAGTTTGTGCCCGACCATATCTTCCATAATAAAAAGCTTCTGGAAAATCTTACCATTATGCACCATAAATGTATGTGACACAAATTCCGGAATAATTATACAACTGCGCGACCAAGTACGAATCGGCTGTTTATCACCTGTGTCTCTTTGCTTTAACACCTTCTTAAACAGCTTACTATCAATAAAAGGTCCTTTTTTTACAGAACGTCCCATAGTTATACCTTCTTAATTTTTATATTTCTAAATAACTAGCCTTTATTACGCCTGGACTTTCTTCTTCTTATTATAAACTTATTACTTGTCGCCTTTCTCTTCCTTGTTTTTCCACCTTTTGACAATACGCCTGTCGGAGAACAAGGATGCCTTCCACCATGGCTTCGGCCTTCTCCCCCACCCATTGGGTGAGCTACCGGATTCATTGCAGTACCTCTTACATGCGGCCTGCGCCCCATCCATCTCTTCCTTCCAGCCTTACCTATTTTTGTGCCCATATTGTCCGTATTACCAACCTGGCCTATGGTAGCCCTGCATTCATGAAATATTTTACGTAATTCACCAGAAGGAAGGACTATCTGCACATAATTATCTTCTTTAGCTAAAACCCTTGCGACACTACCCGCTGACTTAACAATCTTACCGCCTTCACCAGGTCTCATCTCAATATTATGTATCTCAATCCCCAAATGTATGTTCTTAAGGGGCATACAATTACCGATCTGAGGATCAATCTTTTCGCCAGAAACAACATGTTGCCCTACAGCCAGACCAGCAGGAGCCAGGATATATCGTTTCTCCCCATCCACATAATGCAACAATGCAATGTTAGCTGAACGATTGGGATCATACTCAATACTTGCCACCCTTGCAGGAATATCATATTTATTTCTTTTAAAGTCTATTATTCTATATTTTCTTTTACTTCCACCACCCCTATGTCTAACAGTAATCTTACCTGAGTTGTTTCTTCCACCCGTTTTCGTTAAAGGCATCAACAAGCTTTTCTCTGGAGTTACTTTTGTTATTTCTGAAAAATCAGAAACACTCCCTTGCCGCCTTCCATTTGTTGTAGGTTTATATCGTCTTATTCCCATTTAGATCACACTTTCAATTAGCATAAGGCTTAGTAGCCAAGATCTATCGTATCGCCTTCTTTCAGGGTTACTATTGCTTTTTTCCATCCACTTGTTTTATACACCTTATTCCTATACTTTCTATTCTTTCCAGCTCTATTTAAAGTTCTAACAGATAAGACCTTTACATCAAACAGCTTCTCTATTGTCTCTTTTATTTGAATTTTATTCACTTTCTTATTTACTTCAAAGTGAAACGAATTTGCCGACTCTCTATCGCCAACACTTTTTTCAGAAGATAAAGGCCTTTTTATAATATGATAATAGTCCATTGTAAAATTTTGAATTTAGTCAGCTTTTAGTAAATTTACTTAAATTTAATGCTATCTAACACATCTTTAACTATTAATAACTTTTTGTATTTAATCACATCATAAGCATTCAAGTCCGAAGCAACACGAACCTTCAGGTTATAAATATTCCTTGAGGATTTCCATATCGTCTCATTTAGCTCTGGTATTACTATAAGACAGCTTTCTTTGATCCCTAAAGACTTCAACAGATTCGCCATTTTCTTTGTACTTGGAGAATCAAATTCCAGCTTATCAATTAGAACTACCTGGTTATCTTGTAATTTAGACAAAATCGCAGATTGCAAGGCAACTTTTTTTGCTTTACGATTTATTGAATAAGAATAATCCCTTGGCTGAGGCCCGAAAGTTACTCCACCGCCTTTCCATAACGGAGATCGTATGCTACCCGCCCTTGCCCTTCCAGTATGTTTCTGCATCCATGGTTTTCTACCGCCGCCCTTAACTTTTCCTCTGGTTTTAGTAGATGCTGTACCTCGCCTATGATTTGCCTCGTGCATAATTACCACATCTCTCAAAAGCTCCCTGTGAACCTTATCCCCAAATTTCTCTTCAGGCAAAGATGTATCCTCTAAAGGATTACCGCTACTATCATATACTGGTACATTTATCATGATTAACTATATCTACTCTTTCTTATAATTACATATCCGCCATTTGGGCCAGGAACAGCACCTTTGACAAACATCAAATTCCTGTCTTTATCTATTTTAATAACATCCAGGTTTCTTACAGTACATTTATCACCACCCATTCTACCTGCCATTTTTTTTCCCTTCAACACACGCCCAGGATCAGTACCGGCACCAACAGAACCAGCACTTCTAGGTGTAGTACAACCGTGCGTAGCGGGCCCACCGTGGAATCCCCATCTTTTCATAACACCAGCAAAACCTTTACCCTTGCTGGTACTGGTTACATCAATCACCTCCACACCGTCAAAAACATCAACTGTTAATACCTGCCCAAGCTCATATTTCGCATCCAAAGGATCATCACGGAATTCCCGCACTAATTTTTTCACACCCGTTTTTGCCTTTGAACAATGTCCTATTTCAGCTTTAGTCGCCCTTTTCTTTTTCCGCTCTCCAAAACCAACCTGTATAGCTGAATATCCATCGTTTTCCTTGTTTTTTATCTGCAGGATATTACATGGACCTGCCTGTATCAGAGTCACAGGAACTAAATTACCCTCTTTATTAAACATTTGGGTCATTCCCAATTTTTTACCTAATAAACGAGCTACCATTTATAATTTACCTTAAAATCCAGCTAGAAAAATTTTTAGTATTTAAGAAGCCTGGTTCATTCCTACGCTTTTATTTTTACTTCTATTCCCGCAGGCATATTAAGCTTGTTCAAAGCATCAACAGCCTTCGGCGTTGGCTCAATAATATCTATCAACCGTTTGTGTGTCCTCATTTCAAACTGCTCTCTGGACTTCTTATCAACGTGCGGTGAACGAAGAACTGTATACCTCTCCATACGCGTTGGTAATGGTATCGGCCCGGACACCTTTGCTCCCGTACGCTTGGCAGTTTCTATTATATCTGCAGCCGACTGATCAAGAATCCTGTGATCATAAGCTTCCATACGAATTCTAATTTTAAAATCTATTTCATTTCCCATAGCTCAAATAGTATTATTCAATAATTTTAGTAACAACACCCGCTCCTACCGTCTTCCCACCTTCTCTTATCGCAAACCTCAACTCCTTATCCATCGCTATCGGAGTTATCAACTCTATCTGCAAATTAGCATTGTCACCAGGCATCACCATCTCTGCTCCACCCAACAACGTCGCCACTCCTGTCACATCCGTCGTCCTGAAATAAAACTGCGGACGATATCCATTAAAAAACGGAGTATGCCGGCCACCCTCTTCCTTCGTCAATATATACGCCTCTGCCTCAAACTTGGTATGCGGTGTTATACTGCCAGTCTTTGCCAACACCTGACCTCGCTCCAAATCATCCTTCTCAACTCCCCTTAACAACACACCTACATTATCCCCTGCCATACCCTCCTCAAGCGTCTTATTAAACATCTCCACTCCTGTTACCACCGTCTTTCTTATCTCCTTTACCATACCCACTATCTCTACCTCGTCGCCTACCTTCAATACACCTCGCTCCATCCTGCCCGTACCTACCGTACCTCTGCCCTTTATACTGAATACGTCCTCTATCGACATCAAAAACGGCTTGTCTGTCTCTCTCACAGGATCTGGTATATAAGTGTCCAGCGCATCCATCAACTTATGTATTGGACCACACTGCTCACACTCATTCTTACCACAACCACACTCCGCAGCCTTCAGCGCTGAACCCTGGACCACAGGTATATCATCTCCGGGAAACTCATATTTGCTCAATAACTCCCGGATCTCTAACTCCACCAATTCCACCAACTCAGGATCATCCAACTGATCAATCTTGTTCATAAACACCACTATCTTCGGCACTCCTACCTGTCTCGCAAGAAGTATATGCTCTCGTGTCTGAGGCATAGGACCATCAGGTGCACTTACCACCAGTATCGCACCATCCATCTGCGCTGCTCCGGTTATCATATTCTTTACATAATCAGCATGGCCTGGACAATCAACATGGGCATAATGCCTCTTTTCTGTCTCATACTCAACATGCGCTATCGCTATCGTTATTCCACGCTCCCTCTCCTCCGGCGCATTGTCTATTGAATCAAATGCCCTCTCTTTCGCAAATCCATCCTTCGATAATATGTGTGTTATCACTGACGTTAACGTCGTCTTGCCGTGATCTACATGCCCTATCGTTCCCACATTCACATGCGGCTTTGTCCTCTCAAATACTTCCTTGGCCATCCCTTTTCTACCTCCAAAAACAACTTAAAGATTGTCTGAATTATGCTACGTTACTATAACTTTTTGCCGGTGCCGGCTTATATTCTAAAGGCTCCATGGTATATGTACCCCTGCCTTGAGTAATCGATCTCAAAACACTCGAATAGCCAAAGGTCTCAGCCAATGGTATTTTTCCTTTAACTATCCTCAAGTCCCCGTCATTTGTCATCTCGACAATATGAGCCCTGCGGCCATTCATGTCGCCAAGCACATCGCCAAGGTAATTATCCGGAACCGTAATTTCTATCAACATTATTGGTTCTAACAAAACAGATTTAGCTTTCTCTACTGCCCTTCTTAGAGCTACTCCTGCAGCATGGTAAAAAGCAAATTCTGACGAGTCAACTGAATGCATATCACCATCCAGCAGAGTCACTTTTATATTTATGAGAGGATAACCACCTGACACACCGCTTTTTGCAGTATCAACAATACCCTTTTCCACGGATTTTATAAACTGCCTGGTAATTGCACCTCCCTTTATCTTATCTTCGAACTCTACAGTTTTTTCTTCACCTACATGTGGTTCCAACTTAATTTCTATACGGGCGTATTGACCACGTCCTCCAGTTTGTTTTACAAATTTTTCATCTATTTCAGCTTCGCGTTGCACAGTTTCTCTATAGGACACTCTGGGTGCACCCACATTTGCATTTACCTTATACTCGCTCAACATCCTGTTCTTCAAAACTTCAAGATGCAATTCGCCCATTCCTGAAATTATCAACTGACTCGTCTCATCATCTGTATGAACCTTAAATGTCGGATCTTCTTTAGACAACCGGGCCAGAACAAAAGCCAATTTTTCTTTTTCTGCTTCAGTTTTTGGTTCTATAGCCATGGAAATAACTGTTTCAGGAAACTCTATTTTCTCCAACAAAACAGGATGATTTTCAGTACATATCGTGTCACCGGTTCCAGTATCTTTAAATCCTACTATGGCCACAATGTCCCCAGCCGATGCACTTTCCAGCTGCTCTCTTTTATCAGCATGCATACTATATATTCGACTTGCCAGTTCTTTTTTCCTAGTCCTTGAATTATAAAGCCTTTGCCCAGACTCCATCTTGCCGGAATAGATACGCATAAATGTAAGATCACCGTGCTTATCAGATGCAATCTTAAAAGCCAAGGCACTAAAATGTTCTTCTTCAGTTGGGTTCATTTCTACAGCAGAATCATCTTTTGCATTAGTACCTTTTATTGGTGGGATTTCCAGAGGTGACGGCAAGTAATCACATACCGAATCAAGCAACTGCTGAACGCCTTTGTTTTTAAAGGCAGAACCACATAATACGGGCATTAAACCGAACTTAATAGTTCCTTCTCGAATAGCACTTACTATTTCTTCCTCACTGAGGGAGCTTTCACTTAAATATTTATCCATGAACCAATCTACTTTGTCAGCAATCCCCTCTAACATCAACTCTCTATATGTTCCGGCATCATCTAACATAGCATCCGGTATATCACGCTCTTCATACGTAGATCCAGACTTGTCATCCTCGTGAGTGAATATTATAGCCTTCATCTTTATTAAATCAATAACACCCTCAAAGTTCTTTTCTTTACCAACCGGCAGTTGGACTGGAACAACATTCTTATTTAATTTTTCCTTAATTTCGTTAAACACTTTTACAAAATCAGCACCTATTCTATCCATTTTATTAACGAAACAGATTCGGGGAACATTATATTTATTCGCCTGTCTCCACACTGTCTCTGTTTGCGCCTCAACACCACCGACACCACAAAAAACACATATTGCACCGTCTAAGACCCTTAGAGATCTTTCAACTTCAATTGTAAAGTCTACGTGTCCCGGGGTGTCAATTACGTTTATTTGATAATCTTTCCAGAAACATGTGGTTGCTGCAGCAGTAATAGTAATACCTCGCTTCTGTTCCTCCTCCATCCAGTCCATAGTTGCAGTACCCTCGTGAACCTCACCTAATTTGAAACTCTTACCGGTATAGAATAGTATGCGTTCTGTCGTTGTAGTTTTCCCTGCATCAATGTGTGCAGCTATTCCTATATTCCTTAGATTTGTCAGATTCTTTTTTGCCATAATACGCTTACTTTAAAGTTACCATGCAAAATGAGCAAAGGCTTTATTTGCCTCAGCCATTTTGTGAGTATTTTCCCGTTTTGTGATTGACACACCCTGCTTCTTATATGCATCAGATAGTTCGTCTGCCAGTTTTAAATGCATCGCTTTACCCTTCTTGCTCCGTGTTGCTTCAAGTATCCACCTAATGCCCAATGATAATTGCCTCTTTCTAGACACCTCAATCGGAACCTGATATGTCGCCCCACCAACACGTTTTGACTTTACTTCAACCAACGGCTTGACATTATTGATGGCCGCCTCAACTATTTCCAAAGGCTCTTTATCTGGAAACCTGGTTTGCAATAAATCTGTTGCCTGATAAAAGACTTTCTCGGCAACACTCTTCTTGCCTTCATGCATTAAATTATTAATAAACTTAGCAACTAAAGTACTTTTAAAACGCACATCTGGCTTTAGATAAACTTCAGTGCTTTTATATTGCAGTGCCATTTATTGTCTCCCACACCATCAAATAATAAATAAACTAAAAATTACTTTGAGCCTTTTGCCCCGTATTTAGACCTGCCGCGCTTTCTGCCATCTACACCTGCTGTATCCAATTTACCTCTTATTATGTGATATTTAACCCCGGGAAGGTCACGTACTCTCCCGCCCCTTATCAAAACTATTGAATGCTCCTGCAAGTTGTGCCCTTCACCCGGTATATAAGCCGTAACCTCTTTTCCGTTTGTCAGCCTTACCCTTGCCACCTTCCTTAAAGCAGAGTTAGGTTTTTTAGGTGTTCGTGTCATAACCTGAAGGCAAACACCCTTCTTTTGCGGACATCCTTCCAAATCAATACTTTTACTTTTTTTCACTATCTTTTTTCTACCTTTTCTTACTAATTGATTTATCGTTGGCATATATTATCCCTCTAGCTTAATTAGATAACGTTGGTAACAACTCTTCCTTCTCTTCAATCTTATCATCAGATGTTTCTACGACCTCTTTCTCCTTAACCAACTTAAGATATGGTTTGTATCCCGTTCCAGTTGGCACCAAATGCCCGAGAATTACATTTTCTTTCAGTCCTACAAGCATATCCCTATTTCCTTCTAAAGCAGCTTTTGTCAATACCTTGGTTGTTTCCTGGAAAGATGCCGCTGATATAAAACTATCGGCTTGTACGGAGGCTTTAGTAATTCCCAACAATAACGGTTCGGCACTGGCAGGCTTACCACCGCTTTCTTTTGCCTCAATATTTATTTCTTTAAACTTAAACTTGTCAATAATCGCGCCTTGTAGTAATTTAGTATCGTTAGATTCGTCTACCTGCACTTTCCGTAACATCTGCGAGATAATTATTTCAACATGCTTATCATCTATTGGTACGTTCTGTGAACGATAAACATTTTGAACTTCCTTTAATGTATACTGCTGTAATTCTTCTTCACCACAAATCCTCAAGATATCCTGAAGAACGAGAGGGCCTTCTACCAACGCGTCTCCCGCTTTTACACGATCCCCCCTGTGCACCCTCAAATGCTTACCACGAGGAACAAGATGGTCTACTTCCATTCCGGATTCACCTTTAACAATTATCGTCCTTTTACCTCTCTTCTTTTCACCAAGTTCTACTATGCCATCTATTTCACTCATTACGGCAGGATCCTTTGGTCTTCTTGCCTCAAAAATCTCTGATACTCTGGGCAGCCCACCAGTTATATCTTCTGTTCTCGTAATCTCTCTTGGCGTTTTAGCCAGAAGCGTACCGGCGATAACCTTTGAACCCTCTTCAACCTCTATATGCGCCTTCTCCGGTATTGGATAAAGCCCCTGGATTTTCCCTTTACTGTCCTCAAGAATTATTTGAGGATGAAGGTCTCCTTTATGCTCTACAATCACCTTTCTTTTAATACGGGTTACAGCATCATATTCCTTACGCATTGTTTTATTTTCTATTATATCTTCGAAGCGAATTTTACCCCCCATCTCAGCGAGGATTGGGGTCATATGAGGATCCCATTTGATTATTGTTCGCCTCGCTGCAACCTTTTCATTTTCCTTCACTAAAACTATTGCACCAAGCGGCACGGCGTGTTTTTCGAGTTGCCTGCCCTTATCATCAACAATAAATATTTCTCCCTTACTACCCAGGGTAATATTTTCTCCCTCTGGATTCTCTACTACATTTAGATCACTGTAGTTGATCCGGCCTGCCCTTCTAACCTTTATATCTGATTCTTCAATTGATCGTGTCGCAGTTCCACCGATATGAAATGTTTTCATAGTTAATTGAGTTCCAGGCTCTCCTATTGATTCGGCAGCAATGATTCCCACAGCTGTACCTTCTTCTACCAATTTACCTTTAGAAAGATCCATACCGTAACACTTAACACACAAACCTTGCGGCACCTCACATGTTAATGCAGAACGTACGCGAATTTTCTCATATCCCAGCGCCTCAATTCTTTTTGCTTTCTCTTCTGTAATCAGTTCGTTTTCCTTAACTATTTTCTCATCCTTAACCAAATCTACAATATTGTTCAAAGACACCCTGCCCGTAATAATTCTGTGCAGAGGAACCTCAACACGATCTCCCCTGTAAACGGCACTCTTACTAATCCCATTAACTGTTCCACAATCATGAGAGGTGACAATTACATTTTGTGCAACATCTGCAAGTTTCCTGGTTAAATAACCGGAGTCTGCCGTCTTTAAAGCCGTATCGGCCAACCCTTTTCGTGCGCCATGGGTTGAACTAAAATATTCCAATACGCTTAACCCTTCGCGAAAGTTTGCTTTAATTGGTGTCTCTATTATCTTGCCTGACGGTTTAGCCATTAAGCCTCTCATGCCCGCAAGCTGTCTCAATTGCTGGGTACTGCCCCTGGCACCTGATGCAGACATTAAATATACTGGGTTAAGGTACGACTTTCCGTCCCTTATATCATTCTTAAGTTCATCAAGCATCTCCTCCGCCACTATTTCACCGGCATATGTCCAAGTATCTATTACCTGATTATACCTTTCACCCTCCGTAATTATACCCCTATGATATAATTTCTCAGTCTTTTCAACCTCTTTCTGTGTTTTTTCCAATATCTGAGCCTTCTTCTTTGGCATCTTTAAATCCATTATTGAAAGAGAAAGGCCAGCCTTTGTACACTCTTTAAAACCTATCTCTTTGACATTGTCTAACAGGTCAATAGTGGCCTCTTTGCCCAGTATTTTATAACAATCCTGGATAATATTTTTTATTGATTTATGATCGAGAGGGTAATTATAAAACGGCAGTTCAGGAGGCAAGGTTTCGTTAAATACAACACGGCCTACAGTGGTAGTACATAACGTATTCTCGTCCTTTTTATCTTCATCATTCTTAACAGATTTATTTGGCTCCAGCCTGAGTTTAATTTGAGTATGAACACCAACCTTCTTCAATGCATAAGCCATTAACACTTCGTCATAATTACTGAAGCTTCTAAGTTTTTCCTCATTTTGTTCTCCTATCAGAGTCGTCAAAAAGTAACAACCCAGAACAATGTCCTGTGAAGGAGTAATTATAGGCTCACCAGAAGCAGGAGAAAAAATATTATTAGTCGATAACATCAGTGTTCTTGCTTCAATTTGTGCTTCAACGGACAGGGGCAAATGAACTGCCATTTGGTCTCCATCAAAGTCAGCATTGAATCCACGACACACCAATGGATGAAGTTTTATTGCATTACCTTCCACGAGAATCGGCTCAAATGCTTGAATTCCCATACGATGCAATGTCGGAGCCCTGTTAAGTAAAACCAGATGCTTCCTTACCACATCATCAAGAATATCCCAAACCTCTTCATCTTGTCTTACCAACATTTTCTTTGCACTCTTTATTGTATCTGCCAGCCCAATTTCCCTTAAACGTCGAATTATGAATGGCTGAAATAATTCAAGTGCAATTTTTTTAGGTATCCCGCATTGGCTTAATTTAAGTTCAGGGCCAACGACTATTACTGATCGTGCTGAATAATCAACTCTCTTACCAAGCAGATTCTCCCTGAATCTCCCCTGTTTACCCTTAATCATATCAGTCAGAGATTTCAAAGGACGGCTGTTGCTGCCCAGGATAGGACGCTTACCTCTGCCATTATCAAAAAGTGCATCCACCGCCTGCTGCAACATTCTTTTCTCATTTCGAATTATTACTTCCGGTGCATTGAGGTCTATCAGTTTTTTAAGACGATTATTTCGATTAATTATACGCCTGTAAAGGTCGTTAAGGTCTGAACTGGCAAAGTCTCCACTTTCCAATAATACCAAAGGCCTCAAATCTGGAGGAATAACCGGAATAACATCCATAACCATCCACTCAGGCTTGTTTCCAGAATCTTTAAAAGATTCAACAATTGCTAATCTTTTTATTATATCCTTGGTTCGCTGTTTGGATTTTGTTTCCGTAAGTTCTATCCTAAGCGCCTTTGATATTTTCTCTAAATCCAGGCCTTCAAGTATTGTCCGTATAGCTTCTGCTCCCATACCGGCATTGAAACTACCTTCTCCATATTTTTCCTGGGCCTCTGCATACTCATCATCCTTCAACAATTGATATTCCTTAAGTGGTGTACTTCCGGGATCTATCACAGCGTAACCCTGAAAATATATAATCCTTTCCAAAACGTTAGTTTTCATACCTAAAAGGGTTCCTATTCTCGAAGGCATTGCCTTAAAAAACCATATATGAACAATAGGCGCCGCCAGACCAATATGCCCCATCCTTTTTCTTCTTACGCGAGAATGAGTTACCTTGACCCCACATCTATCACAGACAATCCCTTTATGCTTAATACCCTTATATTTTCCGCAAAAGCATTCCCAATTACGCTCAGGACCAAAAATTCGCTCACAAAATAGTCCATCTTTCTCTGCACGATATGTACGATAATTTATTGTTTCTGGTTTTTTTACTTCACCATATGACTTGCTCCTGATATTCTCTGTTGACGATAGTGATATCCTCACGGAGCTATATTCATTTATCTTTTCATATGTGCTAATTGTCATTAGTTAATCTCCATTTATCGTTAAAAAAGAGATAAATCTTAATTGCTTCAATCATGCGCTTTAAAATAATAAAGCACATAACAATCTAACTTGTTTATTTAAAGTCTTTCTTCTTTCTCAAGTGTCAAGGCAAGGCCGAGTCCCTCAACCTCTTTGGTAAGTACTTCGAATGATGCAGGAGTTCCTGCTTCCAGCGTATTCTTACCTTTAACCATTGACTCGTAAATTCTGGTACGACCCTCTACATCATCACTTTTCACGGTAAGAAGTTCTTGCAGATTATAAGCAGCCCCATAAGCTTCTAATGCCCATACTTCCATTTCTCCAAATCTTTGCCCACCGAACCTTGCCTTTCCTCCAAGAGGCTGTTGTGTTATCAAGGAATACGGCCCCGTAGCTCTGGCGTGTACCTTCTCGTCAACTAAGTGATGCAGCTTCAACATATACATATACCCAACTGCGACCTTTTGATTAAAGGCGTCGCCGGTACAACCATCATATAATGTAGCCTTGCCGTCCTCCGGAAGTCCTGCCTCTTTCAAAGTATCCCTTACTTCATATTCCTTTGCCCCATCAAAAATTGGTGTAACAGCCTGGAAATTCAATTTTTTTGCAGCCCAACCCAGGTGTGTTTCCAGGATTTGGCCCAGATTCATCCTGGAAGGAACTCCAAGGGGATTCAGAATCATCTCAATTGGCGTTCCATCCTCCAAACATGGCATATCTTCCACGGGCAGAATCCTGGCTATGACCCCTTTGTTACCATGCCTTCCTGCCATTTTATCTCCAACAGACAGCCTCCTTTTCGTTGCAATAGAAACCTTTGCCACTTCCAATACACCACTTGGCAATTCATCACCTCTTTTTAACTGACTTATTTTTGTATTTTTATCTTCCTTCAAAGACTCAATGCTTTCGTTATGCTCATCACAAATTCTCGACGCTCTCTCACTTTTCCTCTTATTACTACCAGAATCAAAGTTTCTAATATCAAACTGCTCTTGCAATTCAAGAATACGTTCGATATCTGTCCCGTATGATACTTTCAAAGGCTTGTCCGTCTCCAAATTTACAAGTGTACCATCAAAAACCTGTTCCAGGTCTTTTATCATTTTCACAAATTCTTTTGATATTGCTTTATCAAATTTAACTTCTATGCTTTTTATTTCATTCGTAACTTTTTGTCTTTTTTCGTCTGACAGATGGGCTCTTCGAGAGAAAAGCTGTGTATTTATAACAATCCCTTCTACACCAGATGGCACCTCCAAAGAAACATTCTTGACGTCCTCTCCAGCTCTGCCGAATATTGCATGCAAAAGTTTCTCTTCCGGAGACAGTTCACTTCTACTCTTTGGAGCAATTTTTCCCACAAGAATATCTGAAGGTTTAACCTTCGTTCCAACATGAATTATGCCGTTTTCATCTAAATTACTGAGAGCCTTCTCGGAAACATTTGGTATATCCCTGGTGAATTCCTCCTTCCCAAGTGTTGTCTCCCTGATCTCCACCTCAAACTCATCTCTATGAATTGACGTATAACTGTCGTTCTTGAGCAAACTTTCACTAACCACCATAGCATCCTCAAAATTGTAACCATCCCATGTCATAAAGGCCACCAACACATTTCTGCCCAAACTCAATTCACCATTACAAGTAGCAGCACCGTCAGCAATAATTTCATTCCTTTTTACCTTTTGCCCCTCTATCACTATAGGTTTCTGGTTTAAACAGGTTCCTTCGTTTAAGCCAACATATTTCCTTAGATTGTATATATCACTTTCATTAATTATTATTTGTTCACCGTCAACTTTAGAAACAGTACCAGCATTTTCAGCACGAACAACCATACTGGAATTCTGTGCAACCATTTTTTCCATACCTGTAGCAACAAGTGGCGGCTCTGTTATTAATAACGGCACGGCTTGTCTCTGCATGTTTGATCCCATTAATGCTCTGTTCGCATCACTATGTTCAAGGAATGGGATCAGGCTTGTAGATACTCCTACCAACTGCTTCGGTGATACATCTATGTAATCAACATCCTTCACATTTACAAGCTTGAAGTCCCCACTAAAACGTGCAAGGACTTCACTGTTTAATCCTTTAGCTCCAAAACACGACTGCGTATCTGCCGGCGCAAGAGTTTTGCCTTCTTCTTCATCGGCACGAAGATAGACAATCTCATTTGTTAGTTTGCCGTTTTTGACCTTTAAGTATGGAGAAATTAAGAAACCATAATCATCAGTTGATGCATATATACTTAATGATGCAATCAATCCAATATTTGTACCCTCCGGAGTCTCAATAGGACATATTCGTCCATAGTGCGAGATGTGAACATCTCTAACCTCAAATCCGGCCCTCTTTCTATTAAGTCCACCTGGTCCCAAGGCACTTAATCTCCGTTCATGTGTAAGCTGTGCTAATGGATTGGTCTGATCTAATACTTGAGATAGCTCACCACGGCTAAAGAAATATTCTATAGCTGAAAATATTGTTCTGGAGTTTATGAGAATCCTTGGCGTCAACAGCTCAAAATCCTTAGTATTCATCCTTTCCTGGACTGTTCTTCTCAGCTTAAGAAATCCTCTACGTAACTCTTCACCAAATAACTCATCAAGAGTTCGGAGGCGCCTATTGCCAAGATGATCTATATCGTCGATACTTCCTTCATCATTTCTAAGTGTTACGATATACTTGATAGAATTTATATAATCTTCAGGTTGTAAAGTCATTTCATTATTAGATACTTCCTGCCCTAATTTTCTATTTAATCTAAATCGCCCTACAAGACCCAACTTATATCTTTTTGCATCAAAGAACTTATCATGAAACAATTGCTTTGCCTTATCCAATTGCTGAGGATTTCCAGGCCTGAATCTCGTATAAACCTTCAACAACGCATCTTCATGAGATTCTGCATTATCAGTTTCCAGGGTATTAAGTATCAAAGGATCATCCATACTCTTGATAACTTCAATCTTTTTGAGATTTGAATTCGATATAACACCAACCATATCCTCAGTTATTTGCCTTCCAGCTTCCAATATAATCTCGCCAGTTTGAGGGTTAATCAATCGACCAACTAAATACCTATCTTTAAGTTTTTTTATTGAAGCAGAATCTTTAATACTGACTGTTTCCGTTTCGTAAAAAAGCCTGATAATATCTTCGTCTTTTGAATATTTTTCTGACATTGCTCTCAGGAAACATGTTGCAGGAAATTTACCACTTTGATCAACCCTGGTAGTCAAAACATCTTTTTTCCCAACTTCTACCTCAATCCAACTGCCACGCTCCGGAATAACTCTGCAGGAGTGCATTCTCTTCTCTGCATGCAGTTCCTCAACAAAATCCACACCTGGCGACCTATGGAGTTGAGTTACGACGACCCTTTCTGTTCCATTGATTATGAACTCACCGCCGCCAATCATAACAGGAATTTCTCCCAGATACACCGCCTCTTCAACAGGCTCTTCCTTATTTAATCTTAACCAGACCCTCAGAGGTTTGCCATAAATCAACTTCAATTTCCTGCATTCATCTGGACCGTAACGTGGTTTCCCTATCTCATACTTTATGTATTCTAGATTAATCGTTTCATCGTAGTTATTTATTGGAAAAGTCTCCCGCAAAATGGCTTCTAAACCTCGATTCTTTCGCTTATCCGGAAGCACATCTTCCTGCAAAAAAGCTGCATATGACTTAGTCTGAGTCCTGATCAGATCAGGCATCTCAATCACGTCGGTAATTTTACCGTAATTTCTTATGTTCATCTTTATCATTTTTATACTTTCTTTTGTAGCATTCCAACAAAAGGTTTTTTTAATTTACTACCTTACGCAAGTTCAACCACTGCACCTGCATCTTCTAACGCTTTTTTAACCTTCTCCGCTTCTTCCTTTGCAACACCTTCTTTTATGGGTTTTGGCGCACTATCTACCAATGCTTTTGCCTCTTTTAACCCAAGTGAAGTTTCTGCACGAACAGCTTTAATAACCTGAATCTTGTTCGCACCAATTTCCTTCAGAACAACATCAAACGTTGATTTCTCTTCCTTAGCTGCCTCTTCTCCGCCAGCCGGTGCCATACCACCCATCGGAACCGCCATTGCCGCCGAAGCAGAAACACCAAATTTTTCCTCAAATGCCGTTACCAACTGAGAAGCCTCAAGCAAACTCATTCCTTCAACCAGCTCAAGTACCTGAGTAATCTTTTCAGTAGGCTCAGTTTCCTTTACTTTTGTATCTGCTGCCATAATTTCCTCCTTTTACCTTTTAAACATTCTTTATATTAAACATCACTCTTTTTTCTCTTTTATCGCATGCAAAACTCGACACAGGCTGCTTGCCGTGGCATTAAATACATTTGCCAACTGGACCATAGGTGCCTGTATCGCAAATACTATTTGTGTTAAAACCACCTCTCTGGATGGAATTGATGCCAGAGTTCTGATATTGTCAAATGACATTAACTCTCCATCCACCCATCCGCCTATAATTTTAAAGTCCGATATCTCTTTAGAACATTTCTTCAGCATTTTGGCCAGCTCTACAGGATCGTCGTCACTTGACGCAACAACTGTTTGGGCATCAAGCATTTGCCCAAGCTCCGAAATCCCTACTTCCTTAAATGCTATAGAGGCAAGAGAATTCTTCACAACCTTTACATTGATATTTCTCTCACTCAGATCGCTCCTCAACACATTTGACTGGTGAGCGTTTATTCCCTTAAAATTCGCAAGAACAAGGTTTTTCTTGTCCTTATAGTCAGTTACAAGCTCATCAACAATTAATTTTTTTAACGCTCTAGACATTTTTAAAATTCATCAAAAAAATTGACTATGAAGCCAGTGCAACTCTTACACCAGGACTCATAGAAGATGAAATTGATATTTTCTGTACAAAAATTCCTTTTGCAGCAGGTGGCTTATTGCTAACAATGTGCTTTATAAATGAACTAAGATTTGCGATCAGGTCTTCTTCAGAAAAAGATGTTTTCCCCACGGGCACATGAACATTACCACCAGCATCTGTTCTATATTCTATCTTACCTTCCTTAAATTCTTTAACTGCAGTTTCAACATCATTCGTTACCGTTCCTGACTTCGGGGATGGCATCTTACCCTGCGGGCCCAGAACTCTGCCCAGTTTACCCACTTTGCCCATCATGTCTGGTGTTGAAATTGCCACATCAAAATCTAACCACCCACCCTCGACTTTCTTCAGCAAATCATCACCGCCCGCTTCGACGGCACCTGCCTTCTGTGCCAGCTCTATTTTGTCTCCACTGGCAAAGACTACAACCCTGACTTCTTTTCCAATCCCTTTAGGCAGCGAGAATGACCCACGGACTATCTGATCCGAATGCTTAGGGTCAACGCCTAATTTCATGACAATGTCAACAGTTTCGTCAAACTTAGTCTTGTTAAAGTTTTTTAGGACTGAAACCGCTTCTTTCAGTTCATATTCCTTCGATTTCTCGACCGTTTTATTTGATTCGACGTAACGCTTACTTCTACACTTCACTATTAATTTCCTTTAATATACTTAAGATTTCTAGCCCTCTACCTTTAAACCCATAGACCGAGCAGTACCTTCGATAATCCTCCCGGCCATTTCAAGGTTTTTTGCGTTAAGGTCGGGCAGTTTTACTTTTGCGATCTCTTCAACCTGCGACTTTGTTACATTGCCTATCTTGTCCCTGTTCGGTTCCGAAGAGCCCTTCGCTATCCCCGCAGCTTTTTTGAGCAATACGGCAGCTGGAGGTGATTTGAGAATAAAAGTAAATGACTTATCCTTGAAAACTGAGATTTCTACAGGTGTTATCGTTCCCTGCAAATCTTTAGTCTTCTCATTGAATTGAGTAACAAATTGGCCAATATTCACCCCATGCTGTCCTAAAGCAGGACCGACAGGAGGCGCTGGAGTAGCTTGCCCTCCGGGGATTTGTAATTTTATTTTAATATCAACTTCTTTTGCCATTAAATTCTCTACACTAAATGATATATTCTATATTGCCTCTACTTGCCAATATTCCAATTCTACAGGCGTAGGCCTGCCAAAAATCGTAAGCATTAACTTTAAACAACCGCTAGCGGGCAAGACTTCTTCCACTTCTCCGTCAAAATTCTCGAAGGGGCCTTCCTTGACCCTTACCCTGTCTCCCTTACTAAACTCTATCGTTGCTTTCGGCTTTTCTTCCCCTCGTTCTACTCTTTCTAATAACTTCTCAACTTCACTACTTTGCATTGGTATCGGCTTACTATCTCCACCAATAATATCACCTGCTCCAGGAGCCTCACGAATCATATACCACACTTCTTCCGGAATTTCACCTTTCTCATCAACCTCTATTTCCGCCATTATATAACCCGGATATATCTTCCTTTCGGCTACTCTTTTCTTTCCACCTTTGATTTCAGATACCTTTTCACTAAGCACTAAAATCTTTGGGATAAGATCTTCAATTCCTTGGATTTTAATACGTTTCTCCAAATCACTTTTAACCTTATCCTCTTTGTTACTTTGCACACGAAGCACAAACCACTTTTTCCCCATAACACAAAACAATAATTCTTGTCAAAATCTAGAAACGCTATACATTCACACTAAATTACTCTTTCCATGAAACTCTTTGAAACTTACCTAGCAGGAAGATGGTGGGTCTCACTCAGCCATTTCTGAATTAGCGGTGTTCGAATAGACGTGATCACAAGCCTTCAAGATGCTCAACGCTATTGCCCCTCAACCCCAGACATAAAAAACTTACTACAATATATCTATAGCTTTCATAAAAGTTGACACTATCCAGTCAACACAGAAAACATACACCCCCAAGACTACCAAACATACGATAACAACAATTGTTGAGCCAATTAATTCGCTCCTTGTCGGCCATGAAACCTTTTGAAGCTCTGCTTGTGTATCTATAAAAAACTCTATAGCCTTCTTGGACCTGTTATCTAAGCCCCTTAGCCCTATTTCAAAACCAGTTGTAAATAAACATATAAATATGCCGCACAAAACAAAAAGGGCAGATGAACCAGCTACCCCCCAGGTCAAACCTATATCCAGCACGGGTACCCTGGCACCGGCATAAAATTCCGGAAGGTCTATCATTGCTCCATATAAAGAGTATGCGGCAAATATTGCGGCAAGACCAAAAAGTCCTGCTACCGCACTTCTTGCATATACACCCATTCCCTTTCTATAAATTTGAAAAGTCATACTCGCTACTCTACTCTTCTATAGTAAAATTGTCTGGCAGGTCTGGAGGGACTCGAACCCCCAACACCCGGATTTGGAATCCGGTGCTCTAGCCGATTAGAGCTACAGACCTTTCTTTCTATTTTTTCTGCTCTTTATGTATTGTGTGTGACCTGCAAAACTTACAGAACTTTTTCATCTCCAGACGCTCAGTCTGCTTCAGTTTCTTGCTTGTTCTATAATTCCTACTACTACATTCTGTACATGCCAGAGTTATATAATTCGCCATTACGCTTTACTTTTACACTATTCAATAATTTTAGTAACAACACCCGCTCCTACCGTCTTCCCACCTTCTCTTATCGCAAACCTCAACTCCTTATCCATCGCTATCGGAGTTATCAACTCTATCTGCAAATTAGCATTGTCACCAG
>CAJXKT010000002.1 GCA_913055705.1 uncultured bacterium
AGTGTAGATAGGTGTCGTCCGCACTCTTGTAAGGCTAGTTTGACTTCTTTTTCAATTTCAGGATAATGTGCTATTGCCTCCTTGCTTTCTGATGTAAAGGGAACCCAGACAGATGCGAGGTGTACCATAAGGAGCACTGGTCCTGATGGAAGCGCACCGGCAGATTGCTGTAGCCCATAATTTCTCCATGAAGTGCCCATTACAGATTCGGCAATAACACATGCTGACTGCTGGTATAGCAAGGGGACTCTATTGGCGAATCTTAGTAATCGAATTAATCCCTCTTCAGGCAAGTCTCCTCCGTATGCCAGTCCAACTTCAATTTGAAAAGGGTTGCCTCTGTATACTGATGGAGGCCGTGTATTTGATGTGAAGAAATCTGCATTGATCTGTTTTTTGAGGCCCTTGATAATGGATTCCTCGCCAATTGGAGAGATGCAATCTGTAGGGGGATTCATAATCTTTGTTAATTTGATAGCTTTGAAAAGGGCATCAGCTTCCTGGACTGCGATTCTTGAAGGTCGGGCCTTTCCGTGTAAACCTGCTTTTTCACAAATTTCATTTGCGACTTTTGTGCTTACCCTGGAGAAATCATTAGTAAGGCAGGAGCGGAGATTCTTTGCATTTGTGTCATGAAGCATCTTTATCAAGATTCCCAGCTCAATTCCATAGGGGTGGGGCTTTATTTCTTTCGGATCGGCCGGTAACTCTTTTGACGCCCTGGGATACCTTGTTTCCTTATCTTCGGGGTTGATGTATGTTATATCAGTGTGTGGATTGGCGATGGATGTTTGTTCAATGTATCCGTCTACAGACTGCCGGCCTTTCTGGTATCTGGCTTCCAGCTCAATAACGACTTTTGTTCCTCTTTTGGAGTCGTAATCCACTATCTCGTCTTTGATAATACGTGGTTCATTCTTTTGTGTGTCTACGACGAGGCTGTAATGATGTGCTGGTTTTTTCGGTGATACCTTTGAGGTTATCAGTATCGGTTTACCGGTTGTTAGCTGACCATACATCCCTGCTGCTGATATTCCTATTCCCTGCTGACCTCTTGACATCTTAAGTCTATGGAACTTTGAACCGTATAGTAATTTGCCAAAAATCTTTGGTATCTGTGATTTTAAAATACCCGGGCCATTGTCTTCAATGGTAACCCTGAATCTGTCTTCCGTGTTTTTTACCTGATTTATCCTGACTTTAATATCAGGGAGAATTTTTGCTTCTTCACAGGCATCAAGTGAGTTGTCAATGCCTTCTTTAATAGTTGTGAGTAAGGCTTTTCTGGGGTTGTCGAATCCAAGTAAATGCCTGTTCTTTGTAAAAAATTCACTAACAGAAATCTCGCGTTGCTTTTTAGCAAGGTCATGAGCCGTAACCTTGTGTTCTGTTTCGGTCAGTTTTTTTCTTTTTTTTGAGGTTGCCATTTCTGATAATTTCTTTTAATCGGTAATTGCCTTTTTTTCTTCCATGATTTTTTCACAATTACTGCAAGGCTTTGCTCCTTTATGATCTGTATCACTTAATATTTTTGATAAAAACATAACGCATTTGTTATTTGTACAATGGCGAAGTCCATATGTATGTCCCAGTTCATGAACGGCTTCAATAATTATCCTTTTTCTAAACAGAGTAAGATCCTCCGGGAGATCGTAAAATTCCTGTCTAAGCCTTGTTAAGGAAATTACTGCCACCTTTTTCTTTATTTCTGCTTCTCCAAAAACGAATGTACGCTCAGGTACATATAAATCTACGTCTACTATTCCCAGTATCCTGTCATATCCTGTTAATCTTAATTTGTGTATTCGTTTCAGAATTTTTGTTGAATGATACTGTTTTTTCTGTTTGTGATATGCATAAGTTGGATCTTCTAATTGTCTGCCAATGTCTATTTTTACATTAAACCTGTCTTCCAGTTCTTTTTGTGTGTAATGTAGAATTTCCCTGTCTATGGTTCCTATCGGGATGATACAAACTTTTTTTCTCATAGCGGTATTTGATGCGTAGTTTGTTTTTGTGGCTGCATTTTCCATTAATAGTAACAGTGGTATTAGAATTGAAAGTGTTCTACAGCATTTTGGAACTGATATCATATCTTGACAAAGACAACCGTTACTTATTACTCCGGTTTGCCAGTAAAAAAATAGAGTTTTCTATCAATGGTTGATAGATTCACATGATATTGCGGTTTGCTTACTTTTTGAGTATGGAGGGTGGAGGAAAAACTGAAAAGCGTATTGGTTGGAGAGAGATCAATATTAAAATATATAATCTGTATTCCTGTCGGTACTAAATTTTAAACTTACGATTCACCGTTTAAATTACTGTTTAAACCAGTGCCATGCGTTTTGATAATCTCAAGTGCCTGGTGGTTTGTAAAACCTTCTTTGCAGAGAGAGGCATAAAAATTATGCATAAGCTTTGCCATTGTCTTCTGCAAGTCCATACACTGCGGCAGTATTTCATTCAGGAACCGCAAACCTTGTTCTACCTCAATCTGTGCCATTAAATGTTTTAAATTGTCGTCTGCTTTGTCTTCCACTGTGTTATATAAACATTCTTACAAGTAAAAAATAGACCATCGTGATCAGCGTAATCATGCTAAATTGAATCCATAAATGTCTAAATCCTTGTATTACTAATCGCATAGTTTTCCTCCTACCATATATTGTAGAGATTTGTAGGTACTGTACAACATTTGCGTAAGAAGTCAAGTATTTTTTATAATATTTTTGGTTTGGGAAAAATTGACAAATATTAAAGTAACAAATTTCAACTATCTTGCCTGATTTCAGGGTTTTAGAGGGGTTTCGCCACATTTTAGCATTTTATTTTGCATCTTTTTAAACTGAAAAAAACATAAATAATTTTATCAATGTTTGATATGTTGATAAATATGGTTATCGTCTGTTATGGTGAGTACTTAGAAGTATTAATTGAGCAGGTTTTTGTATTTTTTATTTTTTATTGACAATTTTCTAATTTAGTATATACTCGACGATCCTGTTCATTGAAAATTGACAACATAAAAGCGTAGGGTGTGTAACTTATAAGTTACTTTAGTAGTTACCGTTATGATTGGTGCTAAGAAAGTAGCGAGTGGTTAAAAAGCTTAAAGTGAGTTCGTAAAATTTTTGAAGGGTTTGATCTTGGCTCAGAACGAACGCTGGCGGCGTGGATTAGGCATGCAAGTCGAACGAGGATATATCCTTCGGGATATAAGCCGAGTGGCACAAGGGTGAGCAATGCATAGATTACCTACCTTTAGGATAAGGGCAACTTTGTGAAAACGGAGCTAATACTTAATAATACAAAAGAAAATAATTTTCTTTTGTCAAAGGGAGGGTAGCAATACCTTTCGCCTAGAGAGGGGTTTATGTCCTATCAGCTTGTTGGTGGGGTAATAGCCTACCAAGGCGAAGACGGGTAGCCGGTTTAAGAGGATGGTCGGCCACACTGGGACTGAGACACTGCCCAGACTTCTACGGAAGGCTGCAGTCGAGAATCTTTCGCAATGCCCGAAAGGGTGACGAAGCGACGCCGCGTGGGTGAAGAAGGCCTTCGGGTTGTAAAGCCCTGTCAGGAGTTATGAAATGTAAGTGCGCTAATATCGTGCTTATTTGACAAAGGCTCCAAAGGAAGCCACGGCTAACTCTGTGCCAGCAGCCGCGGTAATACAGAGGTGGCGAGCGTTGTTCGGAATTATTGGGCGTAAAGAGCACGTAGGTGGGTTTGCAAGTCAGATGTGAAAGCCTTCTGTTCAACGGAAGAATTGCATCTGAAACTGCTAATCTTGAGTATAGGAGGGGAGAATGGAACTTCTGGTGGAGCGGTGAAATGCGTAGATATCAGAAGGAACGCCGGCGGCGAAAGCGATTCTCTGGCCTATTACTGACACTCAGTGTGCGAAAGCTAGGGGAGCAAACGGGATTAGATACCCCGGTAGTCCTAGCCGTAAACGATGGGCACTAAGTAGAGGGAATTACCTATATTCTCTCTGCCGTAGCTAACGCATTAAGTGCCCCGCCTGGGGAGTACGGCCGCAAGGCTAAAACTCAAAAGAATTGACGGGGGCTCGCACAAGCGGTGGAGCATGTGGCTTAATTCGATGCAACGCGAAAAACCTTACCGGGGCTTGACATGATAGAAGTAGGAACCTGAAAGGGGGACGAACGGTATCCAGTCCGTAGCTATTACAGGTGTTGCATGGCTGTCGTCAGCTCGTGTCGTGAGACGTTGGGTTAAGTCCCCTAACGAGCGAAACCCTTGTTTTTAGTTACCAGCGGGTTATGCCGGGTACTCTAGAAAGACTGCCGTCGTCAAGACGGAGGAAGGTGGGGATGACGTCAAGTCATCATGGCCCTTATGCCCCGGGCTGCACACGTGCTACAATGGTCGGTACAGACGGAAGCGAAGCCGAGAGGTGAAGCGAATCCTAAAAAGCCGATCTCAGTTCGGATTGGAGGCTGAAATTCGCCTCCATGAAGTTGGAATCGCTAGTAATCGCGGATCAGCAATGTCGCGGTGAATATGTTCCCGAGCCTTGTACACACCGCCCGTCAAGCCACCCAAGCAGGATGCACCCGAAAACATTATATCTAACCAGGGCAACTTGGAGGAAAATGTTGAAGGAGTGTTTTGTGAGGAGGACTAAGTCGTAACAAGGTAGTCGTAGGAGAACCTGCGGCTGGATCACCTCCTTTCTAAGGAGTAAATCAAAATAGGTACATCCGACGTCTTTTATGTTGTTATTTGTTTTTTTGAGTGTTTGGGGGTGCTAAACCGACTAATAAGTATGCTATAAGTTGTTTTTAAATAAGGCGGAAAGTGGTCCAGGGCCTATAGCTCAGTTGGTTTAGAGCGTTCCCCTGATAAGGGAAAGGTCAGTGGTTCGAATCCACTTAGGCCCACCATCCTCAGATCTATTTATAATAGTAAAGTGAATTGATGAATTTATCTGGGGGTGTAGCTCAACTGGGAGAGCGCTGCCCTTGCAAGGCAGAGGTTAGCGGTTCGATCCCGCTCATCTCCATAATTCTTTTAATAAAGATAGTAGATGGTTTTTTGCTGTATTCATGTAAAGAAGTAAATGAATAGCATTAATTGTTCTTTGGCAATAAAAGCAATTTTGAAACGGTGTAACTACAATTAGAAATTTGGGTGATCAAGCTACTAAGGGTGCATGGTGGATGTCTTGGTACCAAAAGCTGATGAAGGACGTGGCGGGCTGCGATAAGCTTCGGGGAGCTGCCAAACGAGCTTTGATCCGGAGAATTCCGAATTGGGAAACCTGTCGTAAGAAACACTTGTGTTTCTTTTGGTTCATACCGCGACATTATTATCTGAATAAATAGGGTAATAAGAGGAACGAAGGGAACTGAAACATCTAAGTACCTTCAGGAAAAGAAAGAAAAATCGATTTCCCCAGTAGCGGCGAGCGAAAAGGAAAGAGCCTAAACTGGCTATATGTAATAACCCTTATGTGTTGTATGGTCAGGGTCGAGGGAGTTGCGAGGAGCGAGATAAGGCTTGCTTAAAAAAACTGTTATTTCTAGCTGAACAAGCAGGAAAGCTTGACTATAAAGGGTGATAGTCCCGTAAGTGAAAGGAATAAAAGTTTTTTCTGTAATTTCCCGAGTAATGCCGGTCACGTGGAAACCGGCATGAATTAAGGAGGACCACCTCCTAAGGCTAAATACTTTTGGTAACCGATAGTGAACAAGTAGCGTGAGTGAACGATGAAAAGAACCCCTTTTAGGGGAGTGAAATAGAACCTGAAACCATGTACTTACAAGCGGTGGAAGCACAATATTAATTGAAATTTATTTCTTTTAATTCGTGTAACCGCGTGCCTTTTGTATAATGAACCGGCGAGTTGTTGTTTGTTGCAGGTTAAGCCTATAATGGGTGAAGCCAAAGCGAAAGCGAGTGCTAACTGCGCGAATAAATGTAGCAGATAGCAGACCCGAAACCGAGTGATCTACCCTTGGTCAGGATGAAGTTCCGGTAAAACGGAATGGAGGTCCGAACGCATTTACGTTGAAAAGTGATGCGATGAACTGAGGGGAGGAGTAAAAGTCTAATCAAACTCGGAGATAGCTGGTTCTCCCCGAAATAGCTTTAGGGCTAGCCTTATGCAATCGTGTAGTAGGGGTAGAGATACTGATTGAGTATTGGGGCCCACCAGGCTACCGAGCACAATCAAACTCCGAATACTACTGCATTTGACATAGGAGTCAGACTATGGGGGATAAGCTCCGTAGTCGAGAGGGAAACAGCCCAGACCATTAGTTAAGGTCCCTAAAATGAGCTAAGTGAAAAAGGAAGTGAAAGTGCTAAGACAGCTAGGATGTTGGCTTAGAAGCAGCAATCATTTAAAAAGTGCGTAATAGCTTACTAGCCGAGTACTTTTGTGCCGAAAATTAGCGGGACTAAAGCTCATTACCGAAACTATGGATCCTAATCTTTTAGGATGGTAGGGGAGCGTTCTATGATAGGTTGAAGCCTTACAAAAATGAGAGGTGGACGAAATAGAAGTGAGAATGCCGGTATAAGTAGCGATAATATAAGTGAGAATCTTATTCGCCGAAAGCCTAAGGTTTCCTGGGGAAGGCAAATCCGCCCAGGGTTAGCCGGTACCTAAGTCGAGGTCGAAAGGCGTAGACGATGGACAACAGGTTAATATTCCTGTGCTGCTATTTAACGTTTGAGCTTGGGAGGACGTGGACACAACGATTAGCAAACCCAGTAGACATGGTTTGTTCAAGCTGGAGGCACCGCTCTAGGAAAATCCGGAGCAATAAGGTGTCGAAAGCGAGTACGTTGGCTCTTGGCCTAGAAGTAATCTGAGTGTCTTCCAAGAAAAGTCTCGTTAGCGAGTTAACATGGCAACCGTACTAAAACTGACACAGGTAGGCAAGGAGAGAATCCTAAGGCGCTCGAGAGAACCCTCGTTAAGGAATTCGGCAAACATACTCCGTAACTTCGGGATAAGGAGTGCCTTTTTAACTTCGGTTAAAAAGGTCGCAGTGAAAAAGGTCCGGGCGACTGTTTACTAAAAACACAGGTCTCTGCTAAAATGTATAATTGATGTATAGAGACTGACGCGTGCTCGATGCCAGAAAGTTAAGGGGATAGGTTATTTCCTGAGCAATCAGGAGAGAAGCTTGGAACTGAAGCTCTGGTGAATGGCGGCTCTAACTATGAGAGTCCTAAGGTAGCGAAGTTCCTTGTCGGGTAATTTCCGACGCGCATGAATCGCGTAACGACCTGGACACTGTCTCAACGAGGGACTCGGCGAAATTGTAGTTGTGGTGAAGATGCCACATACCCGCGGAAAGACGGAAAGACCCCGTGAACCTTTACTGTAGCTTATTATTGGATTTTGGCGCAGTATGTGTAGGATAGGTGGGAGACGAGGAAGTTTCGACGTAAGTTGGAATGGAGTCAATGGTGAAATACCACTCTTACTTTGTTAAAATTCTAAAGGAATACCGTGAATCCGGGTTCTTGACAGTGGTAAGTGGGCAGTTTGACTGGGGCGGTCTCCTCCAAAAAAGTAACGGAGGAGTCCAAAGGCTCCCTCAATGCGGTTGGCAACCGCATGTAGAGTGTAAAGGCATAAGGGAGCTTAACTGCGAGACCCATAAGTCGAGCAGGTGTGAAAGCAGGGCTTAGTGATCCGGCGGTTTCTGAGTGGAAAGGCCGTCGCTCAACAGATAAAAGGTACTCCGGGGATAACAGGCTGATCTCCTCCGAGCGTTCATAGCGGCGAGGAGGTTTGGCACCTCGATGTCGGCTCATCGCATCCTGGGGCTGAAGAAGGTCCCAAGGGTTTGGGAGTTCACCAATTAAAGCGGTACGCGAGCTGGGTTTAGACCGTCGTGAGACAGGTCGGTCCCTATCTTCCGTGGGCGTACGATATTTGAGAAAATCTGCCTCTAGTACGAGAGGATCGAGGTGGACGAACCTATGGTGAGTCAGTTGTTGTGCTAACAGCATGGCTGAGTAGCTAAGTTCGGAAAGGATAAACGCTGAAAGCATATAAGCGTGAAGCCTGCTTTAAGACTAGATATCGTTCTCTAATTTATTAGGGTGAAGACATCTTAAAGACTATGAGATTGATAGGCCAGGTGTGTAAGTCCGGTAACGGATTCAGCTAACTGGTACTAATTTGTCGAAAAGCTTGATCACCCTTATTATAATTGTAACTATACTGTTAATAATTGCTAAGAATTCTCCAGTGACCATAGTAGAAATAAAAAACCCGTTCCCATTCCGATCACGGTAGTTAAGGTTTCTGCGCCGATGGTACTGTCTGACGATGGGAGAGTAGGTATTGCTGGGGGCTATAAATAACCCGTCCCAGGAAGTTCTGGGATGGGTTTTTTTTAATTGATTTCAATTAAGATATATGATGTGAGTAAAGTTTTTATAAGATTTGGATGTGATAAACATAAAGATTTTTTAAGGTTGTAATTATTAAGAAAATATTATAATTTTATGTGGGTAAATAATACTGTCTTAAAAGTATATATTTAATTAGGCCAGTTTCTTTTTTCGTCATTTTGAATATTAGTTATGTATATGAATGAAAGCGAGAAGGTGTTCTCAGATTACATTCAATCAAAGGGGCTAAAGTTTACACCCGAAAGGAAGGCTATACTAAACCACGTTTTTGAAAGTCACGGACACTTTGAAGCAGAAGAGTTGTTGATTGACATGAGAAAAAACAACAATAGGGTTTCAAAGGCAACAATTTACAGGACTCTTGCATTGTTAGTGAAGAGCGGTTTGCTTAGAGAGGTGATTTTCGGAGAAAAACATGCGCATTATGAACATGTTTATGGCCATGAACATCATGAACATCTCGTTTGTATTAAATGCGGTAAGATTATAGAGTTTACTGACGAAAGAATTGAGAAATATCAGGAGGAAATATGTTTGGAAAACAAGTTTAAAGCGGAATCACATCGATTTCAGATTATGGGTTATTGTGAAGACTGTGAAGAAGAATAAATAATTTTTATAAAGAGGGAATCTGTTATGGCACGTGAATGTGAAATATGTGGTAAGAAAACGGCTGTAGGATATAAATATGAACGTAGAGGTTTGCCAAAGAGAAAGGGTGGAGTTGGGCTAAAGATTACTGGTAAAACAAAAAGGAAATTTAAGGCAAATATACAAACTATAAGGGCAAATATAAACGGAAGTATCAAAAAAATCAAAATCTGTACAAGATGCATAAATGCCGGTAAAGTGGTTAAAGTTGTATAAATGACTGGAAACTCTTGTTTTTTTCAGAGCAAAAATGGATATTAGCGTAAAAGAGATTGAGCATATAGCTGACCTTTCAAGAATTACACTTACGGTAGATGAAAAAAATACATTTGCAAAACAGTTAACCAATATCCTTGGTTATATTGAAAAACTGAATGAACTGGATACAGATGAAGTCCAGCCAATGGCATACGCAACATTCCTAAAAAACGTTTTTCGAGAAGATAAGTTAAAATCTTCTTTCTCACGCCAGGAAATATTAGAACTTTCCCCTTCAAGCGCCAACGGTTTCTTTAAGGTGCCGAAGGTAATAGAATAAAGTTTCTGATCTGTTGCTAGTACTCATTTTCTTCCTGCAATAAACTTCTTGATAAGTATTTCATTTTTGAACAATCATAAGTCGTTAAATATAGTGACATTTTGGAGTATTTATTTTGTTATCTCACGAACTAAGTGCAAATCAAATTAAAGAAAAGATAATTAAAAGGGAAATTACTGCTCAAGAGGTAATTGAAGAGCTTTTTGAGTGGATAAATCTCAAGGAACCTTTAATTAAGGCTTATCTTTGTTTAGACAGGGATGGTGCTTTCTTAAAGGCAAAAGAGGTTGACAAGAAGCTTGATAATGGTGATAAAGTTGGTTTGCTGGCAGGCGTTCCTGTTGCCTTAAAAGATAATATTTGTACAGTGGATATAAAAACAACATGTGCATCAAAGATACTGGAGGACTTTATTCCTCCGTATGATGCTTTTGTTGTTAAAAGAATTAAAGAGGAAGATGCAATAATAATTGGTAAGACTAATCTGGATGAATTTGCAATGGGTTCTTCAAATGAAAACTCTGCATTTCATGTTACACGAAATCCATGGAATACTGATTGTATTCCCGGAGGTTCTGGTGGTGGCTCTGCAGCAGCAGTAACAGCAGATACGGTTTTTATGGCTTTAGGGTCGGATACAGGTGGTTCTGTCAGGCAGCCATCGGCGTTTTGTGGGAATGTTGGTTGCAAGCCTACATATGGAAGGGTATCTCGTTACGGATTGGTTGCTTTTGCATCTTCATTAGACCAGATTGGTTCTGTTACGAAAGATGTTTATGATGCGGCATTACTGTTGCAAGTTGTTTCTGGTCATGATGGTTTTGACTCAACAAGCGCTACTGTGGGAGTTCCAGATTATATATCGGATATTAATAACGTAGACGGTAATCTGAAAATAGGAGTTCCAAAGGAGTTTTTTGGTGAAGGTCTTAATTCAGAGGTTGGAAGCGCCGTAATGAATGCATTGGAGATCTATAAAAAAAATGGTGCAGAGTTGATTGATCTATCTCTTCCTCATTGTGGATATGCAGTCGCTACTTATTATATTATAGCGACTGCCGAGGCCAGCTCAAATCTGGCAAGGTATGATGGTGTACGGTACGGGCATAGAAGTCAATTAAGTGAAGACAATATAATTGATATGTATAGCAGGGTACGTGCTGAAGGGTTTGGAAGTGAAGTTAAAAGGAGAATATTGTTAGGTAATTACGTTTTGAGTTCCGGTTTTTATGAGGATTACTACTTAAAGGCCTCTAAGGTGAGAAATCTGATAAGAAATGATTTTGAAGATGCTTTTAAAAAAGTAGATTGTATTATTTCTCCTACTTGTCCTACGCCGGCTTTTAGGATAGGGGAGAAAATTACTGATCCACTGCAAATGTATTTATCAGATATTTATACAATTCCCGCTAATCTTGTAGGGATACCGGGTATTTCAGTTCCTTGTGGTTTTACAAATACTGGGTTACCCATTGGCATGCAAATTCTGGGTAAACATTTTGACGAGAGGAAAATTTTAAAGGTGGCAAAATTATTCGAAAATGGAACCGATTTTCATTTAAAGAAACCGGAACTAAATTGACAGGATTAGTTGATGAAATATGAAGTAGTGATGGGATTGGAGACTCACGCAGAATTAGATACCGAATCCAAGCTTTTTTGTGGGTGTAGTACTAAGTTTGGTTCTGAGCCAAATACACAGACATGTCCTGTCTGCTTAGGCTTGCCGGGAGTTCTGCCGGTGATGAATAAAAAGGCGTTTGAGCATTCATTAAAGGCGGCCCTTTCTTTGAGTTGCGAGATAAGTGAATTTACCAATTTTGATAGAAAGAGTTATTATTATCCTGATTTACCTAAAAACTATCAAACTTCACAAAACTATTTTAACATCGGCAATAACGGCTACGTAGATATAGTCGTAAAGGGAAAAGAGAAAAGAATCGATATACACAACGTACATTTGGAAGAGGAGGCTGGTAAACTTGTTCATCCGGAAACATCAGGTGCAAATTACAGTTTAGTTGACTTTAACAGGGCAGGTGTGCCACTCTTAGAGATAGTGACTCAGCCGGATATGAGAAGTGTTGAAGAAGTGGAAAGTTATATGCAGACACTCAGGAATATATTGCTTTACATAGGTGTGTCAGACTGTAAGATGCAGGAGGGTTCTTTAAGGTTTGAGGCGAGTATATCTTTACGTGAAGAGGGTTCAAATGTTCTTGGCAACAGGGTAGAAATTAAAAATCTTAATTCTATGAAGGCTGTCTTAAAAGTGATTGCATATGAAATATCCAGGCAAAGCAGTTTACTCGATAAGGGTGAGGACGTGTTAATGGAAACAAGATTATGGGATGATGTTGACTCTGTGAGCAGGCGGATGCGTTCAAAAGAAGAGGCGCATGACTACAGGTACTTTCCCGAGCCGGATTTAGTTCCTGTCTGGATTGATCAGGAATGGATCGATGAAACCAGGACAACAATCCCGGAGCTTCCTGTCAGCAAGCGTCAGAGATTTGTGAATGAATATACTATTTCTGACTACGATGCAGGTATTTTGACGGACGATAAGCTTCTTGCAGACTATTTTGAGGAATGTGTGGGCTTGTCTCAGGATTCTCCAAAAGAGCTAAGTAACTGGATTATTAATGATGTACTTCGGGAACTAAACGAACGAAAAACAAATGTGCAGGATTTTATTGTTTCACCAAAAATGCTGGTTGATTTAGTTAAGATCAAGCCAGCTATAGGCAGTTCAATCGCCAAAGACGTCTTTGTTGAAATGATAAATACAGGTAAAACCGCTCCATCTATAGTTAAGGAGAAAAGTTTAACACAGATGGGCGATGTAAGTGAGCTTAATGATATTGTAGCAAAAGTTATAGATGAGAATCCTAAAGCGGCAGAGGATTACGGCAAAGGTAAAAAAAGCGCTTTAACCTTTTTGATAGGTCAAACTATGAAAGTTACCAAAGGCAAAGCGAACCCCAAGATTTTAACAGAGATTTTTAAGGAAAAATTATCCGCCGGCTCAAAGTAAACCTTATAAAATACTATGCGTCTTTTGCTTGAATGGTTTTTCTGTTATTTCCTTTAGCTCTTGCTGCTGCTTTATCGATTAATCCATAAACAGCATTGCTTAATTCACCAATGAATTCTCCAGACGTATTACATTTTTTACTTTTTACATACTCTCTAACTTTGCTAGCAACGACAAGTACTTCTTTACCCTTTTTCTTTGCCATTTTTCTCTCCTTAAAAGTTATATAGGTTTAAAGGTCTTCGGGATAGTACCAAAAAAGCTAAATATGTCAAGCGCTTTTCTTGTAAATAAATTAAGAAAAAAATTCGTTGAAAGTTATGAATATTCGAGAAGAAATATTATCAGGTGTCAATAAGATTGTAATTAAGGTCGGAACCCGTGTACTCACAAATGAGGATGGCTTCCTGGATAAGCATCAGATTAAAGAATTCTCGAAGCAGGTTATTAAGCTTCGTTCCAATGGCTATAGTGTGGTTGTTGTAAGTTCCGGTTCGGTCGGGGCAGGTATCAGTGCATTGGGCTTCCAGAAAAGGCCAAACATCCTTCCTGAACTTCAGGCTGCAGCTGCAATCGGGCAGGGGAAATTAATAGAGATTTATAACGAATGTTTTAAAAAGCATGGATATCATGCCGCACAAATACTCCTTACAAGACAGGATTTCGAAGACCGTCAGAGATATTTAAATACATGTAATACATTGCATTCATTGCTAAATTTTAAGACTATTCCAATTATTAACGAGAATGATACTATATCAGTGGAAGAAATAACTTTTGGGGATAACGATATCCTGTCTGCACTGGTTACAAACCTGTTACGTGCTGATTTGCTGATACTCTTGTCTTCTGTAGATGGATTATATACCACTCCTCCAGTCTCCGGCAAAAGTTGCAGCGTTTTGTCAGTTGTGAATTCAATTTCTGATGATATTAAAAAACTTGTATTTAAACAAAAGACCAAAGAAGGTATTGGGGGCATGGAGAGCAAACTTGAGGCTGCCGGTATTGCTACTGGTTCGGGTGAAACAGTGATAATCGCTAATGGGAGGCAGTCAGACGTTTTGTCAAAAATAATGAACTATGACAATGTGGGTACATTGTTTCTTCCATATAAGAAAAAGATTACAAGCCGTAAACGATGGATCGGTTTTACTGTAAGGCCCAAAGGGAAGATTTATATAGATGATGGTGCGTTGAATGCCTTGCTAAAGAGAGGTAAAAGCTTATTACCATCAGGCGTAGTAAAGGTTGATGGCAATTTTATAAAGGGTGATATTGTTTCAATACTTAGCGTCAATGAAAACAGGGAGACAGCCAGGGGCCTTATGAACTATTCTTCCGGAGAGGTCCAGAAAATAAAAGGGCTTCGTTCTTCGTCGATAAAGAAAACGCTTGGCTATAAACCATATGATGAGATAATACATCGCGACAACATGGTTTTGTTATAATTGTTCCAGTTTATGATTTCTTTTTTCTGATTTTCCCTGTTACTTCTTTCAGATCGTTATTCATTCTTATAACCGCTTCCTCAACTGCACATTCCCAGTGTTTAGTTCCGTATTTCTCCTTCCAGGGAGAAAGGTTATAAGCATAGGTTATTCCCCTGGAAGAGTTTACTATTGCGCCGTAACCATTGGGATTAAAACACTTTGCAATGTTTTTTAAGCTGGCGCGCTGCGCACCAAATCCGGGAACAAGGAAGTATGTGTTAGGCATAATACTCCTGAGATTGTTAGTAATTCTTGGATTTGTTGACGCAACCACAGCTCCAATAGGGCTGTAGCCACTTTTATCTATTAAATCTTTTCCCAATTTGTTTACCTGGTTTGCAACCGTTTGATAGATAGTTTTGTTGTTGCATTTTAAATCCTGGATTTCTTTAGATGAGGGGTTGGAGGTTTTGACAAGGACAAATACTCCTTTACCATTCTTTCTGGCCAGTTTAATGAAAGGCAGGACGCTGTCTGTCCCCAGGAAGGGGTTGACAGTGACGGCATCTACTTCAAAAGAGTTTTCCCTCGAATCATTGGATTTAAGAATGCCGAGATGTGCATTGGCGTAGGCTTCTGCGGTGTGAGGGACGTCTCCCCTTTTTATATCTCCAATGACTATCAGGTTTTTTTTTTAGCGTATTTAATTGTGTCGGAATACGCTCTAAGCCCCCAGGGTCCGAGCATTTCATAAAAAGCAATTTGGAGTTTTACGATTCCTACGTGTTTGTGAATTATATTTATTATCTGTTTGTTAAAGTCGAGAACTGTCCTGGCGGCATTATTCAGGCTGTCTCCTCTTTTTCTAAAAGCAGCTTTTCTTATTTCTAAAGGTATATATTCCAGTTGTGGGTCAAGCCCCACAACAGAACAACTGTCCTTTTCATCAATGGTTGTTATTAGTTGATTTATAAAACTTTTCATAAATGCCTGAAGGCCTGGTTAAAATAGAGAATTAGTAGTCCAAAAAGTTTTTAATTAATCCCGAACCTTGTACCGTCAGGAAAGATTCGGGATGAAACTGTACTCCTTCTAAAGGGAATTCTTTGTGCCTTATGCCCATTATTTCGTCTTTATCTGCAAATGCTGTTATTTCGAAGGAATCCGGCAGTGTTTCATTTTTTATGATAAGAGAATGATAACGAGTGGCTTCAAAAGGGTTGGTTAATCCCTGAAATATTGTTTTGTTATCGTGGTGTATCATAGATGTTTTGCCGTGCATTATCCTTCTTGCCCGCATAATTTCAGCTCCGAATGTAGATGCAATGCATTGGTGTCCCAGGCAAACACCTAATATTGGTATTTTTCCTGCAAAATTCTCAATTACAGTGTTAGATATGCCCCCTTCTTTTGGGGTGCATGGCCCAGGAGAAATAATTATGTGACTTGGTTTTTTATTTTCAATCTCCGAAATAGAAATCTTATCATTTCTGGCTACTTCTATGCTTGTACCGAAAGCTCCTATCTGCTGTACGAGATTGTAGGTAAAAGAATCATAGTTATCTATTAGTAATACCAATTTATGATTGTATTGATTTTATTGTTATAGAAATGAAAAAAATATGTGTTTTTTTGTAATTCTTTGTGCTAATAAAGGGCAGATTTAGTCTATCAGAAAAAAAGATTATGTCAAATACTTATCTTAATAAATTGCCTTGTAGAAACTACTTAGAGAAACCAGGAAACAAAAATGCGCTTGACAATAAAGCATTTCTTGTTATTATCAAACTTTAGGAAGATAGAAGTAGTTTACTTTTAAGACCTTAGAAAAGTTTGGTTATAACTGTACAGCCTTGAGTAAGTTCCTAACGCGTTTAATAACTTTATCTTATGTTATTTGGGTTGATGAAAATTCGATGAAAGATCTTAATTGAAGTAAGCACAAGTGGTCCTCGAATAATTGGAGCTGTTCAGGTTGTTACAGAAAAAGTGGGAGTTTGCCCGCTTTTTTTTTTAGAGCAATAGAAGGATGTAAAATGGATAAAGAAAGCTTATTAAGGCTAGTAGACATATTACATAAAGACAAAGATATCGACAAGGACATTGTGTTCCAGGGTATTGAAACTGCTCTGGAATCTGCCGCGAGAAAACATCTGAAAACCAGCGAGCCGATTTCGATTAATATTGACAGGGAAACAGGAGAGATTGCGGCAATGCAGGGGGAGCAGGAAATAGACCTTTCCGAACTGGGAAGAATAAATGCTCAGACTGCCAAACAAGTGATAATTCAGAAGATTAAGGAAGCAGAAAGGGATGTTATTTATGATGAATATGTAGACAGAAAAGGCACAATTGTAAGTGGTATGGTTCAACGTTTTGAAGGGCCAACTATAATTATAAATCTTGGCAAGACTGAAGGATATCTTCCAAAATCAGAGCAAATTAGCAACGAATATCATCGTTCAGGTGAAAGGGTAAGATGTATTGTTACAGAAGTGAAAAAGGTGGGTCATAGAGTTAAAATCTTACTTTCGAGGACCCATTCCAATTTTGTAAGACAGCTTTTTGAGCTGGAAGTACCGGAAATACCTGAGAAGATTGTTGAAATAAAAGGTTTGGTAAGGGAGGCCGGCTATAGGACTAAGATTGCCGTATTTTCGGAAGAACCAAACGTGGATTGTGTAGGTGCATGTGTGGGTGTAAGAGGGACAAGAATTAAGAACATTGTAGATGAATTGAACGGAGAGAAGATAGATATTATTCGTTGGGATGATGATTTGGAAGTTTTTGTACCTAACACTCTTAAACCTGCAGAAGTTACGGGGATTTTGCTATCACCAGAAAATAATGTTGCAACTGTAGTGGTTCCGGACGATCAGCTTTCATTGGCTATAGGTAAAAGAGGGCAGAATGTAAGACTTGCGTCAAAATTGGCAGGTTGGGATATCGATATAATCACAGAAGAAGAGTTGGAACGTGAACGTGAGCGTGAGGAGACCGGTGCCACAACTGAGGAGGAAGCCGAAGGGGAAGCCGAGGGGGCAATGTTAAATGAAGATTCAGGTGACAAAGAGATCGAAAAATAGACATTAGTAAAGAATGCCGCAAGGAGTCTTTTTTTGTTATGGTAAGAATAAATAAACTGGCAAAAGATTTGGGTTTCAAAAACAGCTTTTTAATAGAAAAGTGTCAGGAGTATGGTTTTGTAAATATTAAACACCATGCAAATGCTCTGACAGATGAACAGGTAGACCTGTTGCGTAATAAGCTGGTAAAAGGGGCAGAACAAGACGTTGCTGTTAAAGAGAAACCAGTAACTCCTAAGGCTAAAAAGGCAAGTGCCAAAAAGGCAAGCGCTGAAAAGAAAGATGAAGGTTCCGTAAAGACAGTTTCTAAGGAAACGGAATCAACCGTACGGAGGCGAATCCCGCTCTGGAAACAAAAGGCTAGAGAAGAATTAATCAAGGGGAGATGGAAAGAGGTAACAAAGGTTTCGCAACAAAAGAGACCCAGAAGATTTGATAAACGTACAAAAGAAGTAGTATCTAAAGAAAAAGTCTCTGTACAACCGACAGAAAGGGAAGAAAAGGTCACGATAGAGTTGCCTGCTACAGTTAAAGATGTGTCAGCGGCTTTGGGCGTAAAAGCCGGAGATATAATATCAAAGCTACTGATTGGCCATAATATTTTTGCTACTATAAATCAAGCTTTAGATGGTGAGCTCATTGAAATGATAGGTATTGAGTATGGTGTTGAGGTTGAGCTGAAACAGGCAAAAGAAGATGAAGAAGAGTTCTCACTTGAAGAGGAGGTTGACAGAGTAGAAGATTTAATGCCAAGAGCTCCAATAGTAACATTTCTTGGCCATGTAGACCATGGAAAAACTTCTCTGCTCGATAGTATTAGAAAGACGGATATCGCAGCTTCTGAATCCGGTGGGATTACGCAACACATAGGTGCCTACCGAGTTGAAACAAATGGGAAATCTGTTGTTTTCCTGGACACTCCGGGGCACGAAGCTTTTACCGCTATGAGGGCAAGGGGGGCAAATGCTACAGACCTGGTTGTGTTGGTAGTTGCTGCTGATGATGGAGTAATGCCGCAAACAGAAGAAGCTATTAACCATGCACGTGCGGCTAATGTACCTATTGTAGTAGCTATTAATAAGGTAGATAAACCAGAGTCAAATGTGCAAAAGGTAAAGCAACAGCTGGCAGCTTTGGAGTTGAACCCTGAAGAATGGGGCGGGAAGGTTCAAATGATAGAAACCTCTGTTGTTACAAAAATGGGACTTGATGCTCTTCTGGATGGGTTATTATTGGAAGCGGAGGTATTAGAGCTAAAGGCTGTTTTCAAGAAACCGGCCAAGGGTATAGTGCTGGAGGCACATGTACATGAAGGTAGGGGTGTTATTGCAAACCTATTAGTGAGAGAGGGTACACTGCGGCATGGTGATATTATCCTGTGTGGTCAGGCATTTGGCAGGGTGAGAGCGATATATAATGATCATGGAAAAGTGATAAAGGAAGCCGAATCGTCAACGCCAGTTGCGATATCAGGGTTGTCAACCTGCCCGGAGGCAGGCGATAAATTTTACGTTATTAAGGATATTCAAAAGGCCAGAGAGATTGCGGCGAAAAGAGAAAGAAAGATTCGAGAAGTGTCTCTGTCCGGCCGTCAACATGTTACATTGGATAATCTGTATCAAAAGATAGAAGATGGGCAAGTTAAAGAGATTAATATAATCTTAAAAGCTGATTTTAAAGGTTCTGTAGAGGTACTTAAGAAATCACTGGAAAAAATTTCGACTAATGAAGTCAGGACTAAAATCTTACATAGTGGTGTTGGTGGGATCACAGAAACTGATATCCTGCTCGCGGATGCTTCTGATGCAGTAGTGATTGGTTTCCACGTTGTTCCTGAAGATAAGGCGAGGACCCTTGCTGAAGCGTGTGGGGTGGATGTGAGATTATATAAAGTTATATATGATGCTACTAACGATATTAAAGATGCTTTAGAGGGAATGTTGACTCCTGATAAAGTTGAACAAATTCTTGGCAATGTTGAGGTAAGAAAGGTCTTTAAGGTGTCGAAGATAGGCAATATTGCCGGCTGTTATGTGAAAAGTGGCAAGGTATTGCGCAATTCTCTGGTAAGGCTGATACGAGACAGCGTAGTTTTATACGAAGGTAAAATTGCTACATTAAGAATTGTAAAGGACGACGCAAAAGAAGTAAAGGCCGGGTATGAATGTGGTATTAAGATTGCGGGCTTTGATGATATAAAAGTAGATGACGTAATAGAGTCATATGAAATTCAGCATGTTGCACGTACCTTGACTAAGGAATGACTCCCGCAGGATATTAGTTAAAATTCTGAGAAGAATTATCATGGTTGTAGGAATATTAAGCATTAAAGTTGTAATGAGAAGTTCACATTCTTTAAAAGACAAACGGCGTATAATTAAAAGCTTAAAAGACAGGACCAGGAACAAGTTCAATGTTTCGGTTTCTGAAATAGAAGATCAAAATAATCACAAGTGCTCAAAGATTGGTGTGGCAATGGTGGGAACAGACAGACAATATGTTAATAGTAAATTGTCGTCAATTATAAGCTCCTTCCGTTTCTTTCCACAGGCAGAGTTAGTTGATTACGAACTAGACTTGATTTAGTTATACAGGGCCATGACGAGAAGATTGGAAAAGGTTAAGGGAGTTATTGAGCAAGAGATCAGTAAGATTATTTTGTATCGGTTGCAAGATCCCAGGATAGATTTGGTAACAGTAACAAGAGTAGAGCCTTCTCCTGATCTTAGAATGGCAAAGGTATATGTTTCAATCCCGTGTGATGAGCGATCACAACAAAAAACTCTAGATGCCCTGAAACATGCAAAGGGATTTATACAGTCTGAAATGGCCTCAAATTTAAAACTGAAAAACACGCCGTCTTTGACTTTTTATCTGGATGAGTCAAAAAAGAAGAGTAGCCATATTTTACAATTAATAGAAAAAGCAGTAACCGAAGATAAATAAAATTGCAGAAAACAGAGGCCGGAAAATTATGAAGAAGTTGAGTTTTGGTTTACCAAAAGGAAGCTTGCAGGAATCTACAATTGGTATGATGAAGAATGCGGGTTACAGGGTTCATGTAAGCAGCAGATCATACTATCCGTCGATTGATGACGATGAGATGTCGGTAAGGTTAATCCGTCCGCAGGACATGGCTCGCTATGTTGAGAAAGGGATTATAGACTCTGGCCTTACAGGGCAGGACTGGGTGGAAGAGGCCGGTGCTGATGTTAGATGTGTGGAGAAACTGGTCTATGCAAAGCAGCAGTTAACAAAAGTTCGTTGGGTACTTGCTGCTCCAGAGGACTCACCTATTAAATCAGTGGAAGATCTTCAAGGAAAGAGAATATCGACTGAACTGGTAAATGTTACTAAAAGATATCTTGAGGAGAAGGGTATTCAAGCTGAGGTTGAATTTTCACATGGTGCTACAGAGGCAAAGACTCCGGACCTTGTTGATGCAATTGTAGAGTTGACAGAAACCGGTAGTAGTTTAAGAGCTAACAACCTTCGCATTATTGATACTGTAACAGAATCTGCCACCGTCTTCATTTCCAACCACAAGTCTTGGGAAGATCCGTGGAAAAGGAAGAAGATAGAGAATCTGGCAATATTATTTCATGGAGCCATCATTGCACGTGACAAAGTTGGCTTGAAAATGAATATTTCAAATGAGGGGCTGGATACCTTATTAGAGAAATTACCTGCTTTGCGAACTCCTACTATTTCTCAGCTTTCAGGGGATGCAGGGTATGCTATAGAAACAATACTGGACGAGTCAGTGGTTAGAAACATTATTCCTGAACTGAAACGGGTTGGTGCGGAAGGAATAATTGAATACCCACTCAATAAGGTTATACTTTAGTTATGCTCAAAATCCTTGTTCTGTTTACAGAAGCTCTGCTATTACATAGATAATAATCGGTAATTCTAAAACTTGTGAAGGAGTATTATATCCTGTCTTTCATAAGAAAAGCACACACCTATTGAGGCATAGCATGTCGAGAACAAAAACTATAGTTTTATTGTCTTTTGTATTCATTTTTGCATTCCTTTGTGAAACAACTTCAGCCGAATCCCGCAAAGACAGTGAAAACAACTTTTTGCTGCATAATGATACAGAGGCTTATATGAATTTCTGTACGGGATTTTATCTAATGTTGGATCATCGTTGGGAAGAGGCAATAGTGTTTTTTGAGAAAACATTACAGTCAAATCCAAATGCTGAAAGAATACACAATTATTTAGCTACTTGCTTCTTTCAGTCGAACAAAAAGGAAAAAGCTTTGCTTCATATTGAAAAAATCGCACGATTAAAACCTGATGATTTCAGTATTCATTATACACTTGGAAATATATATGCAAGTGAAGGTAATGGAAAAAGAGCTATTTCAGAATACGAACGTGCTAACTCTTCCGTAATGGATGGAGTTGACAAGGTCTTTGTGTCTGACATGCTGCATCGCCTGGCAAATAGTTATATGGAAAATGGTGACACAGAAAATGCAACGAATGCATATAAGAAGATACTTGATCTAGAATTGACAGATGAGCCTGTCAAAATCCACTACAAGCTTGGCCAGATATATGCTGATGCAAAGAAAATGGATGAAGCAATAAAAGAGTTTATCAAGGCCAGGGAAGCTAGCCCTCATTCTGAGCCTATAATTTTTTATCTTGCTTTGTGTTACGAGGAGTTGGAAGATTACGATAATGCAATTGCTACATTAGAATCTTTTATTGAATATGATCCTGATGTCTGGCTTATGCGCATTAATTTGTCAAATATTTATGATAAGGTAAAACAATATGAGAAAGCAGAGTTAGAGAGAGAAAAGGCCTTTGTAATATTGAAAGAGAGTGTAAACAAAGGAAGTAAAAGCTTGAGGGAGTATACTACGTTAAGCCAAATATACCAGAGGAGGGGTGAAGACAGGGAAGCGATTTATACTCTGAGAACTGCAATTTCGAGTGTGATAAAAGAAGATGAAGAGGCACTGAAGGGAGTTCGTTTTATGCTGGCTAACATATATTATGAGATGAATGATCATAAGCATGTAGTAAATGAATTAGAGAAGGTTTTACAGATAGATCCTGATTACCATCAGGCAAGTAACTTTCTAGGTTATTTCTTTGTTGAAAAAGGCGAACAGTTAGACGAGGCCTTAGGTTTGATAGAAAAGGCTTTAAGTATAGAGCCTGAAAATGGTGCATATCTTGATAGTTTAGGTTGGGCATATTATAAATTGGCAGATGAAGATGACGATGAAAAGATAACGTTAGCATTGCAAAAACTTAACAAGGCATCGGAATATGCTGAAGACCCGGAAATTATGGGACATATTGGAGATGTGTATTATTCTCTCGGTTATTGGGAGAGAGCACAGGGCCAATGGGAGGCAGCCTTAAAGTTATGGGAAAAATCTACAGCAGAGGCATCTCCACTTTTAAAGCATAAAACTGCCCGTGAGATAAAAGCCAGAAAAGTGATTCAGAATAAACTAGAAAAGCTTCAACATCTGATGATGGTTGAGAGTACAATGGAGAGGCTGAAATCAGGTGAAAGGGTTGTTCGTAATCATACTAACTAACAAGAGAAGCTAGTATAAAGAATGGAAGATAGAGAATAATGTCAGGACACTCCAAGTGGTCAACTATAAAACATAAGAAGGGCGCTGCGGATGCAAAGAGGGGGAAGATATTTTCCAAACTTGCAAAAGCCATTACTTCTGCCGCGAGGCAGGGTGGCGGTGACCCTGAAATGAATTTAAAATTGCAGTATGCTATTGATAAAGCGAAATCTGAGAATATGCCCAAGGACAATATTGAACGTGCAGTACTTAAGGGCACAGGAGCATCAAGTGGAGATGCCGTACTTCATGAATGCCTTTATGAAGGCTATGGTCCTGGCGGTGTTGCAATTTTGGTAGAGATATTAACTGACAACAAGAATAGGACTGCAGCAGAAATAAGGAAGATATTTGAAAGATCTGGAGGGAATCTTGGAGAGTCCGGTTGTGTTTCATGGATGTTTCAGAAGAAAGGATTGATAAGTGTCAATATTAACGAGATAGACGAGGATAAGTTGATGACACTTGTCCTTGATGCAGGATGTGAAGATTTGCAAACAATAGATGAAATGTATCAGATTGACTGTGATACAAAGGATTTTAATAATGTTAGAAAGGTGTTACAAGATGAGGGTGTTAATATAGAGTTAGCTGAGATTAGTTGGGTTTCCAGCACTTATATCGAATTGGATGAGGCAAAGGGCAAAAGCGTTATTTCTCTAATGGAAAAATTGGAGAATCAGGATGATGTTCAAAATGTTTATGCTAATTTTACACTTCCGAAAGACTTGTTAGCCAAATTATAAGTTTCCAGAGAAGCTGAAAACTTATTCAGATTGGCGAGGTTCCTCCTCTGCTACTAAATCATCTTTTTCAGATTTCCCTTCTTTTTCCTCTTTAATGTTTAGTAGCTCAAGGATTTTGTCGGCTTCCAACACTTCCTCTTCTTCAAGCCTCTTGGCAAGGAGATCCAGCTTGCCTCTGTTTTTTTCAATCAGAGACTTGGTTTTAGCGTAAGAGTCTTTGATTATTGTTGATACTTCTGAATCAATCTCTATTGCTGTTTTCTCGCTGAACTCTTTTTCCTGGACCAGGTCATGCCCAAGAAAGACATTTCCCTGTTGTCTTCCAAATGTTTGCGGGCCAAGCGTTTTACTCATTCCAAATTTACATACATAATTTCGAGCTAATTTTGTTACTCTTTCAAGATCGTTTTGCGCACCGGTAGAGAACTCATTAAAGGCTATTTCTTCAGCAGCACGGCCGGCAAGAAGGACGCATAAAGTATCTAATATTTCAGATTCTTTGGTTAAATATTTGTCTTCGGTAGGAAGCTGTAATGTGTAGCCAAGTGCTGCAGCACCCCTTGCTATAATCGATACCTTGTGTACCGGATCGGTATTAGGCAATATTGCAGCTACCAATGTATGGCCAGATTCGTGATATGCCACTATGCTCTTTTCCTCATCACTTATTACCCTGCTTTTTCTTTCAGGACCCGCAATAACTCTTTCTATTGATTCTTCAAGTTCCTCCATTTCGACAAATTTCTTATCACGTCGAGCAGCAAGTAACGCCGCCTCATTAATAACATTTGCCAGGTCAGCACCTGAGAAACCGGGAGTCCGTTTTGCTATTGTATTAAGGTTGCCATTCGGTTCTACTTTAACGCCTTTTGCGTGTACCTTTAAGATAGCTTCTCTTCCTACTAGATCAGGTCTGTCTACAGTTACTTGCCTGTCAAATCTTCCCGGACGAAGCAATGCAAAATCTAAGACATCAGGTCTGTTTGTTGCTGCGATGATAATTACGCCGCTATTTGAAGAGAAACCATCCATCTCAGCTAATAGCTGGTTAAGTGTTTGTTCTCGTTCATCATGGCCACCACCTAAACCTGCGCCACGTTGCCTTCCTACACTATCTAGTTCGTCGATAAATACTATGCAAGGAGCTTTTTGCTTAGCCTGTTCAAACATATCACGTACTCTTGCAGCTCCCATTCCAACAAACATTTCAACAAAATCAGACCCGCTTATTGAGAAAAAGGGTACTCCTGATTCACCTGCAACCGCTTTTGCCAGAAGTGTTTTTCCGGTTCCCGGCGGTCCTACGAGTAAAACACCTTTTGGAATCTTGCCGCCAAGTTTCTGGAATTTTTGTGGGTACTTTAAGAATTCTATTATTTCTTGTAGTTCTTCCTTCGCTTCTTCACAGCCTGCTACATCGGCAAAAGTAGTTTTCTTTGCATCTTCCTCTGCATATAATTTAATCTTTGCCTTTCCGAATGACATAAAAGGGTTTCCCATTCCGCCAATTCTCTTTGATATGAAAAACCAAGCTATACCAATGATCGCGAATGGGAAAATCCACCACATTAACATATTCCTGAGAAAGTTGTTCTCTACTTCACCCTTGAACTGAACGTTTTTTGCTTCTAATTCATTAACTAATTCGATGTCTTGTACCGGAACAGTTACAAAAGCAACAGGTTTGTTATTTCCAGATGATGGATCTTCATAGTGACCCCTGATTATTTTTTCTCCTATAGAGCAGTCAACTATCTTTCCCTCACTTACATACTCTCTGAATTGGCTGTAAGTGATTTCACCGGCTTTAGGTGACATAAACATCTGTATGATATATAGAACCACAAGAAAAAGGAGAAGATATCCTATTGAGAAACCGGTCTTCTTTGTTTTCGAGTTCTTGGATAGTTTTCCAGGTGATTTTTTGTCTGTTTTTTTCATTTAATTGCTACTGGAATAAGTGTTCATGTTATGATCTATAAAAATATATTACATAAAGACATGAACCCCGATTATATGATAATACTATTATGAAGTCAAAGCAATAAATGTTATTGATGTGTCGTTGATGCTTAAGAACAGCAAAAATTCTTTGTTAGAGAATTTCGGAGGGTATATTCTAAACTATTTAAGGGTTGTTTTTAATACTGCTTACAAATTTCAAGCGATAAAAGTGTCTTTCATTTGGCAAATAGTTATCAAGAACAAGATATTATTCTGATTCATCCTTCCTCATGCTCTCTGCCCTTACCTGTCTTCATTTCATGGTTTCGGGTTTTCTGATTAAAACTTTTTAAGTAATTTCTTCTTTTTGTATTCATAATCTTCGTCAGTTATGAAACCTTCATCTCTCAATTCCAGATACTCAGCCAGAATCTCTTTAATCTTTTTCCCCTTTTCCCCTTCGTCATTCTTTTCCAGAAGGTCTCTTTTCTTGTGCTCGTAATCTGTATCATTGATAAAACCACCATCTTTTAGTTTGCGAAGCTCATTAAATTTGCTTTTTATACTCTTTTCTTGTTTACTACCTAAAATTGTTGCTTTTCTGGTTTCATAATCTTCATTGTTAATAAGCCCGGTAGTTTCTAATTCCTTCAGTTCCATGAGTTGATCTTTAATACTCATTCTTGGCTGTACACCTTTATAATGGCTACCTGAAATAATTTCTCCGGAACCGGTAGTTTTAGGTTCTTCTTGTTTAACACCGGGTGCTACTTTCTTTTCGTGCTCTTCTTTTTTGGCAAAAGCATCTTTTTCAAAATCAATTATTAACCAATTATCATGTCCTTTCTTAAGTCGTTGACCCGAGTGAATGCTTATTTCCCAGAGGGGGGTTTTTTTTATACTAAATGGATCAACAAATGCTGTACTTACAACAGAATCAAATGTCTTGTCCCTGCCCTTGCCCATTATGGCTTCATATTGGATTCTTGAGAAAATAACATTTAATTTATCACCGGAAATAAATAACCCAAATATGGTATACACGTCTGACTTAACAAGCATTTTTGCCTTTGTATAATGCGAATTTACCAATATGTATTGCGATGGAGATGCCCTTGTGAAAGCATCTTCTATATGGGATGTTAATTTCACTAATTCACTTTCATGAAATACATACTGTTCTTTACTCCAACCTTTTAAGCCCTTTTCTTTAAAATAAATGGACGAGAGCACACTTGCCAGCATGTCCTTTTTTAAATATTGTGGATGATCAAGTAATGTCTTTAGGGCTCCTTTTGTACTCTTTAATTCTTCAAGCTTTATGTATGTCTTACCTTGATTAAATACATTGTCAAATGGGTCTTGAACTTGACCCTTCCGGAAAAAAGAATTAGAGTTTGTACAACTAATTGCTCCAGATAAAACAACAAATAACGAAATAAGCCTTATTCTCTTACACCACATTATTATTTCCTAGATTGAGTAATTAAATATAACTGTAGCCGCAGGCTGGCCTGCCCACGTTCTTTGTACCATCTTCACTTTATCAAGATCCCTTAATCTTTAGTAATTGCGCCCGCAATTGTAATGGTATCCAAGTGAAACATATTACTATTTTATTGAAAAGAAGCAAGATAGTTCATATATTTATTGCCTTTGTAAAATAGACTAAATTTATACAAATCCATCATTTGACTGAGTATACGCCTGTGCGGTATGAAATCCAGTAGATTGTGTATTAACAATGAGGGGGGTTATAACGCTCAAGTAAATACCAAAATCAATAGGAAAGATGAATTCTGTCCTCCACCCGGTTGCCTTTAATGTAAACTCACAAGACCTCATTCGAGCTATCCAGCTTCCTGCATACTGGCAATAATGCTTTGAATGAACTGGCTTCTTATAGAGTCCTTTTTTCTAATATATAGAGCCATTGCTCTATTTGCAAGATGCTTCACTTTGTGTACATGTGTAATCATTATCTTACAAATATGTATATATATGTGAATATATGTTTAATAGTGGTTGACATGCTGGAGAATTGTGTTATGGTTCCTCCAGATACAAGTAGCGTATACACCCATATGTGTCTTGCCTTGGAGTATGCAGTACTGACTTAAGTTTGCATGGATGCCATATTACGACTGTGGCGGATCCAGTTCTTGGCAAAGCTTAATCATTTAATTTTGATGTGACGTTACAAATAACACAGCAAAGTGATATAAGGAAAGCTCTCTCAGTTCTAGAAGTAAGTATACATAACTATTTCGAGTTTTGCTGTTGCAGCTATAAATAAATTTCTTGGAGGGAGGTAAGAGTTCGGCGGTTTAGATCAAATACAAGCTATTTTTTATACTACCATTTATAAGGAGGGTAAGCTATGAAAAAAGTGATAATGACGTTGGTTATCGCGTTTAGTGTAGTGTTCTTGTGTAACGCAAAAGTTGGGTTTACACAAGAAGGAATGGAACAAAGGTTGGACTATTTAGAAACCAGGATTAGTGAAATTACTACGACCCAGGAGGATAACAAAAGCACTTTAGATTCATTAAAGGGGCTTAAAGACAAAGTTTCGCTTGGTTTTGGTCTGCGTACGCAGTTTTCAATGACAGAGGATGCGGCAGGTACCAAAAACGATCAGGTAAGTGGCGGAAGAAGTTGGGATAAAAATTTTGATGTTACAAACATGCGTATGTACATGGGTGCCAAAATTACCGACCAGATAACTACGACATTTAATACAGAAATATATAATGATGATGGAGAAGATACAGTGCGCTTGTTGGATGCTTTTGCGGAGTATACGTGGAGCGACAAACATCACATACGTTTTGGAAGGCATCTGCCGGCCAGCGACCGTTATAATCTTGACGGGCCGTACTATCAGAACGCTTATGACTTTCCAGGTCCGGGAATATCCGCATATCCTTTCAAGGATACCGGCCGTGTTGAAGGAATATCTTATTGGGGGCAGCTCGACGGTGGAAAATTCAAGTATCAGTTCTCAGCGGCTGAAGGTAAAGAAACTGCAGGTGGGCCCAATGATGATCCAGACCATTTGTTGACTTCAGGTCGTTTGACGTTGTGTTTATGGGAAAAAGAACCCGGTTATTACAATAGTAGCGCTTTCTACGGCGCGAAAGATGTGTTTACTATAGGTTTAGTGGGGGTTCACCAGTCAGATGCTGCAGGTACCGCTGCGGCACCGACCGATTATAGAGCTTGGAATGTCGATGTCCTGATTGAAAAAACCTTTAATTGGGGCACTATAGACATAGAGGCTGCCTATTTTGATTATAATTGCGGGGACACCTCCGGTGGCACAGGGACTCTTGGTGGCGCTGGTCAAGCTTGGGAGGCTGGGCTAAGTTACCTGTTTCCTGAAAAAATGAATTTATTTTGGGTTGAGGGGCAACTGCAACCAATTTCCCGTTATGTCTCATATGATCCTACCGACGCAGATACAGCCAATCAATGGTCTCGTTCAAAACTGGAATTGGGTTTTAATTACATCATACAGCCTTATAACGCAAAGGTTTCCTTGATGTGGTCCAATGAACACCTTGGTTCTACCGGCGGTGAAGCTGATTGGAACGAAGATCGGCAATCAGTGAAACTCGGGATGCAATTTCAGCACTAAAAGTTGTATGTGAACCATTCAACATGGGGTAGTGTTTAACGGATAACATTGTCGACTCACAAGAAAGGAGGTTTTTTTTACTATCATAATTTTAGTTTTATCAAACTAAAGTGAAAGAGAAAGGAGAAGCAAATGCATCAAAAAAGTAAAAAAAGCATTTTTGGTTGGAGTAAGCGCTGTGCAGTTATTACCGTTGCAGTTGCCATGATTATGTTTGTTGGGTTACAGGCTGCCAAAGCAGGGGAAATTGATCCCTCCAAGCCACCTATTAAGGTTGGGGTAATGCATTCTTTGAGCGGTACCATGGCAATAAGTGAAGTTGCTATTAAAGACGTGGTAGTAATGGCAATTGAAGAGATTAATGCTGCTGGTGGTCTTTTAGGTGGAAGAGAGGTTGTTCCAATCATAGAAGATCCTGCCTCAGACTGGCCTACATTTGCAGAAAAGTCCAAGAAACTTATACTTAAAGACAAGGTATGCTCTGTTTTCGGTTGCTGGACTTCCGCAAGCAGGAAAGCATGTCTACCGGTATTTGAAAAATATAACCATTTATTGTGGTATCCTGTTCAGTATGAAGGAAATGAGTGTTCCAAGAATGTAATTTATTCAGGAGCCGCACCAAATCAACAGACAGGTCCTGCAGTGACGTGGCTTTTAAAACAGGGCAAGAAAAGGTTTTATCTGTTGGGTTCGGATTATATATTCCCAAGGACTACAAACATGATTATCAGGGGACAACTTGAGGAAGAGGGTGGTGTTTTAGTGGCGGAGGAATATACTCCACTTGGGCATATGGAATATTCTACTGTTGTGAATAAGATTAAACAGGCAAAACCTGATGTTATATTCAGTACAATCAACGGCGACAGCAATGTGGCATTTTTCAAACAATTGAAAGCAGCCGGTATTTCGGCTAGAGACATTCCTGTTATGTCGGTGAGTATTGCTGAAGAGGAAGTTCGAGGTATTGGTGGTGATAACGTGGCAGGTCATTATGCCGTGTGGAATTATTTCATGAGTCAAGATAACCCGGTGAATGATGTTTTTGTGGAAAATTATCAGAATCGTTTTGGGAAGGATCGCGTCACGGATGACCCAATTGAGGCACAATATATTAACGTAAAGGTATGGGCCATGGCAGTAGAAAAGGCCGGCTCTGATGATGTAAATGCCATACGTGAGGCTGCAAGAGGACTGGAATATCTGGCACCCGAGGGACCTGTACGGCTTGATGCCGAGAATCATCATTATTGGAAAGTTGTGCAGATTGGCAAGCATTTGAAGAATGGTCAGTTCAAGGTTGTATGGAGTACACCTGGTCCTGTACGTGCTATGCCTTGGAGCAGGTTCACTGATCCAGACAAAGATTGTGTTCAATCCAAAGGTGGAACAATTACTATAGCCGAAGGTGAGAGAGGTGCTGACTATGAAGAAATGACTCCGGCTGATATGGCTAGAATTAGTAGTGGTGGGGCCGCTGCCTCAGGTTGCGAGGCACCCTGCTGCAATTAGAAAGCAGAGTGGAGAGACTGGAAAAATGGATGAATAGTTTTAAGTCAAAATAACTGGCTAATAATTTTTCTCATGTAAAATTTAGTCAGATTCATTTTTCAGTTAGAGTTTTTAATAAATCATTTTGTAATTCTTGAGGCGGAAGGCTCATTAACATTTTAATGAGTCTTCCGCTATCAGTTAGAAGATAAGCATAAGAAATCTTCGAAGTTGTAAGACTATATTTCCCTCCCGAGTACAAATTTTCTCATCATCACATTTCTAACAATTGTGACGGTTTTTGAGTTAATCTGAGGGGAGAAGGCTCATTAATATTTTGAAGATTAATTATTAATAGGGCAGGGTTAGATGCTTTCACATTTAACCGGAAACAACCTTAATATCTTTAAAGGTTAATAATGAGTCTTCCGCTCCAAGTTAATAGATTAGCATAAAAAGGAATCTTCATAGTTGTAATACAATATTTCTCTCTCGAGTACAATCACTTCTTACATTGTTTTCCCAAAATGAAAACTGTTTTTGGGTTATCAGAGAGGGGGGGGGGGAGGAGATTCATTGATCCATTAATTAATATCTTTGAAGATTAAATAAATCCAAGGACAAATAAAAGACCCTCACCATTTGACCTGGAACAACCTTAATACCTATAAAAGGTTAATAATGAGTTTCCCGCCCTCAGTTAAATAATTGCCATAAAAATCTTTTACCGTTTAATCCTGTACTGGTATATGCAAAAAATATCATTAAAGAGTTGATTTTATCTTATGCTGTATAGTTCAAAGGGTTTGTTTATATGTTCATTAACGAGCATAGTATTGTATATTTTAAAAATTGGTCTAATTATACTATTTTCAGAAAATAATGTTGTATAATTGCAGTTGAAATGTATACTGAAACTTTCTGCAATTTTGAAGACGTTAATAGGCAATGTATATGTGGTTATTTAATATTTATAAAAGCGAGAACAATTTTTTATATCATTTATGTATGAAGTTCTCTAAGAAAATAGCAGTTTTAATGCTTATTATTTCTGCATTAGTTTTAGCTCAAGTGGCTTTTTCAGAAGCCGCATCTAAAGACAATGTAGATAGGTTTATTTCAATGCTGTCAGATGAGGATAAAGGCGTTAGGGAAAGTGCCGTCAGGGAACTTGGAAACCTTGAAGATCCTTCAGTCCTTGAGGCGTTGAATGACTTATGGAATGAAGAGATGGAAGACGAGGTAGTTTTCGCCATAGAAATCGCGGTTAGTAAACTCCAGTTATTAGATATAGATAAAGCAGTGAGGATGAATGGCGCAGAGGGATTGGGTGAAAAGGCTGGTACGCGTACTGCAGTGGATGCTACGGTAGGTGAGATAGAGGGAGCCTCTCTTTTTAAACAGCTCATGGTAGATGATCAGGAGATGATGGTTATCATTACCGTGCTGGAGAAGGCCTTGGCCATAGAAAAAGAGAAGAAAGTAAAAAAAGCGATTACTATAGCTATTCAGAGGTATAAACTATCAGACAGAGATTCGGATGTCCGTAAAAAAGCCGCTGAATTCTTTGGTGAACTGGCACATCCTGATACCGTTATGTTCTTAGGAAGGGCATTGGAAAGTGAACAGGACGAAGAAGTAAGTGCTTTCATAAAAGATGCAGTAAGTAAGACAGAATGGAACGACCAGGTCGCTATTACACTCAAGCAGCTATTTAACGGTATCACCATCAGCTCACAATATCTCCTTATTGCTCTTGGCCTTGCAATTACCTTTGGAGTAATGGGTGTCATTAATCTTGCCCATGGTGAGTTTCTGATGTTAGGGTGTTATGTTGCCCTGGTGGCACAGGGTATTTTTGCAAGTTTCTTTCAGCCTGTTTTAGGGCTCTATTGGGCACTGGCTATACCATTATCTTTTATTTTTACAGCGGGTTTGGGATATGCGTTAGAACGTTCTGTTATTCGCTTCTTGTATAAACGACCTCTCGATACCCTGTTGGCGACATGGGGTGTCAGCCTGCTTCTTCAACAGGCGATAAGAAATTACTTTGGTGCTAATAATATTGATGTACCAAGTCCAAGCTGGCTTCTAGGGGGCGTTGAAGTCCTTGTCGGATTGTATTTGCCTTACAAGAGATTGTATATAATTGGTTTTACGATTTGTGTTGTTGCTGCCATATACTGGTTATTTTATCGAACTCGTTTTGGGTTAAAGATAAGGGCGGTAATGCAAAATCGCGAGATGGCAGATTGTTTGGGTATTTCCACCCAGAGAGTAAATGCCTTTACGTTTGCGCTGGGTTCAGGGTTGGCAGGCCTTGCTGGTTGTAATATGAGTTTATTAAGTTCTGTAGGTCCCACTACCGGCCAGAATTATATTGTAGATTGTTTCATGGTAGTAGTGCTGGGTGGTGTTGGTAAAATTGTTGGTACTATAGCAGGAGCATTTGGTTTGGGTGAAACCAATGCGATACTTGAATTTTTTACAACGGCAAATAAAGGCAAGGCTTTGACGTTTATCGCTGTTATTATATTTTTGCGTTTTAGACCAACGGGATTATCAGCATCAAAGGGGCGTGAAGACGTGAGGCTTGAAACGCATTAGTGAAGATTGGTTTATGTCCACATGCTTTTTTCAATAAAAGATTTGGGTAATTGAGGATATGAACATTTGTGGAAAAATGTAATATGAATAATAAAAAGGTTGGCGGCATAAACGAATGGATTATAGCAGGGATTGTACTCTCTATATTTCTGATAGTAATCCCTTTGCTTAATAAACTCCCTGGTGAAGATTCATGGCTTCGGATAAGTGAATTTCGTATAAACCTGTTAGGGAAGTTTTTGGCATTTGCTATCCTGGCTATGGGATTAAACCTTGCCTGGGGATATACGGGTATCTTAAGTCTTGGGCAGGGTGTATATTTTGGACTTGGTGGATACTGTATGGCCATGTACCTGTTGCTTAAGGTAGGTGCCTCAGGCCATTACGGAAGTGCGTTACCTGACTTTATGGTGTGGAATCAAATTACAGAACTTCCCTGGTTCTGGAAACCGTTTAATTATGCATGGGTAGCTATACCATGTGTTATCCTCGTTCCAATGGCGCTTGCAGCAGGATTCGGATACCTTCTATTTAGAAGCCGTGTCAGGGGTGTATATTTCGCCATTGTAAGTCAGGCGCTGGCCCTCGTACTTGCTATTACGCTGGTTGGCAATCAACCTTATACGGGTGGAACAAACGGGCTAAATGATTTCAGAACTATTTTTGGATTTCCACTCAGGGGGCCTGATTTGCCAAAAACTGAATTTGGTCTTTATATGGCATCAGTAATTATATTGTTTGGGGTCTACTTAATATGCCGTTGGATAACCCGTTCTAAACTTGGAAGGGTACTGAGGGCAATCCGTGACGATGAAAACCGGGTACGGTTTTCCGGCTATGACGTTGCAAATTTCAAAATTTTTATTTTTGCAGTAGCTGCTGGTATGGCTGGTATCAGTGGGGCGCTGTTTGTTCCACAAGTGGGAATTATATCTCCTTCTAATGTTGGTGTTGTTCCTTCTATTGAGATGGTGTTATGGGTCGCTGTTGGCGGGAAAGGAACTCTTGCAGGTCCTTTATTAGGAGCACTTATCGTAAATTATGCAAAAACTATATTTAGTGAATTATATCCCGGTATATGGCTTTACTTTTTGGGTGCATTGTTTCTTTGTGTGGTTGTGCTTTTTCCCAAAGGTGCAATTGGGATCGTAGGTCAGATAAAGAATTTATATTCAAAAAAACCAAAACATACTGAACGAAAGAAAACCAACATTATGGAAAGAACAAAAACTGAGGAGAGATCGATTAAAGAAGGATGATTAACTGAAGAGAGTGAATTATGCGCAAAGAAACGATTTTGTACGTGGAGGGTGTGACAGTCAGTTTCGATGGTTTTCTGGCATTGAAGGAATTGAGTTTCTATATGGATTATGGTGAACTTCGTGCTATGATAGGCCCAAATGGGGCTGGAAAGTCGACAATGCTGGATGTGATTTGTGGTAAGACAAGAGCTACTAAAGGACGAGTGATCTTCGGAAAGAACGATACAAACATTACAAAAATGCTTGAACAGGATATTGTAAAAGCCGGAATAGGTAGAAAATTCCAGAATCCCTCTATTTTTTCAAATCTTACAGTGTTTGAAAATTTTGAATTATCTCTGCGCAAAAAAACAAAAGGTGTATTTTACACATTGCTTACGAGAAAAACTGCGAAAGATCGTGAGAAAATATATTCAGTTTTAGAAACTGTTGGGCTGGTTGATAAGGCCGATGTAATGGCGGGTTCGCTTTCCCATGGAGAAAAGCAGCGGGTTGAGATTGGTATGGTTGTAGCTCAAGACCCGGAATTAGTACTATTGGACGAACCTGTTGCCGGCATGTCCGTTAAGGAAACAGAAAGCACAGCAGAACTCATACTGTCGATTTCCAAGAACCACACTGTCCTTGTGATAGATCACGATATGGATTTTATTAAATCAATAGCACAAAAGGTGACTGTCCTACATGATGGTATGGTCTTATGTGAAGGGACAATGGATGAAGTGCAAAAAGACGAACGGGTCATAGAGAAGTATTTAGGGAGGGAAAAATAGATAATGTTTATGTTAAACATTGAAGATCTTAATGTCTTTTATGGGCAAAGTCATATCCTTTTTGATGTAAGTATGAAGGTTAAGCCGGGAGAGACTGCTTGCTTGCTTGGTCGAAATGGTGTGGGAAAGACAACGTTGCTAAAGGGGGTTATGGGGCTTCTTCCGGCCAGTAAAGGGAAAATTTATTTAGACGATAATGATGTTACTAAAACATCACCTGCTCAAAGGGCCAAATTAGGCATGGGATATGTACCTCAAGGACGTGACATATTTCCTCAACTTACTGTGCAAGAAAATCTTTTGGTGGCATTAGAAGCCAGGAGAGATAATATTCGTAAGATACCTGATGTAGTCTTTGAATTATTTCCTGTGTTGAAAGAATTTCTGGACAGAAGAGGTGGTGATCTGAGCGGAGGGCAACAGCAGCAACTGGCCATTGGACGAGCCCTGGCCCTGGACCCAAAACTTTTAATACTGGATGAACCTACAGAAGGGATTCAGCCCTCGATTATTTTGGAGATCGAAGATATTATTCAACGCATAAAAAAAATGTCAGATATAGCTATTTTGATGGTGGAACAATACCTGGAATTTGCATGGCGTGTTGCTGATGACTATTACATCATGGCCAAGGGTTCTATCATCGAAAGTGGACGTACTAAAGACGTACCTTTAGAGAATGTGCAAAAACATATAACGATATAACTTAATGAGTAAAGCACATTTTCTTTCTTTGCTATTTACGGACCTGAAAGTTTAGGAGGTCATATAGGAATATGGAAATACAAATTACTGCGGATACCTTGTGGGTTCTCATTGCAGCAGTACTCATTTTCCTGATGGGGTTGGGTTTTGCTTGTGTAGAAAGCGGTTTTACCCGTACCAAGAATTGCGTAAATGTTCTTTCAAAGAACTTTATAGTTGTTGCGGTGGCAACAATTGCATTCTGGTTTTTCGGCTTTGGACTTATGTTTGGTGATGGCAATCCCCTTTTTGGATTAAAAGGAGTTATGTTTATGAGTGGAGGGGATAATAGCCCTTCGACTGGAGATAATTATAAGGGAGTATATTCGGCACTTGGTTGGGTTGGTATTCCTTTAGCGGCAAAATTTTTCTTTCACATGAAATTTGCGATGGTTGCCGCAAGTATCATCTCTGGTGCTGTTGCGGAGCGTATTAAATACAGTGCGTTTATAATATTTTCATTCTTAATGGTTGCTTTCGTGTATCCGGTTGTTGGACATTGGGTTTGGGCTAATGGGTGGCTGGCTGCAAAAGGGATGTTTGATTTTGCCGGATCAACAGTTGTTCATTCAGTTGGAGGATGGGCGGCATTATCCGGTGTTCTGCTTTTAGGACCTCGTATGGGGAAATACAATCCGGACGGTTCCATTACAACAATCCCCGGACACAACATGCCCTTGGCATTAATTGGTGTATTTGCCTTGTGGATAGGCTGGTTTGGTTTTAATGTTGGAAGTACAATGTCTGCCAATCCGGGATTAATTGCACACATAGCTCTTACTACAAATATGGGAGCATGTACTGGTATCCTGGGGGCTACAATGGCATCCTGGATTATTTTAAGAAAACCCGGTTTAGGAATGACGCTTAACGGTTGTTTAGGTGGGCTTGTTGCTATAACCGCATCATGTGCAGTTGTGAGTGTTGCCAGCGCTGCCATTATAGGATTTATTGCAGGATGGTTAGTGGTATTATCAGTTATGTTCTTTGATAAAATGAGGATAGACGACCCTGCAGGGGCTTTGTCCGTACATCTGGTTAACGGTGTCTTTGGTACGTTATGTGTGGGGCTCTTTGCGGAGGGACAATATTTGCCTCAAAGCGTTGGAAATGGACTATTTTTTGGCGGAGGAGGTTCTTTGTTAGGTACACAGTTTATGGGTGTGTGGGCTGTTGCTTTGTTTGCTTTTCTATTTTCAGGCATTTTCTGGCTTATGCTGAAATATACAATTGGAATTCGCGTTGATATCAGTACTGAATTAGAAGGTCTTGATATCGGAGAGCACAACAATGTAGCGTATCCCGATTTTGTAATTAGGCGAGCGGGTGATACATTCGTTTCTACGTCAAAAGTCTTGGTAGGCGGTGTGGCGGGCATTCCACAAGAAAAAACACCTCTGCCTATAAAGCTTATCCCGAAAGGTAGATCCCCAGTTCAAAAAATCGAAGCTATTGTCCGTCCGGAAAGACTTCCGTTTGTAAAAAGTGCCCTGGAAGAAGCAGGTTGTCCTGGCATTACGATAGCTCAGATAGACGGTCATGGAATGGAAAAAGGTGTTACACAACAATGGAGAGGAGGACGGTACAAAGTAGACCTCCTGCCGAAGATGAAGATTGAGATTCTTGCCGAAAAAGCGGATGTTGATAAGTTTGTGAATGTAATTGTTCAGTCGGCTCAAACCGGTTCTTTTGGTGATGGACTGGTATTTGTTTGTGATACAAATGGTATTATTAATATTAGAACTGGTGAAGAGGGTTCCTCCGAAATAGATTAACCAGGAATTATTCAAATCTATCTGATGAAGTTCTATACTATTTTGTACGTAGTGATAGTTAGTACATTTATTTCCAGTTGTGTTTTTTCTGATGATTTTCAATCCTACCATTTATTAAAAGAAAGTGGATCAGGTATAAGTAGCCATGATGTAAAATACGAAGAAAAAATTATAACCCAAGTAAAGAATTCAAAATCATTAGTAGAAAGCCAACCTGATATTTTCTTTGAAGAGCCAGTCTACAATTTTGGTAAAGTTTATAAAAATGTAGATGTGGAGCATTTCTTCATGTTTGAAAATCGTGGAACAGAAGATTTAATAATTGAAAACATAAAGGCTTCGTGTGGTTGTATTGTATCTGAAGCAACTACATCTAAAGTGCTTCCGGGAATGTCTGAGGGTATTGTTGCGATCCTTAAAGGTATTCCTGATACAGGTGCCATATCCAAAAACATAAAAATATATTCAAATGATCCGGACACCCCTGTTTACACTCTCAAACTGTCAGGAGAGATAATCGAAGATATTACAATAAATACGCGGCAGATAAGTTTTGGGTATGTTCCTAAGGGTAAAAAAGTAGAAGTGGGAATAGATGTCAAACCACGTCCTGGATTCAAATTAGAAATAAAAAATGTGATATCAACGAATTCTGATATTAGTATTAAGTACAAGAAAGATGAAAAGGAGAACGAACATGTTGTTGCGGCGACATTAAAAGATACTGCTACGGTTGGGGTTCTGACGGGTAATATTCAAATACTTACAAATAGCGAGAGGCAAAACCGGGTGATTATTCCATTTTCTGGAGAGGTACTCGGAGATATTCGCATATACCCATCGCATTTATATTTTGGCGTAATCAAGAAAGATAATAAATGTGTAAAATCGGTATTTATTACCTTGTTAAAAGAAAATATCAGGGTTGATAGAATTGAAGTCCAACCTGATTTTCTAACTTCAGAAATCATAACGGACCCTCGAATGAATATCGATGAAGAAGAATACGTAACCCTGCATTCAAACTTTTGGGAAGCTTCCACAGATTTTTCTCAAAAGAATATTCTTGAAAAAAAAGGCAGACCCCTTAGAATTCTAACCAGGATAAATGGAAATGCACCGGTTGGGGAAATAGAAGGCGTATTAAAGGTGTATACTAATAGTAAAATACAACCGATTATTAATATTCCGGTATCTGCCGAGATAATCGATTAATTGTTATAAGGAATAATTGAGAAGGGAGATTGTTTTGTAATGATGTTATCACCGCGTGAGATTGATAAGATGCTTATTTATTCTGTAGCAGATTTAGCCAGAAAGCGAATGTCACGTGGCTTGAAGCTGAACTATTCGGAAGCGATTGCGGTGATTACAGAGACTATTCTTGAGGGAGCAAGGGATGGTAACAGTGTTGCTGATTTAATGCAATTAGGGAAAAAGGTACTAAAGAGAGAAGATGTAATGCCCCGTGTGCCGGAGATGGTTCATCTGGTACAGGTAGAATGTACATTTCCTGATGGAACAAAACTAGTCTCCTGCCACGATCCTATTATATAAATTAAACTTCATCACTTTGTATTTAAAAATAGCCTTAGAAATACCGGAAATTGACAGGTCAAGATAAAGTTTTTGACGTGGAGGAAATATGAGTGAAACTGTTGAATATATTGTCGGACATGATCCAATAGAAATTAATGCTGGACGGGTTACTCTTGGAATGTCGGTAAGAAATACAGGAGATCGTCCAATTCAGGTAGGTTCTCACTTTCATTTTTTTGAGACTAACAAGGCGCTTGATTTTGACAGAAGAAAGTCATTTGGAATGAGGTTAAATATACCCGCAGGAACCTCTATTCGCTTTGAGCCTGGCGACGAGAAGATGGTCGAGTTGGTTCAACTGGGGGGCAAAAGAGTGGTCATGGGATTAAACGGTTTGGTAAATGGAAGTACTTCTGAAAAGGGTGCATTGGAAGCTGCATTGAAAAAAGCAAAAGAATTGGGTTTCAAGGGTGCTTGAATCCATGGTTATCTAAAGGAAATATTAAGAGGTTTTTCTTATGGCAGATTTAACAAGAAAGCAATATGCGGATTTATACGGACCCTCGGTAGGTGATAAATTCAAGTTGGCAGATACTGAATTAGTATGTGAAATAGAAAAAGATTATCGTGTGCCGGGCGAAGAAGTTGTTTTTGGCGGAGGAAAAACTATACGGGAAGGAATGGGACAAAGTACCCAAACCAATAAAAATGGAGCATTAGACCTTGTTATAACTAACGTAATTATTATTGATCCGGTCCAGGGAGTAGTAATAGGAGATGTTGGAGTCAAAGATGGTAAGATTACAGGTATAGGAAAGGCGGGTAATCCGGATATTATGAGCGGTGTTCACCCAGACCTTATTATAGGGCCTGGAACGGAAGTAATTGCAGGTGAGCATCTCATCGCAACTGCAGGTGGAATAGACAGTCATATCCACATGATATGTCCACAGCAGGTTTACGATGCTTTGTCAAATGGAATAACGACATTCATAGGCGGCGGAACAGGACCAGCCGATGGAACAAGGGCCACCACGTGTACTCCGGGCCCATGGAATATCCAGAAGATGATTCTGGCTTGTGAAGGGTTACCCATTAACTGGGGTTTTAAAGGAAAGGGAAACAGTGCTGTACCAGAACCGTTAATTGAACAATTAGAGGCAGGTGCCTGTGGACTAAAAGATCACGAAGACTGGGGTACAACACCTGCGGTATTAGACCAGAGTTTATCAGTGGCCGATAAATATGATGTTCAAGTGTCAATTCATACTGACACATTGAATGAAGCAGGATTTGTGGAGGATTCATCTAAAGCCATCGATGGTAGAACAGTTCATACTTATCATACTGAGGGTGCGGGCGGAGGACATGCTCCAGATATTATGCGCCTGGCTGGCGAAAAGAATGTACTGCCATCATCAACAAATCCAACAAGACCTTACACAGTAAACACACTGGATGAACATCTCGATATGTTAATGGTCTGCCATCATCTTAACCCTTCAATTCCGGAGGATGTGTCCTTTGCAGAAAGTCGTATTCGTGCAGAGACAATAGCCGCAGAGGATGTGCTTCATGATCTTGGGATATTGAGCATGTATAGTTCAGATTCTCAGGCAATGGGAAGAGTTGGAGAAAATTTCATTAAGGCTATGCAAACTGCCGATAAGATGAAAAAGCAAAGGGGAAAGTTAGAAGAGGATGAACCGGGAAATGACAACTTCAGGGTTCTTCGTTACATTGCCAAATGTAACTTGAATCATGCAATTACGGAAGGTTTTGAGCATATATTAGGTTCGATAGAAACCGGAAAAATGGCTGATATTGTTCTTTGGCCTATTGCCTTTTTTGGGGCAAAGCCAAAGATGGTGATTAAGGGTGGGTTCGTGAATTGGGCCTTAATGGGAGATTCAAATGCCTCCATTCCAACACCGGAGCCAGTCATTTATCGTCCGATGTTTGGGGCTTTCGGAGGCGCGATGCATGAGACAAAGCTGACTTTACTTTCAAAAACAGCTGTGGAACTAGGTGTTCCTGAGAAAATTGGTATGCAGGGTGGATACGTTGCAGTTGAGAATTGTAGAGGGTTAACAAAAGCCCATATGGTAAGAAATGATGTAGCTCCAAAAATAGAGATTGATCCTGAAACATATCAGGTAAAGATTGATGGAAATATTGCTACTTGTGAGCCGGCAAAAGAATTAGCGCTGACACAGCTTTATTTTATGGTGTAAAGGAAAAGGAGATTTCTTGAACATTAGACATGTAGTGGAGGCGTCAAACGTTGATGATAAAGGTTATGTGTTAGATTCCTCCGAGGTAAAGCACGGTGTTGTCAGAGCGGGTAAGATATGGTCCTTGTCTGGTTTTATTGATCCCAGAACTCATCTAAACCTTGATTTTGTGGATCATCGGGTAACCGGATGTATTATTGCAAGTAGATTTATTAAACATGCTCCTGTAGAAATAAAGCAGGATGGATTTGTTTTTGCACACGTTAAGGAAGAAAGTTGCAAACACCTTGGATTCGTAGATATTGATGCACGAAGGATTGAATGGATGAAAAGGTGCCAGGTAAAATGAGGCTGATAACAAAACATATTGAAAATATTTAGAATATTTATTGAGAGTTTAACTCACACCCATTCTTTTCTATATGCTAGCCTTCATATCACAGTTCTGTGATTCGTATTTTTTCATAAACGTTCTAAAATAACCTTTCTGGTAATGGAACGCCTCCAAAACTCAGCTCAAGAATAGACATCGTAGCAAAATGACCCTCTTTATAGTTGATATATAGGGCTCAAAGAACAAAGCAATTTGCCTTTTGCTCATGGAAAAGGTAAAATGATAACGAGTTTTTTTCTGATAGAGGAATATCTACTAAAGATATTTATTTTTTGATTACTAGAAACTACAGGGCAGAGAACTAACATGCTGATTATTAACGAAATATTGGGAAATATTAATACAGATGTGAAGTGGGAAAAACTTTATAGTGAGCCTGGTGGTAAAGGTTATGTACAAACTGTAATGTTTAAACGTAAAGAATCAGAAAGGTCCCGGTTGTATAAGAAATTGCCGGGATTTGACCAGGAGATAGGGATAAATCTCAAAAGGGGTGCCATATTGTGCGATGGAGATGTTCTATATTATGAAAAGGGTGAGAAGATGTTAGTGGTAAAGATTGAAGCAGAGGAGATGATGGTACTTCATTTTGCAGAAAAATTCCATGATGACAAGATGCTTGAGTTAGCCGTTAAGTTGGGACATGCGATTGGTAATCAACACTGGCAAATAAAGGTTGCTGGAGGAAAGATATATGTTCCGATAGTGATCGACAAAAAAGTAATGGAATCAGTCATGAAAACGCATAATATTCAAGGCGTAAAATATTGTTTTGAGGAAGTGGTGGAGGAACAGATATCTGATAGGAAGTCTGGGTTCTCTCACGACTCGTTACATGGCCACCATCAGCACAAACATTAAGGAAAGGATACTTGGTAGTGAGTAATAATGGCAATGAAATACCGTTAAGATGTGATGTGCCTGAATCCCGTTTAAGATCTTTTGCAAATGCACTTCAGATATCTGATACATTCTTTCCAGTGGGCATGTTTAACTTCTCTCATGGTTTGGAATCGTATGTTCAGGAGGAGATGGTGAAGAATGCAGATGATATTTTCGTTTTACTTGATGACATTCTTTCCCATCAAATTGCTCCTGCTGATTGTGTTGCATTGGCCAACGGTTACAGGGCGGCTGAACAGTCTGATTTAAATACCATTTTGTTGCTAGATGAAATGCTTTATGCTATGAAGCTATCATTTGAAAACAGGGAATGTTCTGTGAAGACAGGGAAGTGCCTACTGACTAATATCCTTTTAATAGCTCCAGATAACTTAATCATACGTGATTTTAACGAAAAAGTCTGTGCGGGGGCCAGTCCTGGAAACTATGCAGTTGTATTAGGTTTAAGCGGGTATTTACTGGAGATAGCGTGCACTGAGGTGATGATGATAGAGCTGTATTCATTTTGTGTTAGTTTTGTTAGTGCGGCAATGAAGCTTGTTAAAATTGATCACTATACGGCAGTAAAGATAATCAATGATCTGCAACCTTTATTAGTTGATCTTATAAAAAAGCATATACATAAAGTACCGGACGAAATGTATTCCTGCGCACCTTTAGTAGATATTATGTCCATAAGGCATGAACAGGCAACTGTCCGAATGTTTTTGAGCTGATCTACAATGTTTTTATAGATACTAAGTGAACATCTATGTTTGCAATGTTGTCTTAAGATTATGTCTTCAACTAGAAGATTTTAGACTGATAAATTAAAGCTGGATTTCTAAAGAAAGGAGCATTAATGGAAAACAAGATTCCACGAGTTGGGGTGGGAGGACCTGTCGGTTCAGGCAAAACAGCACTTATTGAAGCGGTAGTACCTGTATTGGTGAAGAATGGATACGATCCAATTATCCTGACCAATGATATTGTTACAAAGGAAGATGCTGAACATGTAAAGGGAACGCTACAGGATGTTATTTCGACTGATCGTGTTCTGGGTGTTGAGACAGGAGGGTGCCCTCATACAGCTGTGAGAGAGGATCCGAGTATGAATCTGATTGCCGTAGAGGAAATGGAAAAGAAGTTCCCGGATTCTCATATACTTTTTGTTGAAACTGGAGGGGACAATCTGACACTCACATTCAATTCCGCGTTAGTAGATTATTACATTTATGTGATTGATGTGGCTGCTGGCGAAAAGATTCCCCGCAAAAATGGCCCTGCTATTACCCAATCTGATCTACTGATTATTAATAAGATTGATCTGGCTTCATTTGTAAATGCTGATTTAAAAATAATGGAGCGTGATACTAAGTTAATGAGAAAAGACAAACCTTTTATCTTTACTAATTGTCATACCAAAGAAGGAATAGACGCTGTATACCAGTTAATAAAAAAAGAGGTACTATTTGAAGATTAATATTCACATAAAATGCTAAAACATAGCGTTGTTGATTCGCACGATTACTATACTCCTGTAAATATTCCATCAGAATTTAGCCAGTATGATCTGGAAGTTCCAGTACTCAATATTGGCAATGCAGGTAAAGTCGGATTGCTGGCCTTGGCCCTGGAAAATAGAGAGGGAAAGACGACACTTGTAGAGAATTATCATAAGGTTCCATTACAAGTTCAAAAAGCTCTTTATATTGATGAGAATATGCCTCATATGCCTTATATATATATTATGAGCCCGAGTGGTGGAATACTGCAGGGTGATAGGCTGAGGATAGACATACATGGCTATGAGGACACAACTTTTCACATTACGACCCAGGCTGCAACTAAGATTTACCGTATGGAGAAGAATTATGCAACTCAGGTTTTGAATATTACCCTGGATAAGGGATCATATGCAGAATTTTTACCTGATATGATTATACCTTATAGAGATTCTCGCTTTTATCAAGAAGTTAATCTAAAAATTCACGAGGATGCAACCTGTCTTTATAGTGAAATATTGCTGCCGGGACGTGTAACTTATGGAGAGTCATTTCTCTATGGAATATTTTATTCGCGTTTTCAGGCAACTGATCTATCGGGAAATTATAGATGTTTAGATAATATGGTTTTTTCGCCAAAGGCAAGTAATCCCAGGTCGTGTGGTATTCTGGATAATTGGGAGATTGTCGCGAACATTTATTTGCTAACCAGGAAAGTAGAAAGTAAAATGTTGAATACCGAAATAGAAAGAGCTGTACAAAAGGCTGATAATATATATTTGGCGTCCACGGTACTTCCTCATTCGGATGGCATTATTATCCGAATATTGGGTAGAAAATCAAATGATGTTGAACTTGTTTGCAAGCAAATATGGAATATTATCCGAATGAAATTACATGGAAAGCCTGCCCCAGACTTAAGGAAATAATAAACTATGTTAAAATTTAAGTATTATATTGAGAAAAATCAATGACAGAACAGAACCCAGGTAATATACAGGCACAAGGAGCAGAAAATGCTGCCCTCGAAAATAATTGCGCTGCAGTTTTGTCTGTAGCTGATACTGTACGGACTACACTAGGGCCAAAAGGATTGGACAAATTACTCGTGGATGAATTAGGTAACCGTTTTATTACAAACGATGGTGCAACAATAATGCTATCGATCAAAACGGTTCATCCTGTGGCAAAATTGGTTGTTGAAATTGCAGACAGGCAAGAAACGAAGGTGGGAGATGGCACGACCACTGCCGTTGTATTGGCTGCAGAAATGATAAAGGAGGGCAAAAGACTGATTGCTGATGTGGGCATTCATCCTACATTGGTTGTGAGTGGTATAGAGCTGGGGATTCAACGTTCTATTGAGCTTTTCAAACAGAAGGCTGTAAAGATTAACATGAAAGATGCTAGTCTTGCTCAAGTGATTTCAACGGCAGCCGGAAGTAGAATGGATGGAAACCAGGTTGTCTCTTTGGTTAGTGAAGCCCTTAACATTCTTAAAAATCCAAAGGAAAAAAAGGAAATGGTGGATTTGAAAAAAAGTATATTTCTAATTAATAACCCTGTGCTGGAAGACATGGTTTTTGATGGAATAGTTATTCAAAGGCAGTTCTTTGATCAACAGATACCTGATAAGATGGAAAATGTTAAGGCGATTCTTCTTAAAATAGACTTGAAGGAGATTAAAGAATCATTGGTCAAAGAGGTGAGAAACTATGACGAAATCGTGCGGATGAAAGAAAGTCAAACAAAAGTGACAAAAGAGATTTCTGATAGCATCTGTAAGACTGGTGCAGGTATTGTATTTGTATCTTCTGTCCATGCGGATGAACAACTCTTATCCAACCTTCTTGAAAAGAATATTATGCTGATACATGTTTCTAACGAAGAACTTCTTAATATTGCAAATGCTTTAGACGTACAAGTGGTCAGGAGAAAAGAGGATATGGGGAAAATCTCAGCTGGTACTTTTAAGAGTGTATACTACGATGAAGAGAAAGGGTTATTCTTCTTAGAGAATCATGGACAGCGAAAAATGGTGACGATTATTATCAGTGGTGTTACAAAAGTGACATCTCAGGAGCGATGGCGTGCTGTGAAGGATGGTATTTCAGCAGCGCAGTCTGCTTTGACTGAGGGTATTGTTGCAGGAGGGGGAGCAGTAGAGCTTTACATCAGTGAGAGATTGAAAGAGGAAAACTTGAATAGTGGAGTAGATTCTATGGGTATTGAAGTGGTTGCACATGCCCTTTCCAGTATTATGCGTCAAATACTTACAAATGCAGGCTTCAATGGTTCCGAAAAAATGGCTGAGATCAAAAATAAATCCGGAGAATATGGCATTGATATTAATACGGGGAAGGAAGAAAACATGTTTGAGGCCGGCGTTGTTGATTCAGCAGGGATTAAGATTAATGCCCTAAAATCGGCGGCTGAAATTGTCAAGGCTGTTTTACGTATTGACCGTATATTAATTGCCCATTCCCCACATAATGCAGTTGTCGGAAAGTCTTCAAACGAAACAATCCTCAAAGATAAATAATAGAGATTTCATTATTTGGTATGTTATTTAACTTATGCTATTAGTTATAGAAGCTAAATACGCACTTCCTTCCCAATCTGCATATTATTCCAGGAAAAAGAAACTATTGAGAAAATAAGTAAGAGTGAAATAAAGATAGGAATTGAGGCTCCAGGGGACGTAACCATTAACAGAGAAGAAGTTCCGAAGGAAGATTTCATGACACAAGCAGGCAATAGAGATTGACCCTGATTTTGCAGAGGCTCATTATAATCTCGGTGTTGCCCATACAAGAAAGGAAGATAAAGGTGAAAGTACTGGGAGTATCTGGGTCACCAATCAAGAACAGCAATACGGACCGCGCACTCAAAGCGGTGCTGGATGCGACGGGATGTGAAACTGAGTGCGTCAAACTAATGGACTACACTATCGAGCCTTGCCGGGCCTGTCTGGGGTGCGTCAAGACCAATACATGCGTCATTAAAGATGATGGCATTGCGTTAACGGAAAAGGCAAAGGCGGCCGACGCCTTAGTCATAGCTGGGTTCACCCCCTATTCGACGATCGACTCACGAACAAAGGCGTTCATCGAACGTCTCTACCCTCTACGCCATACGCATGGCTTCATGGCCGGCAAACCGGGTGGTGCGGTCATTACCTTTGCTGCGCCGGAGGAGAATGATATGCTCCCCCCCGCAGGCCAAATGGGGATCAATGCCGTTCAGTTTTACATGATGGAAGAGGGTATGAACTTTGTGGGTGCCGTAAAGATCCAGGGGAATGTCCCCTGCGTAAAATGTGTGTATGGCGACGAGTGCAAGATGTCTGGTATTCCGATGCTATACGGGCCAGACGCTACTGTGGATTCAGTTGGCATCAAGTCGTTCGAGGAACAGCCCGTCGCCGTTGAAGCGGCCAGGGAACTCGGACACAAGATCGCTGAGGCTCTGGGGACGGCTAACAAAGCCATCGACAGCCACGAGAAATAGTTCACCGCTACGCTCTGCGCCATTTCTCGCACGTAATGGCAGACGTTATAGATAAAATTGAGGGATAGGGTAGCTCCCGATAAGGTCATTACCTTGATGGCTTTCCCTTAATTTCACTTATAAGGGTTATCTGAAGGGGATGGCGCATGCCAACAGAAGAACAAATCAAAAAACCCTTGCCTTCATATCTCGTAGGTTTATAATCCAGAAACATAGCCATTTTCATATTATTCTAATCGTCTAACATGGGGAATATATGAAATGAGTAAAATTACCGCTGGTAAGCTCAGTAAGATTCTCAAAGAGCATAAAAGATGGTTTGAGAATGAGGACGAAGGAGAGAAAGCCGCGTTATTTAAAAGGAGTTTTCATATGAAATACATTTTCAGTATTAATTGCAATTATCCTCAGTGGATGTTACACCAGCCAGAATTATTCAGGTAGCTATTCTAGAC
>CAJXKT010000003.1 GCA_913055705.1 uncultured bacterium
CTTTTATGTCAAGTACTTTTTATTTTTGCAAAATATAATATAATTAAACATTTTACAAACTACTTTTTTTTAGTAAATCCATCAATTTTACCCTGAAACAAGACTAGTTGGCCTCTAAAACCACACACCCCGTGAGCAACTCAAAGCCAGCCAGGCAGAAATCAAGAAAGTTCTGTTAAACATTTACCAATGACCTAATCTACAGTTTCAGCTTCCTTCTTTGCCTGCGCTATAATTGCCTGAGTAAGATGTGAAGGAACTACATCGTAATGTGAAAGCTCCATCGTATATGAACCCCTGCCGCCCGTCATTGATTTTAGTTCTGTCTCGTAGTTTTTAACCTCATCCATGGGAATACTGGCCTTTAAAACCTGAAGATCTCCAAACGAATCCATACCCTGTACGCGCCCTCTCCTCGAAGAAAGATTACCTGTTATATCACCCATAAACTCGGAAGGTATGGTTACCTCTATGTTAACCACAGGTTCCAGCAAAACAGGTTTTGCATCGTTAAATGCCAGATTAAATGCCTTTGATGCTGCTATCTTAAAAGCAGCTTCCGAAGAATCAACATTATGAAAAGAACCGTCATATAGTTCGACTTTCACGTCTACTATCGGATTTTTACTTAGAATCCCCTTAGCTATTGTTTCCCTTAAACCTTTTTCCACTGCCGGAATATACTGCGATGGAATTGCTCCACCAACAATTTTGGTTGCGAATTCAAAACCGCCACCCCTCTCTAACGGTTCTATACGCAAATAAACCTCACCATACTGCCCCTTACCTCCGGTCTGCTTTTTGTGTTTATATTGCGCGTTCGCTTTCGTTGTAATCGTTTCTTTGTGTGGAATCTTTGGTTGCCGTGACTCTACCTCAATGTCATAACGACTCTTTAGTCTACTCAGGATTACATCCAGGTGCAGATTACTCATACCCGTAACAACTAATTCATGCGTTTGAACGTCTCTTGAGACCTTAAATGTACTGTCTTCAACTACCAGCCTGTGTAGCGTTTCACTTATCTTTTGTTCCGCCCCGCGGCTCTTAGGCTCAATGGCCAGAGACGCCATAGGATTCGGAAATTTAATATCCTTAAACTTAACTTTCACGTGAGGGTCACATAATGTATCTGAAACAGATATGTCTTCGACTTTTGATATTGTTACAATATCACCAGGTATGGCGCCATTTATTTCCTGCTGTTCTTTTCCGAAAGTCTTAAACATGTGTCCGATCTTTTCATTCTTTTCCGTACGAACGTTATAAACTTCCGGATGATTTTTCAGCTCCCCTGAATAGACTCTAAAGAAACTCAGTTTACCAACAAAGGGATCTGTTATTGATTTGAACACCTGTGCACTGAAAGGAGCGCTCTTTGAGACCTCTATCTCTTTTTCTTCCCCTTCCCCTTCTATACTACCGCACATCCGCGCCAAACCTTTTTCAGGTGAAGGAGTAGACTTTGCAATTACACCCACAATCTCTTCGACACCCAAACTCCCCTTGTTCTCACAGCATAAGACCGGTACAATACTACCAGACGCAACAGCAGTGCTAAGACACCCCTGAAGTGTTTCAACATTTATTTCCTGCCCATCAAGATACTTTTCCAGTTGTTCATCGCACACAGAAACAATTGCTTCAACCAGCTTCTCACGGTTCTCACTTACATCACCAATCACTTCGCCCGGCACTTCATCCGGCAGGTTTAATATATCTACCACTCCTTTGAAACCTGACCCATGACCTATAGGCAGCATTAAGGGTATACACTCTTCACCAAATGTATTTTGAATAGAATCCAGAAGTGCAGGGAAATCAATATTATCACCATCCATCTTTGCGATTACGACCACTCGAGCCAACCCTGCATCACCGGCAATATCCCACATTTTCTGAGTGTTGACCTGGATTCCACTTGTAGCAGCAATCACTATTACTGCAGTTTCTACGGCACTTAAGGCACCGATCGAACCGTTTATAAAGTCAGGATATCCGGGAGTATCAATTATGTTAATCTCTCTACCTTGCCAGCTGCAATGCAGAATTGAAGAATCGATGGTAGTCTTTCTCTCTTTTTCTTCCGGATCAAAATCTGAAATGGAAGTGCCATCATCAACACTACCTAAACGTTTTGTAGCACCTGCCTTGAAAAGTATACCTTCAACCAGCGAAGTTTTTCCTGACGCACCATGTCCAACAAACGCCACGTTCCTGATATCTTTCGTTTCATATTGTCCCATTGTATGCCTCCATAGAGAGTCCACTCTTGCTTATTTTTATTGCCTCTGACAACGAAATATTACCCGTATAGAGCGCTTTGCCGATAATCATTCCCTCAAGAGGAAAAAGAGATAGCTTCTTTACGTCTTCAATAGAAGACACTCCCCCTGAAGCGATAACCGGCATATTAACACTCTTTGTAAAGTCTAAAATACTTGAAAAGCTTGGCCCCTGCAGCATCCCATCTTTTGAAATATCCGTAAAAATAACGGCGGCAGGATTTGCCTTCTCTATTTCCCGTGCAAAATCAATGGCCGTACTGTCCGAAACAGACGTCCATCCTTTTACGGCGACCCTGCCATTCTCCGCATCAATCCCGACAGCTATTTTTCCGGGAAACTCAGAACACAGTTCAAAGAGCCACTCCGGTGAATCAAGCGCTCTCGTCCCTATAATAAGCCTGTCAATCCCCATACCAATCAATTCATCTACTACCTGCTTATCCCTGATACCCCCTCCGACCTGTATGCATACGTCAACATTCTCCTTAATCTGCTTTATAATATGCATATTCCTGGGCTCGCCTTCAAATGCCCCGTCAAGATCAACAACATGGATATATTCCGCCCCCTGCGACTTCCAATCTTCAGCAACTTGCACAGGATTATCCGAAAAGACCGTCTCATGTTCCTTCTTCCCCATAGACAGCCTTACGCATTTTCCATCTTTTAAATCTATTGCAGGTATTATTAACATATCTATAATTCACCAAAGTTCTTGAGAATCATCAAACCATAGTGTTGACTCTTCTCGGGATGAAACTGCATCGCAAAGACATTATCGATTGATATCATTGATACAAATGCGCCGCCGTACTCAGTTTCAGTAGCTACAACATCATCTCGGTCAGGAATTACATAATAAGAGTGTACGAAGTACATATATTGATTATCCGGCAAACCTTTTAAGATAGACACCTCTTTCTTCGCTCTTATCGTGTTCCACCCCATATGAGGTATTTTTAATTTCTGGTTGTCTCCACCGGACAATTTGTCAGGTTCAAATCTTACTACTTCACCAGGCACTATGTTCAGGCCTTCATGTATACCGTCCTCAATACTTCTGGTAAAAAGCAATTGAAGACCAAGACAAATCCCCAGAAATAATTTACGCTTTTTTATGTGATTTATTATTGGTTCTACTAAATTCCTTTCCTGCAAACCTTCTTTAGCATCCTTAAAGGCTCCAACACCCGGCAACACAATCTTATCAGCTTTTTCTATTGTTTCAGATTTATCCGTTACCACTGATTCAAAGCCAACTTTTTCGAATGCCTTTTCTACACTCCTCAGATTGCCCATTCCATAATCAATAATCGCAATCATCTGTCTGTCAGAATAACAATCTCTACGCGCCGATTCTTCTTCTTACCTCCCTTGCTTTTGTTGCTTGCAACAGGCTGATGTTTTCCAAAACCGGCAATATATAACTTTTTAGGGTCTAAACGGCAACTGTCTACCAGATAATGAAGTACATTTGATGCCCTCAAAGCAGAAAGTTCCCAATTGGACTTATAAACATTTTTTGTACGTTTAAGCGGGTCACTATCAGTATGCCCCTCAATTCTAATGGTTGCATTGGGGAAATCTTTTTTGAGCACATTACATACTTTCTTCAGGCTGTTCTTTGCTGCCTTCTTCAGTTTGGTCTGACCAGAATTAAATAAGATTGACGATGGAAGCATAACCGAAATCTTACCTTCCTTAATCCGGACAGATGCACCGGAACCCTGCAGCCTCTCCTCCATACTACGCCTTGCATTCTCTAACCTGTCCCGCTCTTCAATCAATTCTGCCTTTTCCTGTTCACTTAGATTATATCTACTATCCAAATCATCTCTTTCTCTCTGTAATTCTTCTATTCTTTGATTCATTACTACTCTTTCTTCACGAAGACTTTTCAACTCTGCACATCCAACAAAAAGAACCATCAATGACAAAAAGAGACACCTTACAAAACCAGATTTGAACCCCATAAACACCTCCGTTCTCTAAATTTGAGATTATAAAAGTTGAAAAATGCTTAAATAAATATTTAAATAGTGATCAATAGTCTTAATAGAAAAATCTTTAAATAATAAACATACAAAAGCTGCCAGTGACAAAAACGGACCGTAAGGAATCACATTGCCTTTTTTAAAAATAAGCCTGGGAAGGCCAAACAATAACCCCAAAAAAGGGGCTAAAAAGAAAGTTGCAACGGCAAGCTTCCATCCCAGAAATCCACCTATCACACCCATAAGCTTCACATCACCAAAACCCATTGCATCTTTTCTGAATACTAACTTACCAAAAACACCACATAGAAAAATCAACCCCCCGGAAACAAATATTCCTATCAGTGATGCCAGTAATGAAGCAATCCATTGATTGCCGCTATCAACAAAAAACCTCAATGAACCACTTAAATCATGAAGGCCAACACACAAAATACTAGCTATAGGAGCTAAAATCAACCCCGTATAGGTGATTTCATTTGGTATGATGTGAAGTCTTAAATCTACGAAAGAACCAACAATAAGAAGACAGCAAAATACTATGAAGAAGACATAAACACAAGTAGTGCCACTGCTTACCATTAACACACTACGAAATAGAAGCAGAAAAACAATACCTGTAAGGAACTCTACTATTGGATATTGAGCAGATATCTTACGTTGACAATGCCGACATTTACCCCTTAGAAAGAGATAGCTTAAAACCGGGATATTATCATACCATACTATGCGTTTACTGCAATAAGCACATTTAGAAGCCGGCCATACTATTGAGATTCCTTCGGGTATTCTATGAATACAAACATTTAAGAAGCTTCCGACAACGAGTCCCAGGCCAAAAACCCATAGTTGTATTAATATGAGGCCTTGTATGCTCAAGTTTTCCTCTTATTAGATTAGTGCGTTATGTTAATAGAACGTTATTTCGTTTTCAAGTAGAAATATCCTTTACCTCAATCTCCACATCTTCTTTATACATCCCATTATAGTCAGACAAGTTATCTGCTTCTTTCCGGTAAGGCGACCTGAGCGCATAGGCAATAGAACAATTTCCACCGTTTTGTTCCAGAAACTCTATTTTATCCCCCATCCCAAATGCAACTGCCTTGAACGAAACGTCTCCCTGGCGCACATAGAAACCCAGGTGCTTACCATTAACCCCAAAACGACGTATCTGACCAACAATACTTACATCTCTGGTGGCAAAGACAGGAATAGGGTTGCCTTCTCCATGAGGCAACAAACATTTTAATTCTTCTAATAAAGATCTTGAAATTGATGACAACTCAACTTCAAGATCTATATTTAACGCTGAAATTAAATCTTCTTCTTCCAACTGTCCTTTTGAAATAGTATTAAATACCTTCTTAAACTCTGGAATATCTTTTTCCAATATTCTCAACCCGGCTGCTTGTGAATGACCACCGAATGAAATAAGCAACTTCCTGTCTGTGGAAAGTTCCTGACATTTTAGCAACGCATTGTGTAAATGAAAACCAGGGATAGATCTCGCAGAGCCATGCCCTACTTCACCATCAATCGCAATTATAATGACCGGCCGGTGATGTTTCGCTACCAACCTTGAGGCGACAACCCCTATCACGCCTTGGTGCCAGTTTTCATCGATTATATCGGATATTATAATTGCCATATCAGAGTTGAAATCTACATCATTTCGTACTTTCTTTTTTGCCGACTCCAGCATATTGCTTTGTATTTTCTGCCTTTTCTTATTTTCACTTTCTAAATATAAGGCGATCTCCTTTGCTGTATCCTCACACTTTGCAGTCAACATTTCAACACCCTTCTTTGCATTTCCCATTCTGCCGGCAGCATTGATTCTCGGCCCTAAACAAAATCCTACATGATAAGAATAAATCTTTTTACCATTAAGCCCTGCAACTTCTTTTAATGCCTTAATTCCCGGATTTTCAGAATGCTGTAGAGAACTAAGTCCATATTTTGCCAATATCCTGTTTTCCTGTTTCAAGGGAACTACATCAGCAATTGTACCTAATGCTGCCAATCCCATAGCACTCATAAGAAAATCTTTAAACGTGGGTGCAACCTTCTTATTGCCTGAACCGGCAGACTGGCTATTTCTGTTTGGGGCATTCTGCCCCAGTGCCCAGGCAAGCATAAAAGCAACCCCAACACCGGAAAGCTCTCTGAATGGATAATTTGAAGTGGCCAGTTTCGGATTAATCAATCCAAAAGCGCAATTGCAACCACCATGACCCCCTGCCCGTCCGGCCTCCGGTAGTTCGCCACATGGTTCGTGATGATCGGTAATAATGAGATCAATACCTTTCTCCCTGGCAAATTCAGCCTCCTCAAAAGCATTGACACCACAATCAACAGTAATAATAACCTTTGTACCAGTCTTGCTTATCGTCTCGATCGCCCCTGTGCTTAAACCATAACCTTCTTCCAATCTGTCCGGTATGTAATAATCGATTATAGATTCCTGATTCCAATATAATCCGGAAAGAGTCTCCAGGCACTGCACCATCAATGCAGTTGCGGAAATACCATCTACATCATAATCACCATATACAGTAACTTTTTCACCTTTACTTAACGCATCAATAATCCTTTTGCTCGACTTTTCTATATCAGGCAACAACATTGGATCGCTAAGTAAAGACAGGTCTGATTGTATAAAGGTCCTGGCAGATTCTATATCGGCAATTCCTCTATTGATTAACAGTTGTGATAATACTGGAGAGATACGAAGTGAATTAGAAATCTCCGTCTGAAGATTTATATTCAAAGGTGGGATAATCCATTTCTTTTGGGACAATTCCTGGATGGCCATTCAAATTTAATCGGCAATTACCAATTTATGATTTAAACAGGATATCCTGTATCCTGTCAATAAATGCTTGATTGAAATAGTCTTCTTCCGAATAAGGGTTGACTACATAAAAGGGTACATCATATCCAAGAGCAAGCATTTTCTCTTTGCATTTCTCAATCTCTTTACTCGTATGACGTTTATGCACATTAATAACAACAAAGTCTATTTTATTGAGCAATATCTTTGCAGACCTTTTTGTTTTCTCTACAGAGGGAGATACAACCAGAACCGCCACATCCGCACCATGAACACGGAGGAAACTATTGCCTTCAATCACAAGATTATGTTCTTTGTCAAAACAGGCCAGCGCTTCCTCAATACCAACCTTCTCTACATCCGAGTCGGATTGCAACCACACCACTTTAGAAGCGCCTGCTATTGATAATCGATCAGTATCTTTTCCTTTTTCCCTTATAATATCATCACTTGTTAAAATCTTAAAAGGTTCATATCCGTCATCACACGTATCACATCCCGTGTGCCTGGGACAAGAACCTTCATGCCTTATTGTAATTTTCAAGGCACTCCAGGGTCTTTTATAATGAAATAATTCAGGAAAATTTTCTATTGTTTCACGAGACGTACTTCCTGCATGTTGGAGCACACGCCCATATTTCTCTGTCTTCTCTTTAGGGGAAAATGTACGATTTGATAGACTACTTAAGATATACGATACTACAGTAGTCTTGCCTACTCTACTTGCAGTTCCAGCAACGGTAATTATTTTCATCTGTAAATGTTACAAATTTTTATCAAATTTAAAATAACAAACCTAACTACCTGTTTTCAGAAGATCTTCGTATTCGTTCATAAAATACCTGATTGTGGATAATACGGGATTAGGCGCCGTTTGTCCAAGTCCACATAGAGATGCAGTTTTTGTAACATACGCCATTTCTTTCAAATCTTCTATATCACTTCTACATCCATTTCCTTCGGTTATTCTTGTCAATATATCCAGCATCTTTTTTGTACCAACTCTACAAGGAACACATTTCCCGCAAGACTCATCCTGCACAAAATCCATAAAATATTTTGAAATATCAACCATTGACGTATCGCTATCCATAACAATTAGACCTCCAGATCCCATGATAGCTCCAACTTCCTTTACAGTTTCATAATCAATCGGTAAATCCAGGTGTTCTGCAGGCACACAACCACCTGAAGGACCTCCCATCTGTGCCGCCTTAAATTCACGGCGACCGGGTATGCCGCCTCCTATATCAAAGATAATCTCTCTAAGAGTTGTACCCATTGGAACCTCTACTAACCCGGTATTTTTTACTTTTCCCGCCAATGCAAATATTTTAGTTCCCGTGCCATTCTTCGTGCCAAGTTGTTTATACCATTCCGAACCGTTAGAAAGAACCACAGGTATATTAGCTAATGTTTCTACATTATTAATATTAGTAGGTTTATTCCATAATCCGGAATTTGCAGGAAAAGGAGGCCGTGGACGCGGCATTCCTCTTTTACCTTCAATGGAAGCAATTAAAGCGGTCTCTTCACCACAGACGAAAGCACCTGCCCCCATCTTGATCTCCAGATCAAAATTGAACTCGGTTCCAAGGATATTGTTTCCAAGTAAATTCAATTCTCTGGCCTGCGCAATAGCATTCTTAAGATGGGCTACTGCAATTGGATATTCAGCGCGTACGTAGATAAAGCCTTTTTCAGAGCCGATCGTGTGCGCGGCAATAAGCATGCCCTCAATTACTGCATGGGGATCGCCCTCTAATACAGCTCTGTCCATAAACGCCCCGGGGTCACCTTCATCAGCATTACATATTACATATTTAGTATCACTTTTTGCCTTTCTACAAAATTCCCACTTAAGCCCGGTTGGGAACCCGGCACCACCACGCCCCCTTAAACCGGAACGTGTAATCTCATTAATCACATAATTCGGGTCAACGTTAAGAAGTGCCATTGCAAATGCTTCGTATCCTTTTCTGGCTATATAGTGTTCAACATTTTTCGGGTCAATTATTCCGCAGTTTCTAAGAACAATCTTTTTTTGTTTACTATAAAAAGGGATGTCCTTTAAATAAGGTATTTTTTTACCGGCTTCCGCATAACAAAGTTTATTTATAACCTCACCCTTTAAAGCTGTACTGGAAATAATATCAGGTACAATATCAGTCGTAACTCTGCCATAGAAGATCCTTCTATGAGAAAAGGCTCCGGGCGGGTTAATAGTCATCACAGGTGCCCTTGCACACAATCCCTGGCAGCCCGTCTCTATAACCTCAACCTTGTCTGTCAGTTTTTGTTTCTTAACCTGCTTTCTAAATTCATCGTATACCTCTTCAGCACCTAAGGCACGACAACCAGTCATACAGATAGATACCTTAACCTTATCCTGGTTGAACTTTTTCTCACCAGACTTTCTCATAGAAACCAGATCATCATACGACGTCAACCTTTTCAGCATTTTATCTCCTAAGCATTATCACCTGTATACCTGTCAACAATGTCCGTCACAGTATCAGTAGTCAGCTTGCCAAAATATCTATCATCTACCATCATTACCGGTGCAAGAAAGCATGTTCCTATGCAAGCCACAGTTTCCAAAGTAAATTGATAATCTGCCGTTGTCTCTCCTTCGACTACGTTTAATTGATCCTTTACCTTTTGTTTCACATCATTCACACCCTTTACATGACAGGCTGTACCGGTACAGATCTTTATTGCATGTCTACCACGAGGTATAAGAGTAAACTGTGAATAAAACGTAACAATGCCAAAAATCCTTGTCAACGGAACATCCATTAACCTTGATACCTCTTTCAGTGCCTGTTTCGGTAGATATCCATATTCATCCTGAGTTTGCTGCAAAGCTGCTATCAGGTTAGAGTCTTTGTCATTGCCATATCCTGCAACAATTTTTTTCACAGGCCTCAAATCTATGGTCTTTTCTGCCACATCTTCTCCTTAACATAATTAACCGCATTCCTGAAAATGGCAATCCCATCGCCTTCTGCCTTAAGTCCTTCCCTGGTCCATCTCGGATGCTGGGTTGGCTCTATATAACGCTCAGGATGAGGCATCATACCAAGCACTCTTCCTGTAGAGTCACAGATTCCGGCTATATTATCCAATGAACCGTTAGGATTCCATGGATAATTTGCTATATTACCATCTTTATCAACATATTTAAATATTATTTGTCCTGATTTGCCAAGATTCTCCAACTCTCCCCCATCACCTGCCACAAACTTTCCCTCTGCATGTGCAATCGGGACATATAATAAACAATCTTTATCAATAAAAACAGACTTATCTGAAAACGACTTTAAATATACCCACCTGTCTTCAAATTTGTTGGAATCGTTATAAGTTAGAGTAAATTCCTGTCTATATTCATTAGAAGAAGGTTGAGTCCCGTTTATCCCCGGTAATAATCCCATCTTTATTAAAACCTGAAAACCGTTACATATCCCTATAACAAGCTTACCATCATCAACAAATCGTGTAAGCTCATCCAATAAATGATGCCTGAGCTGGTTCGCCAAAACCTTCCCTGCGGCAATGTCATCTCCATATGTAAATCCACCCGGTAAAACAAAAATGTGATAAGAACCTAAAAGTCCTTTATCCTTAACTAATTGGTTTACATGTACTAAATCAACATCGGCACCGGCTTTTTCAAGGGCATACCTCGTCTCATAATCACAATTGGTTCCCGCCGTGCGCAGGATTATTGCCTTTGGCTTATTATCAGGTGTTTCAGTTTTTAAAGTCATATTTTTATATTACAATCTCAGGGTTGCCTGCCATGCCTCCTTAAGATCAGAAATTTTTTCTGAAATCACATTCTTTCCGCCCTGTGATTGAATGGTAAAAACATCATTATCCAAAACCTTCCCCATACAACCATATGGGATACCACTAATTGTCTCCTCAAATTCTTTCTGTTTCTCCGGCTGTACTTCAACAATGAATCGCGAATTAGACTCAGAAAAAAGAATAATATCATCCCGATCAACTCCTGTTTCAACCGGCACTCGAGACAAATCAAGCTCTATTCCGTACCCGCCTGCAAAACTCATCTCTGCAGCCGCAACAGCAAGCCCTCCCTCCGAACAATCATGACACGACCGGACCAAACCTTTTCCTGTTGCATTGGCAAGCAAATCCATAGTTTTCTTTCCAACCTCTCTGTCTACTTTTGGAACTGAGTTGCCTTTAAAACCATGGATATCGTAATAATGTGAACCTCCAAGTTCATCTTTTGTCATACCTAAAATATAAATCAGATTATCAGGTGACTTCACATCCATGGAAATTGCCCTGGTAACGTCCGGCATTACACCGATAGCAGAAATCAATAGAGTCGGCGGTATGGAGATAGTTTTATCGCCAGATTTAAACTCATTATTCAGACTATCCTTACCGGATATAAACGGAGTTTCATAGTATATTGCCATATCGTAACACGCCTTTGCCGCCCTGACAAGGCCGCCCAGGCATACAGGTTTATCAGTATTACCCCAGCTAAAGTTGTCAAGCAGGGCAACCATTTCCAGATTGCCACCCACGGATATTATTTGTCTCAGTGCTTCATCAATTGCCGAAGCCGCCATATGATAAGGGTCTATATCTCCGTATTTGGGATTCATCCCATTCGATACAATTATTCCTTTGCCGGAGCTTAAAACCGGCCTGATTATGCATGCATCACCCGGACCATCATTATCCACTCCCTGCAACGGTTTCAAAACGCTTCCGCCCTGCACTTCATGATCATATTGCCGGATTACCCACTCTTTGCTACAAACGTTCCATGAAGATAGAACCTTTTTCAAATCTTCACCATAGTCCTTCTTCACTTTTATGTCCGGCTCTTCATGAGAGGGTGAACGCCATACTGCCTTGCGTATAATCCTGGGCAGCCCATCATGTAAGAACTCCATCTCTATATCAGCAACATCCTCGCCTTTGTATCTTAACCGTAATCTTTTATCTCCCGTAAACTCTCCAATAAATGTAGCTTCTACATCTTCCCTCTGAAAAACTTCCCGGATCTCCTCCATGTTCTCCGGAGGTACAGAAAGTACCATTCTCTCCTGAGCCTCAGAAATCCAAATCTCTGAATAAGAGAGTCCATCATATTTAAGAGGTACTTTTTCAAGATCAACAACAGCCCCAAGTTCTTCTCCCATCTCACCCACAGCAGAAGAGAGGCCTCCCGCACCACAATCAGTAATATTGTTATACAAACTACGATCCAGCGCCTTCATGAGTGCGTCAGTAACCTTCTTTTCCATTATTGGATCGCCAATCTGTACCGCACCTCCGGACACTACCTCGGATTGGTGTGTTAACTCTACAGATGAAAATGTTGCCCCGTGGATACCATCTCTTCCGGTTCTACCGCCCACAAGCAAAATCAAATCACCCTCGTGTGATTTCTTTTCACACTTATCCCTTGAAATCAATCCGACATTTCCACAATAAACAATTGGATTACTCGTGTATCTTTCATCAAAAAATATAGAGCCATTTGCCGTAGGTATCCCCATACGGTTGCCATAATCCCTGACACCGCCCACCACTCCCTTAAATATTCTTTTTGGATGGAGAACCCCTTCCGGTATCATTTCCTGACCAATATCCAGAGGTCCGAAACAAAAAACGTCTGTATTTAAAATTGGCTTTGCACCCAGACCTGTACCTAAAGTATCCCTGATGACACCGCCAATTCCGGTATTTGCCCCGCCATAAGGTTCAATTGCTGATGGATGATTATGCGTTTCAACCTTGAAACAGATATTATAATTTTCATCAAACTCAATGATACCGGCGTTATCTTTAAATACAGAAACGCACCACGATTTATCTAATTCTGAAGTCGCTTTCATTACCGTATTGGCCAGAAGGTTATCAATAAGCTCTCCGTCGCAATCTATCATTCCCCTGAATGTTTTATGCATACAATGTTCAGACCATGTCTGAGCAATTGTTTCAAGTTCAACGTCGGTAGGATTCCTGCCAAGAGTGGTAAAATACTTCTGAACAGCCTTCATCTCCTCGAGACTTAAATACAACTGCCCCTCCTGACTGATCGACAGGAGTTGCTCATCGTCTGCATTCAATATCTCAAGCGTATGCCTGTGGAAGACGTACTCTATTGCTTCATTCTTATCCTCATAAAACAAATTATCTTTGTTTATGAAAACATCTTCTATAATTTTGTTGGCCAGTACCTTATCAGCAATAGCCTCAACCTGTTCAATTGAAAGTGAACCTGCTACCAGGAATCTCTTTGCCGTTTTGACAGATCTTGCACTCATGCCTAGATCTCTAATCCCCTTAATCACAGTAGATTCCACGGGATCCATTACACCCCGTTTACGGGTCACTTCAATCGTATAAACAGTATTATCCCTATGCCCTGCCTGAATGTCAGCAGGTTGCTCTGACGAACCATTGATGCAGGCGTAATCCTGCGTCAATCCATCAATTAACAGTTCACTGCAAATACGTTTGATTTCGTCTTTAGACAACTCTCCATCTATCAGGTACACCTGTACCGTACGGATTTCATCCACAGATGTAATTCCAATATTTGCTATCTCTGAGGCTACTTCATTTCCGATGGCATCCGGAAAATTTGCCTTAGTAAATACCTCTATCCTTTTTTCCATTTTTTCTTATCACGTACTGCTTTTGACTTTTTCAATCTTTTTAAAATCTTATTGTCGTTTCCCTTCTCCAGGTCATTTAACGTAGACTTTACTTCTTTAGAAAAACATTTCAGCGCCTTAATTATTCTCGCCTTATTCTGCTTGCAGATACCCAACCATAGATCCGGGTCTCCCGAAGCAACCCTTGTGGTATCCCTTAAACCGCTGGCAGCAAACTTCCAATATTTCTCATCAATCACGCTCACAAGGCCGGAAGCAACTAAATGAGGTAAATGGCTGACTAATGCAACAATCTCATCATGTTTAGAAGGCGTCATGATACTTACTTCAGCTCCCAATGCCTTCCACATTTTCGATAACCTTGTTATACATTTCTTTGAATTAAGGCTTGTGGGTGTCAGCACACAGACACTACCTTCAAAAAGGTCCGGCCTTGCCGACTCAATACCCCTTTGTTCTGAACCTGCCAGTGGATGTGCGCCTATAAAGTTTGGCCTGTCCCCTTTATGCTTACTCTTTATCTCCTTGTTTATTTGAGAAACTATATAATTCTTAGTACTTCCGACATCAGTAAGAATGGCCGATACCTTCATTAAAGGGATTATTTTCCTTGCAAGATCCGGTATAAGGTCAACGGACGTTGCTAATATTATAATATCTGCCTGTTTTACGGCTTTTTCAATATTGATTGTACCTTCGTCAATAGCTTTGGCCCTAAGTGCCTTATTTATTGAGGTTCTACGGTGCCCGACACCTATAATTGACCCGGCCAAACCTCTTTCCTTCAGGCCAAGACCTATTGAGCCACCTATCAAACCTGTCCCTATTATGGCAACAATTCCAAAGTTCATTTAGTATTTTTTCCCACAAAAAAACTTAAAATATTTCACGAAAGCAGAGTAAATTTCGAGTGCTGATGTTAACCTCGTTAAAGAATTTTGTCAAATTTAATTAATCTATATTCCCTTGATTTGCATAAAAAAACTGCTAAAATTGCAACTAACCTCAATTCAACAACTTAAGGTATTGTAAACTATTATAAACTTTATAACTGTTAGATATGGATTGTTATGAAGAAAGACAAACTGAAACACAAACTGAAAGACAAACTGAAACACAAACTGAAACACAAACTGAAAGACAAAGACAAAGAAAAGGAAAAAGACAAACAAAATACCGAGAATATAATTCTTGAATTAGATAAACGTATTAGCGCGCTACATGATAGCACAGAAGAAGATTCATCTGCTCAAATAAAAGAACTGGAAGAGCAGAAAACATCCCTTCTAAAAGAAATGTATTCCAATCTTGCACCCTACGAGATTGTAAAGGTTGCACGCCATCCTCTCAGGCCTCCTGTATCTGATTACATAAAAATGATGGTTGTTGATTTTATAGAACTACACGGGGACCGTAATTACGGAGACGATAGAGCCATAACTACAGGTTTTGGTAGTATTGGCGGCAAAAAAGCTTTGATAATCGGCCAGCATAAAGGAAAAACAACAAAGGAGAGAATTGACTGCAATTTTGGTATGCCCAATCCTGAGGGATATCGAAAGGCGTTACAAAAAATGAAACTGGCAGAAAAATTTCATTTACCCATAATCACCCTGATTGATACGCCGGGTGCAAATCCTGATATAGGAGCAGAAGAGCGTGGCCAGGCGCATGCAATAGCCATAAACATTGCAGAAATGAGCAAACTCCGAACCCCCGTAATATGCATCGTCATTGGCGAGGGCGGAAGCGGCGGTGCACTGGGAATAGGTGTGGGTGATAAATTTTCGATTCTTGAGTATGCATACTGCTCTGTTATCTCACCGGAAGGTTGTGCGGCTATCCTGTGGAAGAGCAAAGACAATGCAGAGGACGCTGCCAATGCACTGAAATTAACTGCAAAGGAATTGTTCAAGCTGGGAATAGTAGATGAAGTAATACCGGAACCAACAGGAGCAGCACACAGTAACCCGGAAGAAATGTCTAAGATATTAAAAGAAACAATCATTAGATATATAGACGAACTCCAGGCAATACCTTTAGACAAATTAATCGAGAAAAGATATAAGAAATACAGGAAGTTTGGCAGTTTCCTGGGCGGAGAACAGGCAGCAACTAATTGAGAAAAACACAAGAGGAGATTTTACTTTGGTTAAAGAAGAAGGCAAGTGGAAGGTTCTTCTAGATCCAGAAAATAATATACAGTAAGGACAATGTTGTGAGACAAATATTATTAGATATTGCAAAAAGAGTCAGCATTAATGTTAATCAATTGCAGAATGAGGTTGAGGAGTGGTTTAAGGGTAAATTTGAGAAGCTCGCCAAAATCAAAGAATCTCTCCAGGAAACCAGTTCATGTACATACGAAAACCAAACCACTCTTTTTGGTAAAGAGCGAGAGTATCTGATTGATTTACATAAGGGAATCCTGGAAGAAGGAAAGTACGAAACGGAAGATATGAGAATCTTAGTACAGAATATTTTTAACGACTATGATGAAGCAATCCGTAAATATCGTGGAATCATACCCCTGGACTACTCCATACATATAATCCCGGACAAAGCCCATGCGGAAGAAGGCAGTGAAATCGAAGCAGAAATTCTGCATTTCTTTCCATCAAATTGCAAAAGAGAAGAAATCACACAGCAAGTAACAGAAATTATTAAACATATCCAGGAAACGTCCTTTTCTGATACACCAATCTGGGTCAAGGTAACCCAACACAAAGAGAAACAATAGAAAACAAAATATGCCTGTATCCAATATGCTTAATCTTGCAATCCTTATCTCTGGCAGTGGGACAACACTCCAGAATCTAATTGACAGAATAAATGATAAAACTCTTAATGCCAATATTCAAATCGTGATTAGCAGCGCTCCGGACACTCATGGTATAAAGAGAGCAGAACAAAACAGTATTCCTGTAGCCATAGTAGAACGTAAAGGTTTTGATAACTCAGACAATTTCAGCAACACAATAATAAACGAAATTGAAAAATATTCTGTAGACTTAATAATACTTGCCGGTTTCTTACACCTCTTTAAGATACCTGATAAATATACCGGCAAGGTAATGAACATTCACCCGGGACTAATTCCTTCTTTCTGCGGTAAAGGATATTATGGACATCACGTCCACGAAGCCGTTATTGAAAGTGGAGTCAAGGTCTCAGGCTGTACTGTTCACTTTGTTGACAACGAGTACGATTGCGGACCCATTATAATCCAGAGAGTTGTTCAAGTGCATGAAGATGACTCTCCGGAGACACTTGCACAAAGGGTTTTTAAAGAAGAATGCATAGCATATCCCGAAGCAATAAACCTCTTTGCTGAAGGGAGATTAAAAATTGAGGAAAGAAAGGTTAAGGTCTTAAACAAATAATTAAATTATGAAAAACAATAATACATCAAAAACCGGACAATATTCATTTTTGCTTATCAAGAAACTTTTAATCATTTCAATAGTATGCCTGCTTATATTGCAGAAAAGCACTCCATCCTCTGCAATCTCTATATTGAGGGTTGAACCTTCAGTAATCGAACTTCAGAATCAAGCCTACTTCAATTTAAGGAGAGGTAAATTTCTTGAGGTTTTTAAGAATTGCGAAGAATTATTGACCATCAACAAAAAGAGTACTCTCGCCTACGAACTACTGGGCGTTTCATATGCCGGAATCGGAAGATACGACAAGGCACAGGAAGTGGTTGAATCTCTAAAAGACATTACCAAGGATTCATCACTGTTACATCTATGCAAAGGGATGATCTTGCATTCCCTACAGAAACTTGATGGAGCAATTGCAGAGTGCCAGGAATCCATAACCATAGACCATGACAATCCCATCGCACACTATGTCATCGGCAGGGTATATTTAGACAAAAAAGATTTCAATAAAGCTGAAGAATACCTGAGGAAGGCCGTTGAAAAGGAACCGGAGCTTGCTGCGGCGTACACCGGCCTGGGCGTAAACTACCTGCTCCAGGGAAAAATGGAAGAATCTTTCAAGTACTATAATAAGGCTCTTGCAATCAATCAGGACGAACACATGGCACGAATGGGCCTTGCCACAATATTCATAGGATTAAAGGGCTACGAAAACGCTATAGAACAATATAACATTGTAATCAAGAAGATACCCACTTTTATAAGGGCCCGTCAAAACCTGGCCGCACTCTATCTTCAAATAGGCAGGTTTCAGGATGCAATCGTACAATCCGGCGAAATCCTGAATATCGACCCAAAGATAGCTCCTGTATATCTGATCCTGGCCAGATCTTATTCCTACTCCGATAATCTTGACGATGCTGTTAAAAACATTAAAAAGTTTATAGATCTACAGGAATCTTCCTATGAGGGACATTACCTCCTGGGAATTTTCCAGATGGCAAGCGGAGATAATGAATCTGCTAAGAAAGCGTTAGAAAAGGCCGGGAGTATAGATGCTGAGCAAGGCAACATAATGGTCGCAAACGCTCTAATTAATCACATCGAAGGTAACTATAATACAGCAGAAACCTTTCTTCAGAAGGCACAAAGCTTAACCCGGGAAATCAATAACCAGATAATCAACATATTCTTAACAAACCTTTACCTGTCGCAGGAAAAACACGCACCATCAAAAGAGAGTTTAAATATATCCGGCGGTTTTATAGATGGATTCAAGCCTGACAACCTTGATCTAAAATCTGACAGCAAAACAAGCCAATCTTTCACCCACACAAACCTTGCGATCTTTTTCTACCTTAACAAATGGTATGACAAGGCAATCAAGATGTGCGATGCCGCATTAGAAATCTATCCGGATAATCCTATTACTCTGTATGTAAAGGGTAAATCACTTATAGATAAAAAAGATTATAATCAGGCCCTTTTGCAATTTAAGAAGATCGTTGAAATACAACCTGACTTTTTATCTCCTCATTATGATTTAGCAAAACTCTACCTTATAATGGGTGACAATGATAAAGCTATTGAAGAATACAAGAGGGCAGCAGAGTTAGACCCAAAGGATGCATCAGTCCATCTCTCTATAGGAAATATATATACCAGGCTGGGGGAAAATGATGAAGCTTTAGCTGAATACAAACAGGTCCTGACTCTGGCACCTGATTCTCCGGTTGGATACAATGAGCTGGCTTATATCTATGCAGAAAGTGAAACCAATCTGGACCAAGGTCTGGAATATGCACTAAAAGCAGCCGAGTTAGCCCCAAAAGATGCATCGATCCTGGATACGTTAGGCTGGGTATACTTTAAGAAAGGCAATTTTGAGAAAGCTATCGAAGGCCTGAAATCTTCAGTCGAATTAAGACCAAATTCACCAACAATAAGATACCACCTTGGAATGGCACTTTATAAAAACAGTGATCTCAACAACGCCTTAAATGAATTCAGGAACTCTCTAGCAATCTCGGTAAGATTTAATGAATCATCCCGATCTAAGGAAATGATTAGATTGATTGAAAGCCAGTTGGGTCAAACACAATAAAGAAGCGATTGAGGTGTTAAAGGTTGCAATAGAGAGAGACCCTGAACATGCAATGTCTTATTATAATCTCGGCATTCTTTATAATTCATCAAACGATAAAGACTCTGCCTTAAAGCAGCACGAAATACTAAATGGCCTTGACTTCGATCTGGCAGATAAACTGTTTGGATTAATCAGAAAATAATTCAGGAAGAAAAACAACCCTGCCTCAAACCACATCTCACCACTTGACACGTTCAAAAGTCCTAAGAACTATAATTTTTTGATTTTTATCTAATCTCCAATCCTCTTGCAAACAGGTTTGCCCGCCCGGCAAGCCGTTCGCCAGCCAGACGTATTCTGGCGGGGACGGGAAGTAGGCCGGTTATTTGGAATATACTTGACACCTTAAAAACGTTTTTTATATAATCTTGCCCTTGTTTATAACGTATCTGAAAATTCTATAACATTTCGAATGAATTTGCCCTTCAGGTCAACCATGCGGGTAATCATACCGATAGCATTTATAGATACTCCAGAATATAATTGGTTTGAGGCGGCATGGCCAAGTGGACTAAGGCAGTGGATTGCAAATCCATTATCCAGGGTTCGAATCCCTGTGCCGCCTCCATTTCTTTGAGAGATTTAATGGGCGGGTGGTGGAATGGCAGACACGAGGGACTTAAAATCCCTTCCTCGCAAGGGGGTGAGGGTTCGACTCCCTCTCCGCCCATTTCTTAATTCCTTAGCAGTTTTTTTTAGAAAAGCTTAATGCAAGCTATTTCCTGCTAACTATAAATAGCTTTCTCACGTGCGATACGTTTAAGTTCCTGAGTGTAAAAGAGTTCGTCCTGATCTCCTGATTCAGTGCCTCCGCCAACATTTTCCAGCTGTTTATTCAGTCTGGCTATTTTCCCTGTAACCCGTTCTACCTCTTCGATATCCTCACTTTTCCTCCCACTTGCCTTTTCTATCTTCCCTTGCACGTTACCCTTTCCTTTCAGTTCAGCAAGTTTTGCCCGTGCATTTCTAATCTCTTCAATATCTTTATTTTTAGACGCGCCCTTTCCCTCTGATTCATTGCCGGCTTCAATTTCACTAATCTTCTGTTCTAATTGCGAGGTAAACTCTTTTACTTCAGAATCTGAAAACTTTCCCACCTCACGTATATGTTTATCCACATATTCATTCATCTTGTTAAGACCTGCTCGAAGTTTTTCAATCTCAGAAATATAGCGCTTAATTGAATCAGTATATTTCCTCTGCCCTTTAAAACTTTTCAAATTGATAAGTTTATCTTTCCATCGAGAGACATCTCCCAAAAGTATCTCTATCTCACTTCTTATCAAATTCTTCTCATGAATGTCCTGTTTTAGTTTTTTCTCAATAATTGTATCTATCATATTCCCCTCCATTCTCAAGCCGGGTTTAATTTTTCTCCGGACGATTCAGATTAAACGTTCAAACTAACTCAATATCATCCTCACCCATATGACGTTCGCAATAGTGACACCTTATTCTTATCGGATTTTTATTTATTACATGAAATCTGCTTTGTACATTCTGATGATTGCTGACACAATTCGGATTAAAACATTTCAGGAATTCTTCTATGGAATCAGGTATGGCAACTTTAAACTTTTCTACAACTTCAGAATCCTTGATAATATTAACAGTCGCATCCGGGGCAATTAATGAGATCTTATTTACTTCCTCCTGAGTAAGGAGCTTTCCCTCAATCTTTATAATACCTTTACTACCCAGCTTCTTACTCGATAAATTATACCCGATCAGTACTACCTGATCTATACCCTGGATGTTCAATATATTGGCAACTTTGAAGGTGCTTCTACTTGCAATCTGGTCGATAACCGTACCTTCTTTAATTGCTGAGACTTCATATTTCTTCATTGTATGGCACCCAATACCGTGGCTAAAAGTGTTTCTCTTACCGGAATACCACTATGAGCCTGCTGAAAATACACCGCATAGCTTGTATCGTCCAGGCTTTCATCCATCTCATCTACACGCGGCAGGGGATGGAGTATCTTAAGATCGTCCTTAACATCTAACTCATCCATAACGAATTTACTGAGTTTGTAAACACCTCTTACTTTTTCATACTCTACCGGGTCTGAAAACCGCTCCTTCTGTATCCTTGTACAATAAAGAATATCAAGTTTGCTGCTTACTTCGTCTAGAGACTCCACCTCATGATATGTGACATTTCTTGATTCCAGCTCCTCCAGATAATCTTTAGGAATCCTGAGACTTGGTGGTGAAATAAAGTACATCTCGGCACCAAAATTGGACATCGCATATGCCAGTGAGTGTGAGGTCCTGCCGTATTTCAGGTCTCCCAGAAACCCGATTGACAGGTTCTCAAGTCCACCTTTCACCTTTTTTATAGTATAAAGGTCTACAAAGGTCTGGGTTGGATGTTGACTTGCCCCATCACCACCATTAATAACCGGTATACTTACGGAATCAGCCGTTAGCCTGGAAGCACCTTCAAGGAAATGCCTTAAAACAATAATATCACAATAACCCTCAATAATCTTAACGGAGTCCCTTAATGATTCCCCCTTTACAGTAGAAGTTGTGCCCAGTTCATCAAACCCGACAACCTGTCCGCCAAGCCGTTTCATTGCCGTTTCAAAACTCAATCTCGTGCGCGTTGAAGGCTCAAAGAAAAGATTTGCAAGCACCTTCCCCTTTAAAATGTCAGAACTACCTTCTTCTTCCATCCTCTTTGATATATCAAGAATGTATAATATTTCTTCTTTTGTGACGTCCAGGATGGAAATTATATCTTTGTTTTTTAAGCTAATCATTACTCTACGTTAACCTGTTTGCTGGTAATTGCTTTAAGATATTATCAAAGAGGGTCTGACATAACAAGAAAAAACCCCTGGAAAGTTGTGGCAAGTAGTGTCCTTCGCAACATTTACATTCAAATTATATTGATATAATCATGGGGGTCTGTTATATTAAATTTTTGACTTTTTTTAAAGATATGAAATATTGCATCATCATTCCTGACGGAATGGCCGATTATAAACTGGAGAAACTCAGCAACAGAACACCACTGGAGGCGGCAAGAACACCTAATCTAGATAATATAGCATCCGGTGGAGTACTCGGACTTGTCAGCACCGTACCAAAAGGATTCAAACCGGGAAGTGATATTGCCATCCTTTCAGTATTAGGTTACGACCCGAGTGTTTACTATACAGGCCGTGCACCGCTCGAATCTGCAAGTTTAGGTATAGAGCTTGGAAAGCAGGACTGGGCCGTTCGCTGTAATCTAATCACAATAAATGATGGTATACTGGAAGACTTTACTGCCGGACATATATCCGATAATGAGGCAGAGCTAGTCATCGGATTATTAAATGAAGGCCTGGGAAACAACAACATTAGCTTCCATGCCGGCACGAGCTATCGAAACATAATGGTTTATAAAGGAGATAGCAGGATAGAGGCTGATTGCACTCCCCCTCATGACATAATCGGCAAATCAATAGAAAAATATTTACCAAAAGGAAATGGCAGTGAAATATTATTAGATTTAATGAAGAGTTCATATCCTTTACTTGTGGATCATGACGTAAACAAAGTAAGGATAGACCTTGGTGACAACCCGGCTAATATGATCTGGCTGTGGGGACAGGGACAACGCCCTTCTATAGAACCCTTTAAGAAGTTATATGGAATCTCAAGTGCAGTCATAACAGGTGTGGATTTATTAAAAGGTCTTGCTACTTATCTTGGTTGGGACATCATAAACGTGCCCGGCGCTACTGCATATTTAGACACCGATTATGGTTCTAAGGCGCGATGTGCAATTAAAGCAATTGAATCACATGATCTGGTTTTAATACATATAGAGGCGCCGGATGAGGCAGGCCATGAGGGGAATATACGTGAAAAGGTTCGGGCTATTGAAAATATCGACAGAAAAATTATCGGTCCGGTTTTCAATGTACTACAAAAGTATAAGGAATTTCGTATGCTTGTACTTCCCGATCATTATACACCGATTAGTAAAAAGACTCACACTTCAGAACCTGTACCTTTTACCATTTACAGCTCAGATTCAGTTAAAGAGAGCAAACTTTCTTTCTCAGAATCAAATGCGAAAAAAACCGGCCTGAAGGTGAAAAAAGGATTTAAATTAATGAGTCATTTTATCGAAGGCGATCTCGCTTAAATCACCGAAGAGTGTTAAATCTGTTGAATCCACAATATCAATATTAACAAGCTTGCCGGACATTAAAGAGGATATACCAGCTTGATTGCTTCCTTCCGGCAGATCAAAGGCAACAATCTGATTTTGCCTTGTCCTCCCGCTTAATCTGCCTGCATCAGATTTACTCGTCCCTTCCACCAGGACCTCAACAGATTTCCCAACTATTTTCCTGTTTTCTTCAGTACTTATCTTTTTATGCAAGTCCAACAGTATATGATTTCTTCCTTTCTTTGTTTCTTCCTGCACATCATCAGGAAATTCTGCTGCTGCAGTTCCGGTTCGTGGTGAGTATTTGAATATAAAACTATTCTGACAGCGTACATCGTTCAACAACTTCACCGTATCTTCAAAATCCCCTTCTGTCTCACCGGGAAAGCCAACAATAAAGTCACTGGCAATTTTAATATCAGGCACTAAAGACTTAGCCATCTCAATAAGCTCTCTATAGTGTGCGGATGTATATTGCCGTCTCATTCTTTCCAATATTTTATCTGAACCTGACTGTGCCGGCATATGCAGATACTCACAAACCCCAGGCAATTCTCCAACAGCCTCTATGATCTCTTTGGTCATATCCCTCGGATGAGAGGTAACAAAACGGATTCTTTCTATACCTTCAATTGGATCCAGTTTTCTCAGCAGTGTAGCTAAAGTAACTTCCCCATTCAAACCCTTTCCGTAAGAGTTTACATTTTGACCCAATAGCGTAACCTCTTTACAACCATCATCCGCAAGTCTCTTGACCTCATCTATGATATCGGTAACAGGCCTGCTGAATTCACGGCCCCTTACATACGGCACAATGCAGTAAGAACAGTAATTATCACATCCCCTCATGACGGATACAAAGGCATTGTATCGATTTTGTCTCTGAGTAACCAGCCGATCAAAGCTTACTTCACCATCTTCATCAACAGCAATGATGCGTTTATTGGTTCCATTTATTTCTTCAAGTAACTCAGGAAGTTTAGAAAACATCCTCGTACCGCAGACAAGATTAACGTGAGGCATCCGTTTGAATATTCTGTCTCCCTCATTTTGTGCCATACAGCCAAGGACACCAAGAATCAGTTCCGGGTTCTTCTCCTTCTGATCTCTTAGACTGCCGAGCTGAGAATACACCTTGTGTTCAGCCTTGTCGCGTACACTGCAGGTATTCAGAAGGATAACGTCCGCATCCTTCTCCTCTTCGGCAAAAGCGTAGCCACTCTTCGCAAGTGAACCTATCGACAACTCTGAATCCAGCTTATTCATCTGGCAGCCATAGGTCTTGATAAATACTTTAGGTTGATTTGTATTCATAGATTTCATCTCTTTGATACTCTTTTTATTCTTATTTTATCTATACTATATATTATATGGATATTATAATACCTTGAATAGTTAAACTGAAAAGTAAAATATCTTTTCTTTCTATTTTCAGAATGCAGTTATGGCAGACACGGCTATATTAATATATGATGATGAATGTAGCTTATGCTGTGGATGTATGAGATGGCTTAAGTTACATGCAATTGGGAGCGATGCTTTCGAGATTATTCCATGCCAGTCTAAGAAACGTATGAGTCTGTTTCCGGGTTTAAACGAGAAGGCATGTCTGGAGGAGTTACACATGGTTCTTCCTGATGGACAAATCCTTACAGGCGACAAGTCGCTACCGGAAGTTCTTATACGGCTCAGATATTTCAGGCGGTTGGCTGTTTTGTTTAGAATACCTGTAATCCGCTTGTTTTCGTATGCAGTCTACCATTTGATAGCTAACAATAGATATATTATCTCAAAAACAATATTGCCCCTGACAGAAGAAAAAATATAAGGTTACACAGATCACCCTAATCCATATGACCGCGTGCTTCTTCGATTAATGGAAGAAGAGCTTCTATCTCTTCTTTGGCCAATCTTCCCAACTTGGCAAACCTGTAACCACCCTGACTGTTTTTGTTCTCTCTGGTGAGCTGCAGTTTCTTTATCCCCTTATTGTAGGAATAAATACTTGCAGTCAATCGTTCATCATCATTTTCCCATGACTTTACGAACACACATTCATCCAATTCTTTGTCATACGGCATATTTAACCTCCTGCTTTTGAGTTAAAATATTACCTTTAAATGTATTTAAGATTAAGTTTCTTCCTGATTCAAATATTAATTATCTGCTATAAACAGCTTCTTCCATCTTTAGAATACTCAATACATTTATTTCAATCACCGGATGTGTGAGATTCGCATGAATATATTAAATACAGCAAGTCATAATGTCAATGATTATAATTGCTTAGTATCTAAATTGAGCAATTTATTTGGGTAATTTATTGTAGCCGAAGGCTTTAGCCTGCGATTGCCATCACCTATTCGGTGTATTCAATGTTAATGTAAGTTGCGCAACCTAAAGGTTGCGTCTACATAAATCGCTCAATTTGGATATTAATGTTTCTCAATGAGGAACATTATCCTGCCTTTCAGGAGGTATTGTCCTCAATACTGCCTCTTTATATGACATTGGTTCAAACGGGAGATATTTCTTGATGGATTCATCATTACAGATTGCCTCATTCTCAAGCCCTTCTACCAAACATCTTGTTATTGAGTTTGGTATCGGCGTAAGTAAACCTGCCAGATATGTATAAAGCCTGATATTAAGAAAAGGAAACGGAACAAAAATTATTCTTTTATCAAGGAAGCTGGCAAGTACCTTAAGCATCTCTACATATGTCAAAATATCTTTCCCCCCGATATCAAAATCTTTCCCTGCAGTTTCAGGAACTTCCAGTACGCCGACAAGATATTTGATCACGTCACTAATCGCCACAGGTTGGCATTTATTTCTTGCCTGACGGGGAAAGGGAATAACAGGCAGTCTTTTCACAAGATATTGCATAATCTCATAAGAAGCACTCCCTTTACCAACAATAACTGCTGCACGGAGAACAGTCACCGGTGTTTTTCCTTTTTTTAATTCTCTGGCCACTTCAATGCGATTACCAAGATGAGATGAAAGGGAACTTCTGATATCTTCAAGACCTCCCAGATAAATCAGTCTTTTAACGTGTTTTTCATCTGCAACCTTTCTAAAGTTAGCAGATGCACTGATATCTGCAGCCTCAAAGCTTTTAGGTCCCAGACGCAAGGAATGAATTAAATAATAAGCGGTATCGATCCCGTCAAGAGCAGTTCTCAGATGTTCTTCATTCAAGGCATCAGCAATAACTATTTCAACCCCTGTCCATCTACTCTTATATGCAATTTTTCTTCCCCTTACCATTACCCTCACCTTATATCCTCTTGCCAATAATTCGGGAATTAATCTACCGCCAACATACCCTGAAGCACCTGTAACTAAAATTGTACCGACATGAGGAAGAGGTTTTGAGGGTAAATCATGGCAAAGCAGCCCTTCATCCTTACACGTATCAGTAACGGAAGAATTATTCATCTTTTCTTATTATACCAAAATCTTCTTATGGCAATTCAAATATTGTGTAATTATTGAGGATAACTTGAAGTGTTATGTGGAATGGAGCAGTAAATAATATTTAAATCAAGTGTAAAAATGGTTTATTACTCAAGTAATCTTGGATATTGTCTCATTTAATTTCAGTAATCAATCCCCGGTTGGGGTTCAATTTCCTTTCTGTAGGCGTGTTTAATTTCATTAATCTCACTCACCGTATCCGCTGATTCAATTATTTCAGGGTGTGCATCACGTCCTGTCAATACCAGATGCATGAGTGGTGGTTTACGTTGAATGATCTCCAGGACTTGCTCCAGATCTACTAAACGGAGCTTGAGGGCGTTGTTAATCTCATCCAGTATAAGTATGTCAAACCGGCCTGATTCCATCTTCTGACAAGCAAGTTGAATAGCATCCTGAGCATTTTTTCTGTGCTCTTCATGCGGATAAGGATTCCCCTGTATACCACAGAATCCTTTGCCGGTAGGAATTAATTCCACTTTACAATCCATCTTCTTTATACCGTCCCACTCACCGGCATAGAGATCTCCCTTCATAAATTGAATAATAGAAACCCTCATATCGTGGCCGCAAGCCCTGACGGCGATACCGAGAGCGGAGGTAGTCTTTCCCTTACCGTTACCGGTAATGACCACTATAAGGCCCTTTTTTTCTTTGGGAACAAGCCGGGTTATTTCTGGCATCTTGGATTTTAATAACAGAATGAAATACTTTCAGACTTAGGGATTCCCGCCTGACAGACCTTCCTAACAAACTGGCGCCCGCCCGTGCCGGATCGGACGGGGACAGGCAGGTATTCAGGTATTAGGGTGTCAATTCCTCAATTCCTAAATCAGCTTAAAGAAGTTTGTGCAGAATTGTTTTGCCTGTGCCTTGTAATCCTCATATTTTGCCTTTGTATCAGAAATAATCTGGTCAGGATCCACTATACCATTTAAAGAATCTATTTCGTCTCTATAGGCATCTATCCATTGATAAATCATTTCATCAGTTACTTCAACATGAAACTGCAGGCCATAAATATTGCTGCCGATCCTGAACGCTTGATTTGAGCAAAGTTCTGATGATGCAAGTTTAACAGCTTCATTTGGAATCTCGAACGTATCACCATGCCACTGAAAGACGTCAACCTCTTCCCAAAAACCCCGAAATAATAGATCGCTAGGGCTATTCGCGCCCAACGTTATCTTAAACCAACCTATCTCTTTTTGAGGGGCCTTCTTTACAATTGCCCCTTTTGCCTTTGCAATTAATTGAGCGCCAAGGCAAAAACCTACTGTCGGTACCTCTTCTATTATAACCTTTTTCAGAAATGCATCTTCCTGTTTGAGAAAAGGGTATTTATCCTCTTCATATACATTCATCGGCCCTCCAAGTACAATAACAGCAGAGATGCCAGAAAGGGAAGTTGGTAATGGTTGGCCATCGAAGACGTTGATTATCTGGTAAGGGATGTCGTTAACATCCAGAAAATCACCGATTGTGCCCGGCCCCTCTATGTCAATATGCTTAATTATTATTACTTTCATCTGCCACTTTAAACACACAAAACTCAGCACACATTGAGCACACGTCTACATTCTGAGGCGTACCCTTCTCTCTGATTTTTCTTGCATGCTCCGGATCAATACATGTTGAGAATTGTCCTTCCCAATCTCGCTTTCGCCTGAGCTGAGACATAGTCCTGTCCCAATCCCACGCTGATTTTATACCCTTGGCAATATCGGCAGCATGCGCCGCGATCCTTGTCGCAATAACACCATCATGCACATCATCAGGTTGTGGCAGGCCCAGGTGTTCTGTAGGTGTCACATAACACAGGAAATCAGCTCCGGCAGATGCTGCTATAGCACCCCCTATTGCAGACGTTATATGATCGTATCCCGGCGCAATATCTGTCACAATTGGCCCAAGGACATAGAAAGGTGCTCCTTTACAAAGTTCTTTTTGCAGCTGGATTTGTGACTGGATCTGATTAAGCGGAACATGCCCGGGACCTTCTACTATTACCTGTACATCCGCATCCCACGCCCTTTGAGTAAGCTCAGCCAATACGTTTAGTTCATATACCTGCGCCCTGTCAAATGCATCCGCCAAAGCTCCCGGCCTCAATGCATCTCCCAGGCTCAGGATCACATCATACTCATGTGCAATTGATAATATTTCATCAAACTGTTCGTAAAGAGGATTTTCTTTTTTATGGAAAGACATCCAATCTACAAGAAATGAACCTCCCCTGCTTACGACTCCACAGACCCTTTTGTCACCTACTAGATGTTTCAATACTCCCTGCGTCGCACCGCAATGAACCGTAATATAATCGATCCCATCCTCGCAATGACGCTTTATCGCGTCAATCATACTTGCTGCCGTCATATCTCTGACAGAATGTTTTTGCTTAACGGCATCAACTGCAGCTTCATATATTGGGACACTGCCTATGGTAATCGAACAGTTTTCCATTATCTCCAGCCTGATCTCACGAAGATCTCCACCTGTACTGAGATCCATCACGGTGTCTGCCTGCGCATCTTCTGCGGCACGCAGTTTTTTTAACTCTTCTCCCACTCCATGATAGTCAGCTGACGTACCAATGTTTGCGTTAACCTTAGTCCTGAGCCCCTTGCCGATACCACAGATTTTCTTTAACGAATGCTTCCGATTGCGTGGAATCACTACCTTTCCTTCAGCCATGTTTGACCTTAACGTTTCAACATCGCAGTCTTCAAGCTGTGCAACCTGCTTCATTTCAGGAGTAATCTTGTTTAACCTTGCCTGCTTTAACTGAGTCATTTATATCTTCTCCATCTTTCTTTTCTTAAACGTATTAACAGGAACAGCCAGTGAGTACAAACTCTCAACCTCTACCTTATTTAGAGACCTGTATTTTCCAACCTTCAGATTCTGACTCACTTTCAGAGGCCCGATTTTAATTCTTCTCAATGAGACTACCGGATGATCTATCTTTGCAAGTATACGTCTGATTTCTCTGTTTTTACCTTCTCGGAGTGTTATCTCCAAGACACTGTATTTAAATTTTCTATGTAAAACCTTAACCCTGGCCGGTAATGCCTTGCCCTCAGAAATCCAGACACCCTTTTTAAGAGAACGTATTGTCTCATCAGTCACTCTTCCTTTAACCTCTGCCAGGTATGTTTTTTCTATCCCATACCTCGGATGGGAAAGCAGGTTTGCCAATTCGCCGTCATTAGTTATTATGATAAGCCCCTCACTCTCTTTATCCAACCGGCCTACAGTATATATTCTTTGTTCTATGTTACTCAACAAATCTATGGCCCTGGGGGCCTTAGAGTTTTCAACATTAGTGCATACAAACCCTCTGGGTTTATTGAGAAGATAATAAATCTTTTTCTGCCTTTTTATTGGTTCACCGTCACAGTAAATACTGTCTTTAGTTGAGTCTGCCACCTGGCCCATCTTCGTAATACGCTTACCATTAACTGATACACGTCCGGATGTTATCAGGCTTTCACATTTACGCCTGGAACCAAGCCCTGCCTCTGCCAGAATTTTGTGGAGTCTTTCCATGATGTTTTATACAAAATAATAGATTAATTCGTTAATAATTTACTGTACCCTGGAACCGGGCTCTACATCTTTCTCTGTAGTAAGCAGGACAACTTTATCACCATCCCTTGCAGCAAGGAGCATACCCTGACTTTCCACACCCCTTAAAACCGCCGGTGCAAGATTATTAACAACAATGATTTTCTTACCAACAAGTTCTTCTGCACTGTAATGATTCTTTATACCTGCCACCAGCTGTTTCTCATCATCACCGGTATCAATCTTTAATACCAGCAGTTTGTCCGCATCCGGGTGTTCTTCAACCGCCTTTATCTCTGCAACCCTTAAGTCTATTTCAGAAAAGCCTTGAATGCTTATCGTCATTATAATCCCTCTGCATCTGCATTAAAATCCCACTTTTTTACTGATTTTTGATTCTAACAAATGTCATTCTTGATTAGCAAGTTAAAACTCTACGTCAATATTTAACCCTTAAAAGGCATAAACCATTTGCCGGAACAGTATTTCCTGCCTTTGCCCTGATTCCTGATTTTACTGTTTCCCTGAATTTTCCTAATGTCATCTTCCCCCTGCCAACCTCAAGCAGAGTTCCGACTATCGCCCTGACCATCTTATAGAGAAATCCGTCTGCCTCTATGGTAAAGAACAGATATTCTCCCTTCTTTTTGATCTCCAGCTTTTTTATAGTTCTTACACTACTGATAACCTCAGATTTTGATTTGAATGTACTGAAGTCGTGTTTACCAATTAAGGCTTTTGATGCCTTCTGCATTTTCTCAATATCTAAATCCGTAGCGTAATAATGGCAATAGTTCCTGCCTATCGCATTTCTGGTTTTGTTGTTCAAAATAGTGTAACGGTAAACTTTCGATTTGGCGCTATACCTGGAATGAAACTTTTCAGGCACTTTCTTCGCAGATTTAACTACGATATCTTTCGGAAGATAATAATTTATCGCCTGTATTAAATTAAAGAAAGGAATGTTCGATTGAGTCTTAAAATTTGCAACCTGGCCAATTGCGTGAGTACCGGCATCTGTCCTGCCTGCACCATGAAGCTTTATCTCCTCATTAACCACTTTTACAATAGCTTTATTAAGCGTGTGATGAATTGTCTTACCATTCTTCTGCTGCTGCCAGCCGGCATAATTTGTACCATCATACTCTATAACAAGTTTTATATTGTTCACGAGAAATTCCCACAAGTGGTGGTTGCACTGTTCATTGCATTATTAAAACAGTGCTATCTAAAGAGTGATTAATGAATTGTAGATTTAGCGAGGATTAAAAGAGGGGTGTTTGGCGGCGAAGCTACCCAGATCAGCCCAAAACTGAGTAAGATACAATCAAGGCTTTTCCCCGACACCAACACCCCACTTTAATAAGATCTCAACGTCTATACTTTTAAAAACCGCTAGCTTACCAAATGAATAACCTGACCACCGCAACACACACCTGAACTAACGTAAACCCTCAGGCTAGTTAATATTCTATTTACTACCTATTTGTTTGTCAACCATGAAAAAAGCATTAAATGCATAATACACCTGATCTAATATGAAAAATCCTTGAGAATGACAAGCTCGTATATTAATGCAAATGAAAGGGAGAGGAAATGGAAGCGGTTGTTTGCAGGACCAAATACCTAATCACATAAGTGTTCTTTCTTATACTTATTCAGATAATTCGTATAGTTTGAGAAATAATGATGAGCTTTTTTATTCTGCAAAGAGAGCGGATATGAATCTTACCGTCTTTAGATACATTGTCTGATAGCAGCAGTCTAAGTTCATCAAGGTTTGCATTATCCGGATCGTTATTCTCCAGATACTCAATACGTTCCATGATAGTATTAATAAGCGCAAAATAAGCTTCTTTATCCATATTAATGTTCGTCCTTATTTACGAGTAAACCCTTTTAAAAAAATAAGTATTTCCGGTACAACCTCACCAGGATTCTCCAGCCTGTTTTCGTTAAACAAATCTTACATATCTTCCATAACACTTGATAAAATCGCTCAATGCACACTCTGCCACGGTACGCACATCTTCAGGTTTTGTACAAATAGACTGTGCTTCTGCTTTGAACATAGACAAAAGTTCTTCTATTGTATATTTTGCACATCTATTAAAAGCAATATCCTGTTTATGCATTTTTATACTCCGTATTTAACAAATCCTTAACAAACCTTTTCTCTTATTATCGTCAAATCCACACAAATCTTTACCTGAAACCCCCTAAAATACTATCTTTTCTAGTATTTATTTCAATTCAACCATGTATTGAAGCTTCACATGTCAGGCACATTCAGGTGGTAAATCGTTCGATTAAGCTAAAGCTTAAGTCTGATTTATAAAATACTTGCCTATTTCCATAGCGGGCTTATAATTGAATTTATTATGAAAAAACACTTAACAACACACATATTAATTATATTGTTTGTATCCTTTTCGACTCCAATCGTACAAGCAGGAGAAGAACCACGCATAAATCTGCGTCCGTATTATAAGCAATTGTCTGTTGCTCAGGTACAGGAAATACCTAACATCTCAATACGTAAAAAAGAGGTATGGGGATTTCATGGACATAGTACAATTGATAGAGATTTCTATCTGAAAACAATCAATGATGATAAGGTTGTAGCGGACTCTGCCACCGGCCTGATGTGGCATCAGTCCGGTTCTGGTAAATATTTTAGTTGGAAAAGAGCAAAGAAGTGGATAGGCAAGTTGAACAAAGAAGGTTATGCGGGTTTTCAAGACTGGAAATTGCCAACTGTGGAGGAAGCGGCGTCACTATTAGAACCTGAGAAGAAAAGTGATAATCTGCACATAAATCCTGTATTTGATAAAAAACAATGGAGTATCTGGACATGTGACAGTCATATTTCGGATGACAGTCTTACTCTGAATGGTGCATGGCGCGTTTCCTTCAGCGATGGCACCGTATCCTGGGGCAGCAACAGCTTAGATTTATTCTATATTCGTCCTGTACGTTTAAACAAATGATACCTTCCAGAAACCTGTCGCGCAGAAGGCTTGATCATTTTCCTTTCTTCGATTTGTTGCCTAAATAAATCGATTCATAAAAAGGGGTAAAGAAAGAGCATGCCCCCTTGATAAAGATAATATTAATATACATTGTATAATTGACATCTTTTAAAAGGTTTGCTTACTTAAAAGATTAGAAATGCTTACTCTTTTCTTATTATATAAACTCTTCTTTAGGGATACAGGGAGACCAGAAACGGTATACTTGGCATTTGCTTTCTGTTTTATTGTAATTGTCTTTACAAGCTTCGGCATTGAAAAGCTGTGGTCAAAGCATATTAACGCAAAGGCCTTCAGGCTTTTCCTTTTCCCCGGCGCCATAATACATGAACTCAGCCACGCATTTCTATGCCTGATTACGGGTACCACCATAAAGGAACTGAATATTTTCAAGTCTGGGAGTAGTGGCATACAGTACGACAGGCCAAAAATCCCGTTCCTCTTTGATTTTTTTATAGCAACAGCTCCTATCTTTGGCTGTGCTTTCATCCTGGTACTAATCTCCATAATCCTGGGAAATCCCATTCGCGTAGATGAATCCTTACCTAATGAAATAACATTTTCCTTCAAGATAGTATTTGATTATGCCAAAAACTTCATGGATATGATATGGCTGACACTCAATGCATTCTGGAAAAGCGGTATCCGTAGCATAAGTTCTGTATTCTTCATAATAGCATCAATCATTTTTACTGTAACCATGGCCCCACACAAAAACGACATAAAGTATATAGTTCTGGGGTTTATCATCCTGGGATCAGTTTTATTTGCCCTGGAGTGGTTTGGCATATCTCTATTACAATACAAGTGGTGGGATAAGATGTTAGACAGATCGTGGGTAATAATTACTTACATCATTTCAATATTGCTGACCATGCTCTTTATATCTTCAATAATAATTGGCATGATAAAAGGCGTAAAGCTGATTCTTGGTCATAAAGGTTAATGAAAGACATTATCAATTACTCCTGCCTTGACTCCCCATTCGGTCCTGTATTTATTGCAAAGAATATCAGGGGCGTATGCTTTGTCAATCTATCAAAGATTTCCGAGGCCAGATTTCAATCACTTTTAAGAAAGAGGTTCCGGAAGGATGCAATCCGGGACGATAAAAAACTAAAGAATGCAATTCGTGAACTATCCAGTTACTTTAATGGACATCGGGTAAATTTCAAATCTATATTGGATTTAAGTATTGGAACAGGATTCCAACGAAAGGTTTGGGAGAAAGTAAGTGAAATACCCTATGGAGAGTTGAAGAGTTATAAATGGATTGCCGATGAAATAGGAAATCCGAATGGTGTCAGAGCTGTTGGTAATGCCGTAGGGAAAAATCCGGTACCTCCGATAATTCCCTGCCACCGTGTAATACGTTCTGATGGAAAGCTTGGAGGATTTTCTTCCGGAATTGCACTAAAGAAATGGCTCTTGAGATTAGAGAAGTAACACCGGCACAACATATAGAAAGCAAACAGCAGAATAAACTCCAGACGGGGTAAGGGTTTGATAACTGGCGGAGAGGCCGGGATTCGAACCCGGGGTCCCACTATCAGCAGGACAATGGGTTAGCAACCCACCGCTTTAAGCCGCTCAGCCACCTCTCCATTGATGGTTTAAAACGCATTCTTTCTTATTTGATTTGGCGGAGGGAGTAGGATTCGAACCCACGGTCCCGTTGCCAGGACTGCAGTTTTCAAGACTGCCGCCTTCGTCCACTCGGCCATCCCTCCTGTAGTATCACTCTACAAAGCTGAGTTTTGGAACTGTAAAACTTCTATTTTTACCGGTTTTTTGAGTCTGATAAAAAGTTAGACTTTGCCTCACTATGCTATTAAATATTTTCCCACTTACAGACCTCTTCCAGAACCGTCTTAGCTACATATATTGGTGTGTTGCCCTGCATGGCCAGAGCGATAGCATCACTTGGCCTTGAATCTATCTCTAAAGCACTGCCGTTTTGACTTATGATTATTTTGGCATAGAAAGTATTATTTTTCAGATCACTTATTTCAACTCTCTCTATGCCTCCACTTAACTGTATTATCACATTTGAGAGCAAGTCATGAGTAAGCGGCCTTGGTGTTGCGATATCCTTAACCGCTCTATCAATAGCCCATGCTTCATGCAAGCCTATAACAATAGGAAAACTCCTTTGGCCGCCTTTTTCCTTAAGAACAATTATCTGATGGTCGCTCGTTTCAGATATCATTATCCTTGATAATTCCATGTGAACCATCACAGTATTTCCCTCATAATCTGTCCAAATTACAACAAAAATTCTAACATACAAGGTATCATAGTCAACATTATTGTCAACATTATTTTGAAATACGCAAAATCAGACCACGCTAAAACTTGGGAGGGTATTATACCTTTATTCACCGTGTATTCTTTACCTTACATATAGGGTAGTTTTTCCTTCTATCAAGGCAAAAATTATTGACACTAAATATAGCGATTGATATACTTGGCATCCTTTCACCTGCCACAATTAGCAAATATTTAGACAGTATCCCAAGTAAATGTTAATAAAATCAATAATACTGGGTGCAATACAGGGACTAACAGAGTTTCTACCAATCAGTAGTTCCGGTCATCTTGTAATCTTCAAGAGTTTTCTAGACATAGAGACCCAGGGTGTTATTTGGGAAATATCATTACACTTCAGTACGCTTCTGGCTATCTTTGGAGTCTTCTACAAAGATATATTTCTGATTTTAAAAAGTGTTTGTCATTCCTTTAAAAAGTTAATATCCGGCGAAAGTATTACCAGCATCTTTAGAGACGACATTCATACCCGTACCTTCCTTCTTATAATAATAGGTACAATACCTACAGTAATAATAGCATTTTCCTTTAGAAGCTCATTCGAGAGTCTTTTCAGTAAGCCGGCAGTCGCAGGATATATGCTGCTCGTAACCGGCACCGTACTCTGGTTTACCAAATATAGTTTAAAGGCAGATGGTAATAAAAAGAATTTAGGTATTATTGATGCCTTGGTAGTCGGCACCGTACAGGGACTTGCAATTACCCCTGGTATATCACGTTCAGGTACAACAATCGCTGCCGCCATTTTCAGGGGAGTTGACAGAGAAACTGCTGCCAGGTTTTCCTTTCTACTGGCAATACCCGTGATCATGGGGGCAATGGCAATGATGGCGAAAGACACTGTTACTCTCAAAAATGAGGAAATTTCTTTTCTCATAATTGGGAGTGTTGTCGCCGCAATAACGGGTTACATTTCCCTGCGCATATTGCTAAAAATCGTTACCATCGGAAAGTTGCATCTTTTCTCCTATTACTGCTGGCCAGTCGGGTTGTTTGTAATCCTTTTCTTCCTATGAATGATTATCTGACTCGTTCAAGAAATCTACCGAAAAGCTTTCTTTTCATTTTGCCCCTTTTAGTTTTTTATGAGGTTGGCATAATCTTGTGCGGTTCAGAAACAAAAAACACGGCTGATGTCATCATAAAAAAACCATTTGAAATCTTTGGAAATCACGCTACTCTGGCATTTAATTCCTTAATTATCATTGTCTCTTTCTGTTCGATATTTTATATTGAGAAGAAAAACCGCTTAAGCTGTGGAATCTTTATTCCCATGTTTTTAGAAAGTGCAGCTTATGCCTTCTCCCTCGGGTACGTAATCCTGTTTTTTGTATATGGATATTTACCATTTAATGTTACTGATTTACATGTACAGAGTTTTATAAATGGTATAATTACTTCTTTAGGCGCTGGAATCTATGAAGAGATTCTCTTCCGGCTTCTGCTATTAAGCATTCTTTATCTGGTTATAGTCAAAGTTTTTAAACTCAATGCAATAATAGGTTCTCTTCTTAGTATACTAATATGTGCCTGCATCTTCTCTATTATGCATTATATAGGAATGGCAGGTGATAGTTTTTCGGTAAGCACCTTCTTGTTCCGTACAGTCGCAGGGGTTATTTTGTCAGCAATTTTTATTTTTCGCGGTTTGGGGATTGCAGTTTATACACATGCTATTTACGATATCTTAATTATCAATAATGCTTATACATAGCACGGCACCTGCCCGAAAGACATGGTCAGGCGGGTAGCTACAACCAGGTTTAAAGTGTCCAAATTTAAAAATAAGAGAGTAATTGATTAGTAATTTATGCTAAAATTTGTAATAATATTGAAAATAATGAATGTGATTAATTAAGTATGTAAACAAATTTTTACAGATTTAAGACGTAATGGAGTGCCATTTAAATGGAAAACATAATAGTAGGTATTACGGGAGCCAGTGGTGTAGTTTATGGACAACGTCTTTTACAGGCTTTGAGTGATAAATCCTATCCTATTCACTTAAGTGTATCCGAGGCCGCTGTAAAAGTGATTGAAAGTGAATTAAATCTTTCCCTAAACCTGAATGAGTTCGATGTAAGTAAATTTATAGACAGAAAAAACCACAGTGTAATTTACCACCATATATCAGATATTGCCGCATCCATCTCAAGCGGTACATTTAAAACCAGGGCAATGATTATAACACCATGTAGTATGAACACACTCTGTTCAATAGCAAATGGGATTGCATCAAATCTCATTCAACGTACCGCCAGTGTGACTCTAAAAGAGGGAAGGAAATTGATTGTTGTACCACGTGAGACCCCACTAACACCTATTCACCTGGAGGGCATGTTGAAATTATCAAGGGCACAGGTTTGTATTCTACCTGCTATGCCCGGATACTATTACCATCCAAAAACTATCGATGATCAGATAGACTTCATAGTAGGAAAGATCCTCGACTATATCGGCATAGAATATCCACCATATACAAAAAAAAGATATGGGGAGTTGGGATACATGGATCCAGAATTGATGATTAAATAAGCAGGCAGGATAAAAAATTACTATAGAATTTAGAACTTACAATGAATGACAATAAGAAAAAGAGTAGAGTAGGTTTCTGGATTGCAACCTCACTGGCAATATTCTTCTTTCTTTGCAGTGTGGCATTCTTTTCTTCGTTGATGGGGCTTTTCATGATCAGGGGCGCACTCTCACCACATGAGGAAGAAGGGAAGACAAAAAAACTAGCCGAAACCTTAATAGAAGGAACAGGTACTGATAAAGTACTCATAATCCCCGTCAAAGGTGTTATTACAGCACAATCATCCATGAAACTTTTCCAGGAAACACAAAGTGTGGTTGAAAGTGTAACACAACAACTTGAGCAGGCACGTGATGATAATGACGTAAAAGCAGTGATATTGGAGATTAACAGTCCCGGTGGTGGGATTACAGCAAGTGATATCATTTATAAAGAAATCCTGGAATTCAAAGAGAAGACAACCAAAAAGATAATCGTAAGCATGCAGGATGTTGCGGCATCAGGTGCTTATTATATTTCAGCTGCTGCTGATCAGATCATCTCTCATCCAACGACAGTTACAGGGAGTATAGGTGTAATCATGCCTCTTCTAAATATAACTGATCTGGTAGAAAAATACGGTATTAAAGACACTTCTGTAAAATCCGGAGATATGAAGAATATAGGCTCGCCACTTAAAAAGATGTCTTACGCAGAGAAAAAGGTTTTACTCGATATTGTAGACGAAATGTATACAAGGTTTCTGAATATTATTGCTGACGGCAGAAATATGGAAATAGAAGATGTTAGAAAGTTGTCGGATGGCAGAATATATACCGGTAAACAGGCACTGGAAAATGGCCTGGTAGACCAACTGGGCTATATGGATGATGCAATAACTTTAGCTAAAGAGATATCAGGTTTAGAAGAAGCAAAAATCATAAAATACAAGAAAAAGTTTGATCTGGCAGAAATCTTTGCAGGCTCAATGGATAATTTATTTGGTAATCGTACAATAAAGATTGGAATAAATGCCACCGCAACAGATAATGATTTCCCGAGATTTATGTACTTATGGACAGGATACCAACAAAATTATCTCTTCAAATGGCCTGCATTTAATTAAAAAACCACAAATCATGTTTTCAAATCAAGAAAAAGTCTAAATATCCGTAAACAAGAATTCCCCAAAGGCACAGAAAACAGATTTTGGAAATTTGACACTTAAAGATGGAATTATGAAAAAAACCATCAACATTTCACCTTTATCCATAATATACAGTATTAATGTCCTCTCCCTCCAAACCTACAGGAATATTTGATGTGAAGAACGAAGATTGACTCCAACAAATTCTACGAATTTTAGACTTGTTATGAAACTTCTAAATCAAACCATAGAAAATATCGAGGAGATCTCGATAGACTCAGATGGAAATATAAGAGATAGATTAAAAAATCTGGCCATTCCTGCCGGAAGCCTTGGACGATTGGAAGAGTTTGCAACTATTTACGCCTCTATAAAAGGATCAACAGAAGCGACAATAAGACACAAAGTTGTTTTTACAATGGCTGGAGATCATGGAGTCTCCAGTGAAGGTGTAAGCGTTTTTCCTCAAGAGGTAACCAGACAGATGGTAAATAACTTTCTCGATGGAGGAGCCACTATAAGTGTTTTCGCACGACATGCAGGTGCAAGGGTGGTTGTAGTTGATTGTGGCGTAAAGGCTGATTTTGAGCCTGTTGAGGGTTTAAAGATAAAAAAGGTTGGTTATGGAACCGGTAATATTGCATGCGGGCCGGCAATGTCCAGAGAACAGGCAATAAAGTCTCTGGAAGCGGGCATAGAAATTATTAACGAAGAACTCTGCAACGGTCTGGACATCGTTGCCACTGGAGATATGGGAATAGCCAATACTACACCAAGTAGCGCAATAATTGCATGTTTAACGGGAGTAGATGTAAGCAAAGTAACCGGAAGAGGTACCGGTTTAGATGATGAGGGTATGGAAAAGAAGATCGGTATTATCACGAGAGCATTAGATGTTAATAAACCTGACACATCAGACCCGATAGACGTACTCTCAAAGGTAGGAGGATTTGAGATAGGTGGTATTGCGGGTCTGTGTCTCGCTGCGGCACGTCATAGGATACCGGTATTGATTGACGGATTTATCTCTACTGCCGCCGCATTGATAGCTTGTACAATAGAACCCAAGGTAAATAACTATCTCATATCATCTCATGCATCTGCAGAAAATGGCCATAAAATCGCACTGGAGAAATTGGGGAAAAAAGCAATCTTAGATCTGGATTTAAGACTCGGAGAAGGTACCGGTGCTGTATTGGCAATGAGTTTGATTGAGGCTGGTGTAAGTATCCTGACACAGATGGCATCATTTACTGAAGCCGGAGTCTCCGTACCACACCTTCATAAATGAAAATGTCACACTGATTGAAATACTGGCAATTTTATTTATTTTTAAACACAACTTATAGTATTCTTGACAATCACCTTCAATATTAGTTCTCCCCTACTACCTCTCATGGTAATCATATTTTTCAAAGTAGACCAAGAACTTTAATATCATTAACTTATGAAGAAAGTAGAAATAATATCTGTTGGCTCTGAACTTGTGTGTGGCCAAATCAGAGATTTGAATGCACCATTTGCCGCATCAAAACTAACAGAACTTGGCTTCAATGTTATAAATCAATCAATTGTAGGTGACAATCCTCAAGATTTAAGACTTGCGCTTCAAACTGCATCGGAGAGAGCAAATCTGGTTATAATAACAGGAGGATTAGGGCCCACGATGGATGACATTACAAGGGAAACTGTTGCCGATTTCTGTGATGTTAAATTAATAACAGATGATGATTCCGTAAATCATATTGAGAGCTTAATTAAAAGCGCACATAGCCACAAGTATATTAATAACTTAAAGCAGGCAATGATACCGGAGAGTGGTATTGTCATCCATAACGCAACAGGGACAGCTCAAGGTTTTCTTGTAAGTACATCTCAATCCAGTATTATTTGCCTGCCGGGTGTACCTGCAGAGATGACGTTAATGTTTGAGGATTGGGTTATCCCATACATTCTTCGAGAATCAGATGATAGAAGAGAAAAATGTACCAGGATAATTAATACATTTGGGATGTCAGAATCTATACTTGATGAGAAAACCAGGGAAATAATTCAACCTGATGAGCATTTGTCTTACAGCACGCTTGTAAATGATGGCATAGTTTCCATACGTATCACAGTAAGCGATGTAGAAGAGAAGAAAGCAATCTCTATACTTAATGAGATTGAAGAAAATATTTGCATGGAGCTGGGAAAATTTGTTTTTAGCAAAGGCGAAGATACTCTTGAAGATACTATTTCAAAACTTTTAAAGAAACATTCCACAACATTGGCAGTCGCCGAGTCCTGTACCGGAGGGCTGGTTTCAAATCTGTTGACAAATGTCCAGGGTAGTTCAGATTTCTTTTCAGGAGGAATCGTTTCTTATAGTAATAAAGCAAAGAAAGACCTGCTCAACGTTTCAGAAAAACTCATTGAAAAATATGGGGTAATAAGTGCAGAGGTTGCAAAGGCAATGGCTCATGGCGTAAGAGAACGAATACAGACCGATATAGGATTGGCTGTTACCGGAATAGCCGGACCTGCCGGTTTTGAGGAAGGAATTGACCAGGGAAAACCTGTGGGACTGGTTTATGTAGCAACCGCAATAAATGGAGATCTGAAATGTGAGGAATATCGCTTTTTCGGCTCAAGAATAGATATAAAAAAACGTGCTGCAAATGCAGTACTGAACACGTTGAGATTACATTTGTTAGGAAAAGCAGCAAGATGCTGAAAACATGCTAATTTGCTCTGCAATCCTATGTATTCAATTTTTGTCCCTTTGCTCTGCGTCTTTTAATTATTGCCCTTCCGCCTTTTGTCCTCATTCTCTTGCGAAAACCACACATTCTGACTCGTTTAATTGAACTTTTCCTGACTCTTATTTTCATAAAATCGTCCTTTGTTGAGTAATAACCCTTTTTACCAGCCTAACTTAGGGTGTTTTTATCGTATACACGACATAATACCCGCTTGATTACACAATTCAAACGTTTGTTGGCCGTTTCCCTGTAAAATCTAAGAATTGCGTAAAAGTATAGATTTTATAGAATGATATATATTTGTCAAACAAAAGATATTTTTTTTTAAAATATACTTAAGTAAAAGTCATAAAATCGTATTGACATAAGTACTTAGACTTGATAGCATGTCCCGAAAGTTACGTGTTTCATTGTAATGGACTTTCACAAAAGAAAGGGGTGTGATTAAGTGCAAACTACTACAAAGAGAGATTTATGTGAGAAAATAGTACGAAAAACAAACAATTCACAATTACTTGTCAAAGAAACGATTCAAATGTTCCTGGACAGAATCGTTGAGGAATTGTCACAAGGCAACCGGATAGAATTGAGAGACTTTGGTGTATTTGAAGTTAAGAAAAGAGCGGCGAGGAAAGCAAGAAATCCCCGCACCGGAGAAGAAGCCTTTGTACCTGCCAAAAATGTCGTTGTTTTCAAGGTGGGGAAATTAATGAAAGAAAGTGTAAACAACAGCACAAGCAACAACTCAAATACAGCAGATCCATCTTAAAATCAGAAATCATACCACGGAAAAGCCAGTTTCAGGATCTTTTGTTCCAACTAACACGAGGTTAGTACCATAATAATATTTAACACTTTCTAATAAGTTAAACACTACTGCCACAACCCCACCTCTATAACATATTCAATCCACACTAAATAAGACAGACTATAACCACCCTTAATCCCATCTAGAAGGTAAATGGAAGAACAGATTTCGAGTTATATGCAAAGCCAGGAGAATGAAATTGTGCGCCTGGCAGATGAGTTGATTGGCGCTAACACCGTAAATCCACCCGGTAATGAGCGTCTGGCTGTAAACATAGTAGAGAAATATTTTAAAACACACGGCATTCGGTACGATATTTTTGAAAAAATTGCAGGAAGAGCAAATATAGTTGGATATATTGGAAATGGGAGCCCGACATTACTCGTTGCCTGTCACCTGGATGTAGTTCCACCTGGTAATGGATGGGACACAGACCCTTTTAAGTCAGTTGTAAGAAATGGTAGAATTTACGGACGTGGAGCAAACGATAATAAGGGACAAATGGCTTCCATGTTGGTACTGGCAAAGCTTTTAAAAGACAATGAATCAAGGCTTAATGGTAGTTTCTTATTAATTGGCGCGGCTGATGAAGAAAAAGGTTCGGACTTAGGGTTAAAATATTTACTTGATGAATGTGGGATATCTGCAGATTTTGCAATTATACCAGACGTGGCACACAATATGAAAATAATAGACGTTGGAGAGAAAGGAGCTTTATTTCTGAACATAACGTCATACGGTAAACAAGCCCACGGTTCAACACCGGAAAAAGGTACTAATGCTATATGGAATATGGTTGAGTTACTTAATCAATTAAAGAATATAAAATTCCTGCGCTTGTCTCATGAATTATTTTCCCATCCAACCTTAAATCTTGGTACTATCTCTGGTGGAGCAGCACATAATGTCGTTCCTGCCAAATGCGAGGTAAAACTTGATATCCGTTATTTACCGGGTGAGACAGAAAAGGAAATAGTGGGCAATATTAATGAGATAATTACTTCAATAAAAAAGAATAATCCAACCTCAAAGTTTGATATTACTGTTGATGCACATCTGCCCCCTACTCAAGTGCCGGCAGACAATCCGCTGATTAACATAATTGCAATGCATTCTGAATCTGTTCTCGGAGCAAGACCAATACCCATGGGGTTTTCGGGTGTAACGGTAACTAAACAACTAATAGAAAAAGGTATTATGGCGGTTGGATTTGGCCCTGGTGACGAAGACCAGTCTCATATAGCAAATGAATCTATAGAGATACAAGAGTTGACAAATTTTGGAAAGATTATGGGCCTTATAGTTTTTGATATACTTAAATAATTCTGCCTTAAAATATTTTTGAGAAAAATAAAAATCGTCTTGACTCTGATTCTATGAAATATATAATTTGGTAATACAAGAGTAAGTGTTGCACATCAGAAAACTTTTTAAGCTTTATAATTAAAGTTTTGTTTTTGCGGTCTATAAAAGAGTAAAAGATGGTTTCCAATTTCAGGGTACACATAAACAAGAGTCATAAGAAAATGAAAAGGTTGGCTTTCCTGAAAGAACGGTATAAAAAGCTTATATTAGAACCTAGAAAAGAGATAGAATCTGAGATAGATAAGGACTTAAAAGAAGAAGAAAGCGTCAAACACTCAAATGTTAAATGTCTTCATTAATAAAATGATTAGATTTAACGTTTTCATATTTCGCAACTATTCTAAATCATTCCTAATCAAATATAATACTTTTAACACCATTCCCAAGTAGTGATGAAGTATTTATAATTCACTATTCTTTTTTTCTTGAAAAATCTTTTTCTGTTTTATATTTTAGTTTTGTTTTAGTAAATACATAATCAACATATTCTGCGAATTTGAATAATGTCGGGGCGTGGCTCAGCTTGGCTAGAGTGCCTGCCTTGGGAGCAGGAGGTCGCTGGTTCAAATCCAGTCGCCCCGACCATTTAACTCAACAACTTACGACATTCTTGATGATTCTCATTTTCATCAATTGTCGCCAAATTGTCGCCAGAATTTAAAATCTGGATAGTAGATCGTAGCTTTTCTGGACTTAAATGGGCATACCTCTGAGTAGTTTTAATATCCTTATGCCCAGCCAAACCTCCAACTGAATAAAGATCAGCCCCCCTTTGTACCAACCTTGAACAAAAATCATGGCGGAGGTCATGGAAGCGAAAGTTCTCAACACCTGCACTCCTACACGTGTCCCTGAAAGACTTACTAATCCACCAATGGCGATAAGGTTTGCTTCCCTCACCATAACCAAATACATAGTTATTTTTCTTGTCCACAAATAACGTCTTAAGTATATTGTGAACATTCTCACTCATTGGAACACTATGCGGTTCACCATTCTTTGTTCTCTCCAGGATGATCATCTCAGAGAATGTGTTGACTTCACTCCACTTGAGATAAGCTATGTTTGATAATCTCAAGCCTGTCTCCCTCGCAATCACTACAATGGGTTTTAACCATTCTGGCAGGGCACTCATTAACTTCTTTTCCTCATCTGGAAAAAGATATCTTACCCGCCTGACATCACCGCTTGGAATCTTAATCCTGGCAAAAGGGGTCTCATCAACCAATTCCCAATTACGAATAGCCAAATTATAAGCATGACGTAATAGACGAAGCTCGTGGTTGATAGTAACATCCCCCACCCCGTCCATACGCCTATCCGTAACAAATTTAGCTATATGACTGGGTTTTACATCACTGAGTAACTTCTTACCAAAACACTGAAGTATCCTTTTTGAGAAATAGATGTCGTTTTTGTAGGTAATTGCTCCCTTGTTTGGTTTAGAATGCTCAGCAAGGTATTTATCAATCAGGATTGCAACAGTTATCTTGTTCCCTTTGGGTTTCTTAAAGAAGGAACCTTCAATAATCTCCGTCCTGATTTTTGCCTCTCTCGCTTGAGCAGATTTTCGATTGCGTGTTCCAAGGCTTTTTTCTACCTTTTTACCGTCATGCCGTATTTTAGTCCACCAAATTTGGCCTCTTAAAAACATGATAAACCTCCCTTCCGAAGCCTGAACAGTGTCTGCA
>CAJXKT010000004.1 GCA_913055705.1 uncultured bacterium
ATAAGATATAGTGAAATTTGTATTAGAAATCAAAGAGTTTTTATGCTTAATGATAATATTAAATTTATAATCCTTAAAGCTTTTGCGAGATAGATTGCATTTGATTTTCACCAAAACGCATGCTAGAATTGCTCTCAGCCATTTACTCAATCACAATTAGTAGAACATAAGATTAAATCAAAAAGGCATTAAACGTGAATGCGACTTAGCCAAGCTTGTCTGATGGCTAGACAGAGGAATGACTGCAAGTATTGATATAATAAACAGTTAAATTTGTCAAGCTCACCATTCTGAGCAACACCGAAGGATATATTTTAGAAAAATGAAGATATTAATATCAGACAATCTTCCGGACATATGTAAAACAATTCTGGAAAATGCGGACTTTCAGGTTACAACAAAGACAGATTTTACACCGGAAGAATTAAAAGAAGGGATAGGTAAGTATGACGGCTTGATTATCCGAAGCAGTACGCAATGTACTCCGGAAATTATTGAAAATGCTTCTAAACTTCGTGCAATATGCCGGGCCGGTGTGGGGGTTGACAACGTTGATGTGCCTGCTGCTACAAAGAAAGGGATTATCGTAATGAATACCCCTGGAGGTAACACAACATCAACTGCAGAGCATACAATTACACTTCTTTTAGCTTTATCAAGGAACATACCACAGGCCTGCAACTCTGTTCGTGAGGGAGGGTGGGAACGCAAGAAATTTATGGGTACTCAAGTTTCAGGAAAAACACTTGGCATGATTGGGCTGGGTAAGATTGGCAAAGAAGTCGCAAAACGTGCTATAGCGCTGGAGATGAGGGTGCTGGGATACGATCCCTTTGTTTCTAATGAAACAATTCCAAAGTTGAATGTTCAATTCGTTAAGAATCTTGACGACATTTATAAACAAGCTGATTATATAACATTACATATTCCATTAGTTAACGAAACAAAAAACCTGATTTCCAGTCGTGAATTTGCGTTAATGAAAGATGGTGTAAGAATAATAAACTGTGCAAGGGGCGGTATACTTTCAGAGGATGCGCTTTATAACGCACTTGTAAGTGGTAAGGTGGCTGGAGCTGCGATTGATGTCTTTGAGAAAGAACCACCGGAGGGCAATAAGCTGTTGGCGCTTGACAATGTTCTTCCGACTCCGCACCTTGGTGCTCTAACAGAGGAAGCTCAGTATGCCGTTGCTAGAGATGCGGCGGAACAGATGGTAGATGCGTTAAAGGACAATAATATACGGAATGCAGTTAACATGCCCGTGCAAGGCCCGGAAGAATTGCAACAGCTTAAACCATTTATAATATTAACAGAGAAAATGGGCGCACTCTTAATTCAGCTTGTAAAGGGCAGAATAAAATCTATAGACATACAATTCAGCGGTGACATTTCTAAGGATAATATACATCCTTTGACGGATAGTCTGTTGGCAGGTATATTGAAACATGTTTTAGATGAGGATGTAAATATCATAAATGCCCGTATACTGGCTGATGAGAGAGGCATAAAGATTAATGAAATAATAAGCAGTACAACGCAGGACTATACTAATCTTATTGTTGCCAGGACTAATACAGATAACGGTGAAAGCTCTGTCTCAGGCACTGTATTTAGAAATAATGAACCTAAAATAGAGACAATAAATGACTATCGCGTTGACATGGATCCGATTGGTCATGTCCTGATCTTGTTTGGACAGGATAAACCAGGTTTGATAGGGGACATAGGCAAGATGCTGGGTGATCAAGATGTAAATATAGGACACATGACGTTTGGCAGGAAAGGGACTGGCGGAGTAGCGATGATAGTCATAAATGTTGATGCAGTAGTTTCCCAAGAGACCCTCTTGTCAATAGAAAAAATGGAATGCATTGATTCGGCGTATATGTTGAAATTCTAAGTAATTTAAAAAATTCCATGCACTGAATACCTTGAATTAGCAGGAAGAAAATTCTCACACTTTTTTATCTGAGTTTCAAATTCAGTAAAACCTCAATAATTTCCGCAGCGAATGAAGCAGTGTATATAGCTTACCGTTCTAAATCTGTTAAATTGTATTAAAAAGGTATGAGTTATGGCATATGGTAATGTCAAAGAACGTGACTACTATGAGGTATTAGGGGTAAGTAAAAGTGCAACTAATGATGAGCTGAAGAGAGCATACAGAAGGCTGGCCCTCAAATATCATCCGGACAAAAATCCGGGTGATAAGGAAGCTGAGCGAAAGTTCAAGGAAGCTGCAAATGCTTACGAGGTGCTCAGTAATCCTGAAAAAAGGAAAATGTACGACTTAAAAGGGCATGCGGGACTTGAGGATATGGGTTTTCATGGTTTTGAAAGCAGCTCTGATATATTCAGTAGTTTCGGGGATATATTTGGAGATATATTTGGTAAACGTTTTTACCGGGAAAGAACTGGCCCACAGAGGGGTTCAGACCTTAGATATGACATGACAATCTCGTTTATTGATGCAGCGTTGGGATGCGAGAAACAGCTTAAGCTTACAAAGAACGAATCATGTGAAGCATGTAAGGGAACTGGCGCCAGGAACGGAGCATCGACTGTCTGTTCACAATGTAACGGTACCGGCCACATAAGCAGGCAGCAAAAACCTGCGGGAGGGTTTTTTACCATTAGTAATCCATGTCCTAATTGTAATGGTTCCGGAAGGAAGATTGATAACCCATGTAATAATTGTAATGGTGAAGGGCGGGCATCTAAAACCAGATCTTTATCCGTTAAGATACCCGCAGGGATTAAGAATGGTTCTACATTAAGGCTTTCAGGCCAGGGTGAAGCTGGTATCAGGGCTGGAGGTGCCGGTGATTTGTATATATGTGTTAAGATAGCGTCACATCCCTATTTTGAGAGAAGAGGTCTGGATATTCAGTATGATGCAAAGGTTCCTTTTACTAAAGCTGCTTTAGGCGGAGAAATAGAAGTTCCAACCTTAAGGGGTAAGGCAACGTTAAAGATACCAAGGTGCTCACAATCTAATCAAACCTTAAGGATGACAGGTCAAGGCGTTAAAGCTAAAGATGGGAGAAAGGGTAACCAATTAGTAAAAATAATAATAGACATTCCAAAGGAGCTATCCGTACGACAGGAAGAACTTCTAAAAGAGCTGGACAAGCTTGGTGGCAGTTAAAGTTCTGTCAAAAATAACCATGGAAAATACATAAAAGCATGACGAAAGTTTTAAAATAGGCAGAAAACACTAAAGATTAGAGCGTTCTATGCGATAAAATATGTATCTAACTCGTTCAACGAACAGGATTTAGTGCATAAAATAACATCTTGACATTTTTTTTATTTTAAACTAAAATTTGCGGTAATATCAAAATTTATGAACAATCTCATGTTCCTATAAGTTTCAATTTGTCTAAAATTAGAAGATTATGAATAGCACATGTAACCCTTTTTTTAGCATACCGTTAAGCAAGCTAGAGGATTTCCTCCAGGATTCAATATATTTCAGGGATCCCAGGGCCCGTACACGTTCACCAAGTTTAAGACATGGTGAAAATAGAAACGGCGAGGAAAAGTTATATGTATTCAATAAATTCTTAATGCATCATGATTATGTTATACAAAAATCATCAGGAGAAAGATTTGTTGAAATAACAAACGATAAAAATAAAATTCATAGGAGCGGAAACGTCGTTCCGGGTGCGATGACTGTATCAAAAATAATTCTTCCTCTCGAAATACTGATGCCAGAATTTGAAATACACAATGTTAATATTAAATTTACAAATTCATCAATTTATGAGGAAAAAACAAAAGACGTTTTTTCATTTCAATTCATAAGCCCGGATTGTATACAAATTAACGTTAACACCTTCCAGTCTCAGGGGACAATTGCCAGGACAATTATTACAGGGAAAATCAATGCCGACAGGGAGAATACTACAAAAGTCAAGGAGGAAGACGTTAATGAAACAAATCTCAACACTGTTAGAGAATATCTGAAGACACTGTCAATTGAAGGTGAAGCATATATACAAAAGGAGAATTATAGAGACTATACATACCCACTTTCTTACATTGCCACATTACCTTCTGCCGAAATAGTCAAGCAAATGGAAGGGGATGGCGGAATGATCAATATGTTAAGAATGGATTTCGGTGACGTTAAAATGATACCCATAACTGATGAAAAGGGACCGGAAATAAAACTGGAAAGGGCAAGGGAAAGAACCTCCTTTAATAAGATAATTACAGAAGTTGTCAACGGGCTGGTTACATATTATCGGGGACTTGCTATAGTCAATCCGGTTGCTAAATTCAGAAGTCCCGCTAATCCTGTGATTTTTCCTGCAAAATAACTACCCTATGGACTCACCACTCCGCATCACAAGAAACAGCTACCTGCATATCATGTTTCTTTTAGTACTGGCCTCAATGCTCTGGAGTTGTTCCGGTCATTCCAATATATCAGACAATATTACATACGAAATAAATATACACGACAAAAAACCTCGTGTAGAAGTTGCTTTTAGACAAAAAGAACGTACAATAGGCTTAATGTTTCGGGAAAAATTAGACAGCGACCACGGTATGTTATTTATCTATCCACAGGAACAAAATTTGTCATTTTGGATGAAAAATACAAGAATCCCTCTTTCTATTGCTTTCATAAATTCCAGCGAAACAATTACACAGATAGAGCCTATGGCTCCATACAGTTTGGCAAGCCATACGTCAAAGGTTAAAGTGAGGTTTGCTCTTGAAATGGAAGAAGGTTGGTTCAGAAAAAACGGAATTACTGTTGGCAGCAAGGTTGATTTTTCATCTGAAATTAGAAACTTGAAAGTAGAGTAAGTAATTTAAACTCGCTAACGCGAGTATCTTCGTCAACGTGAGTTGGCTCCTGCCGGAATACTTTGAAATTCTTGTTAAAAGGAAACTATGAAGGCAATTATATTTGATCTTGATGATACGCTATACGATTGTACCGGCTCGCTGCTTGAGGCATCACGAAAACGTGCTGCAAGAGCAATGGTTAATGCGGGACTGCCGTGCACGGAAGAAGAAGCATATTTATTGCAAAAAAAATTATCAGAAATGCATGGTCCCTATTGTCCTGTTTTCAATGAAATATCAAATAAATTTAATATGGGCCATGAGCTTGTTCGCTCTGCCCTGAAGGCTTATAACAGCAATGAAGTGACCGATATACAACTCTTCCCGGATGTTGTACCAACTTTAAAAAAACTGGCGCAAGAGAAATACAAACTGTTTTTGCTGACAACAGGAATTTATGAAAGGCAATATAAAAAAATAGAACTACTTAACCTGAAACCTTACTTTGATGAAATAATAATTAACGACCAGGAAGTTGGCTTGTTAATGGAGGACAGCTTTGAGGCAATTGTCAGAAAGTATTCATTGTCTCCACAGAATGTTGTTGTTGTTGGTGACCGGGTTAGGGGAGAGCTTAGAATTGCGAAATCCAAGGGAATGGTAACCGTTCAAATGTTACACGGAAGGTTTAAGGATGAAACGGCTTATGACAGTTCAAATAAGCCCGATTACAAGATAAAAAGATTTTTTCAGCTGCCGACTCTACTCAAATTAAAAGATACAGGAAAGACACATGACAATTTAAAGATATTAGCCATTGGCGGTGGCACCGGACTCCCAATAGCACTTGAAGGATTAAAAACATACAGCGAAAACCTGACGGCAATTGTAACAGTTACAGATTCCGGTAGAAGTTCCGGCGTCATAAGAGAGCAATACGGCATATTACCTCCCGGAGATGTAAGAAACTGTCTGGTTGCACTTTCAGAAACAGAAGAACAGGAAAAGGATTTATACCAGCTTTTTCAATATCGGTTCAATAAAGGTTCGCTTAACGGAATGAGCCTTGGCAATCTATTGATGGCCGCATTAACAGATATAACAGGCAGTTTTGATCAGGCAATAAAAAAGGCAAGTAAGATACTGACGATCAAAGGAAGAGTCTTGCCTTCCACACTCACAAGTACTCACATTTGTGCAGAATTAAAGGACGGTTCGGTTGTAGAAGAAGAGTTTAATGTGCGCGCACCTCGAAAAGCGGCTATCGAAAGGGTCTTTCTGAAATCAAATGATGTTGAATGCCCACCAGACGCAATCAGTGAAATCGAAAAAGCAGACATAATCGTAATCGGCCCGGGAAGCCTTTACACAAGCGTCATAAGTAACCTTCTTGTAGGAGGCATAAAGGACGCTCTACAGAGGACAAAAGCCGTAAAGATATACCTGTGTAATATCGTTACACAACCAGGACAAACAGACAATTACACCGCATCGGATCACATTAAGGCAATTATAAAGTACCTTGGAGAGGGAATCCTGGATTATGTGCTTGTCAACAACAATTTCCCACGTGAAGAAATAATTGAAAAATATAGAAAAGAAGGTGCTGATATTGTAGCCCTTGATGAAGATTTAGAGAAAAGTAATGTAGCAATAGAGGTTACGGACTTAATTGAAAATATTGAACAAAAAAGAGTCTTGTGGGAAAAGCAGGACTTAATAAGACATGATCCTGAAAAGCTGGCAGATTCTATATGCAGGGTATATGCACAATAATCACTGTTACACAATTAACGTCATTAAAAACACCTCATAACTCCTAAGCCTATGTCTCTCAATTCAGACAGGATTAAGGCAATCATATTTGATCTGGACGACACTCTATACGATTGCAGTGGAACACTGGTTTTAAAAAGCAGAAAACTTGCCGCTAAAATCATATCGAAGGCGATCAAGTGCTCCGAAATAGAGGCATTAAAATTACAATTAGAACTCGAAGACCGTCTTGGCCCAAAAGCTGACATCTTCCATGAGATTGCAAATCAATACAACATTCCCGAAGATTTCTGTGAGGAAATTTCTAATACCATTAATACCTTGGAGGTAGAAGGTGCCACTTTATTTCCGGACACAATGGCTTCAATTGACGAATTAAAAAGAATTGGCCATAAGCTCTTCCTTGTTACATTTGGCAATAGAGAGATGCAGGAAAAGAAGATAAAAGCCCTTGGTCTTGAAAGGGTATTTGATAAAATAATCATAACGGATAATCCCTTGGGAAAAGAGAAATGTTTTAGAGAAATTTTAACTAAGTATGATTTAGAGCCGGAACAGGTTCTTTGTGTTGGCGATAAAATTAAAGACGAAATAGAAGTGGGGAAAAAGCTTGGTATGCATACTGCATTAATGAAACACGGCAGGCATTACAATTTTTACAAATCTGAAATCACGGAAAACGCACCTTATACGTTTATTACTAAAATTTCAGATCTGTTGAGGGATGACGAAAATCAGTAATAGAGTTGGGTAACTGATTACATTCTTCATATAATCAGGCCTTCTTATCTTTATCAATTGTCTCGCCAGGTAATGTGCTTACTCCCGGCCAGATTTTCCTTCCGGGATAGATCGTTGTATTTATGCCGGTATGTACGTCGTCTGCAATTATAGTTCCCAATTTCCTTCTTCCCGTATCCACTATTTTACCCTTCACAACAGACCTTACATTCTCGTTATCATGTTTTAAGTTCGCTGTTATTGTTCCGGCGCCTAAATTACTATTCTTTCCAATAACGCTATCTCCAATATAAGAGAGATGCGGGACTTTTGCATTATCCATAATTATGCTGTTTTTTATCTCTACAGCCTGTCCGATATGACAGCCGTTTCCGATAGAAGTGTTTCCTCTTAAATAACAATTAGGGCCTATGAGGCAGTTTTCGCCAATAATCACATTTCCTTTTATATATGTTCCCGACAAAATCTCCGTGCCTTTTCCTGCTTTTAACTTTCCTTTTACGATAACATTTTTTTCTATTCTTCCTTTTATGTCATTTTTTATTTCTGAAACCAGGACGCTATTTGCTTCAATTAAATCCCATGGATATCCCACAGACAGCCAACGCCCTTTTACATTTTCACATACGACTCTCTCTTTTTTAATAAGCGCATTTATATAGTCTATTATCTCGTATTCTCCTCTTTGACTTTTCCTGAGCTTAAACTTAAACACCGATTTATCAAAAACATACAACCCTGCATTAGCTATGTCTGAAACAAACTTTTTGGGTTTTTCAACAACCTTTTTGACCTCTTTACCTTTTACAACAAAGACACCAAATCTGCCCGGGTCTTCAACCTTACATCCCAAGACAGCATATTTATGCCTTAAACATGCCTTTATGTCTTTCTTAGAAAAAATATCATCACCGCCCATAACTATAAATTTACCCTTAATTAATTTTTCAACATACTTCAGGGCATGTCCCGTGCCCAACTGTGTCTTCTGCTCGGCATATCTTATCTTTAATTTTCCATACTTGTGGCCTATTTCCTCTATTATCATCTCTTTCTTAAAACCAACTATTATGATAACTTCACCAACCAATCCCTGCAATGCATCCAGATTGTGCTTTATTATCTCTTTATTCATTACCTTGAGTAATGGTTTAGGCTTGGTTAATGTCAATGGCCATGTTCGTGTACTCTTACCGGCAGCCATTATTACGGCTTGTATCATATCAGGCTCCTAACTCTTTCTTCATAGTTTTCGCAATATCATCTGCTATTTTCTGAATTTCTCTCTTATTCTCACCTTCAATCATAATCCTGCATAGATTCTGTGTCCCAGAATACCGGACAAGCACTCTTCCTTTTTCCCCCAATTTTGATTCGGCGTCCTTAATATTTTTATTTACTTTCAACTTGCTAATATCTTTTTTCTCCTTTACGTCAACATTAACAAGCACCTGCGGCAATGATGTCATACACTCTGCCAGTTTACTTAACTTTTCTCTTCTTTCTTTCATAATTCTCAACAATTGTAAAGCTGAGATCATTCCATCTCCTGTTGTTGTATAATTGGAGAATATTATATGTCCGGATTGTTCTCCCCCTAAAACATATCCTTTTTTCCGCATCTCATCAACAACATATCTATCACCAACCTTTGTCTTAACAACTTTTATCCTTTCCTTTGCCATAGCAATATCAAAGCCTTTATTAGCCATGATAGTAACAACAACACTGTTTTTTTTAAGAGTACCCTTTTCTTTCATGTTAATAGCACATATTGCAATTATGTGGTCACCATCAACACTTTTTCCGTTTTCATCACAAACTATAACCCTATCAGCATCTCCATCTAACGCTATCCCAATATGAGCATTTTCTTCTTTCACAACTTCCATCATCTTTTCAGGATGTAATGCACCACAATCCAGATTTATGTTCAATCCGTCTGGCCTGTCATTTAACACAACTACTTCTACTCCCAGTTCACTTAATATATGTGGCGCAGTGTTATATGCAGCGCCATTGGCACAGTCCAGAATAGCCCTTAATCCTTTCATACTCATGCTCTCTACCGAAGCCTTTGCAAACTCTATATATCTTTCCTTAGCATCATCAACTCTAAGTGCCTTCCCTATCAAATCGCCTTTTATATGTTCTGTCTTAATTTTTCCCGATAGCACATATTTTTCAATTTCATCCTCAACATTATCGGATAACTTATGTCCATTTTCACTAAAAATCTTTATTCCATTATCTTCAGCAGGATTGTGTGAGGCGCTAAGAACAATACCGGCATCTGCATTTAATGCTTTAGTTAGATGTGCAATGGCGGGTGTCGGCATAGGGCCAACAAGTAAAACATCTGCACCTACCGATACAATTCCGGATGCCAGGGCGTTTTCGATCATATAACCACTCAACCTGGTATCTTTTCCTATAACAAATTTAGGTTTTTCCTTTCCGCATTTTTCTTTGAAAACATGGGCAGTAGCTTTTCCTATACTTAATACCATTTCAGGAGTCATTGGAAATATATTCGCTACTCCTCTTATTCCATCTGTTCCAAATAATTTTCCCATTTATATTCGCCTGTTTGAAAGATAAAGACCGAAAAGGCTGGCAAGAGAGTGATATGGAGGTTAAAGGCCGGATATCGAGAGTGAATAACAGCAAAGAAGAAAAAAGCTTGTTTGACAGGCACTTGTTTAGGGCAAGTGCCTGTCAAACAGTTGCTCAGATTAAAACTACTCAACGCTTAAAAGAGCTTATACAATAGAGTTGTCGCGTAATTATGTTTTTACTTAAAGGTGAGGCTCACGGCAATATTAACGAGATTCAAACCGAATCTTTTAATTTCTTGCCTGCCTTAAAACCTACTGTTCTGCTGGCTTTGATCTTAATTGTCTCTCCGGTTTGGGGATTTCTTCCGGTTCGGGCTTTCCTTTTCTTTACCGAAAAAGTACCAAACCCTATCAGCTGAACGCTTTTATCTTTCTTTACACCCTTACTGATACCACATAATACAGCATTTACAGCTCTCTCCCCTCCAGCCTTTGATGTTCCTAACTCTTTTGCTACTGCCCCAACTAGGTTCTGCTTATTCATAAAACCCCCTTTCCAAAAAGGAAAAAACCCAAAAAACTATATCGTCAACAATCCCCAATTACATTGCTATACCAATTATTTTACCTTCAAATACAAGTTTGCCATTTGTTATTCCCTGAGTATCAAAGATAGCTCTTCTGGCTCTTAATTCTATATTCTTCGCAATAATAATCAGTTTATCACCAGGGAGCACTTGACCTCTAAACTTAACCTTGTCAATGCCGCCAAAGCCAAAAAATTTATCACTTTGCAAAGAGCTCTTGAAATAAAAGGTACAAAGCTGTGCAGCTGCTTCTACCATTAATACACCGGGGAAAAGCGGGCGACCGGGGATATGCCCACGCACCCAAAACTCTTCCTCTTTTACGTTCTTATATCCAATAATTATTTTGTTTTCAGGGTCATATTTAATTATTCCATTTAACTGCCCCATCTCATAACGATGTGGTACCAAGGCCCTGATTCCTTCAATATCTGCCTTTATATCATTTAAATCAATTGTATCTAAATCTACTAAGAATTCTTGAGGCATTGCAAAATACTATTATTAAGACATATCTTTGTCAATAAAAAATTATATTTGGTGAAGGAATAACAACAAGCAAGTTATCGCCTGCGTTGAACCATTGCGAAAATTCTAAAAGATATGGTAGCGGTGCAGGGACTCGAACCCCGGACTTACGGATTATGATTCCGCCGCTCTAACCAACTGAGCTACACCGCCACAAAGAAAGAATATCTTGTTAAAGATAACGGATATCAAATGTTTCGTATTATATATTCTATAGACCAAGTCGTCAATTTATAATTGCAACTATAGATAAGGATTGAGGCGAGATGAAAAAGCCCTGCCTCTAAGTTGAGGCTGTCTGGGAGGCTGATGTACTATCTTCTCTTACTTTCACAAGATTATAAATTGCAATAGGTGTAATTTGAATGGCATCCAGATTTACCCTTATTGGAGCCAGGCTTGGCAAAAGACCGTATATATTCTCCTTTTTTGTAGCAAATAAACCTATTTTTACGCTACTATCAGTCACTCTGTCGCCTTCAAACTGTTGGTAATCCCATATAATCTCATCCGGTTCAAAAGGGACCTGCTTACGCAATTCATATCTTAACGCCTCGGCAATGCGACTCTTTTTAATAGGCGGGAGCGAAAAAAATCTTGAGAGTATCATTTTGCCGGAGAGAGAAACAATTATTTTGTCGGATTTGCTTATTAAATTGCGCTCTTTAAAAATATTTACTGCGTCTTCAATAAGTTCCGGTTTTTTAGACGTAACCTCATGTTCAATTGATGAATAGTCTATTCTGTCAATTGCTTCTATAAATAATTCTCCATCGCGAGCGCTTGCTTTTACTGCTTTTAACCCGCTGTCGCCTATCTCCAAACCCCAGGCGCTTTTCCCCCCAGACAGCCGAACGGAATCCAATCCTTTTTTGTAAATTGCCCTAAAATTCATATCATTAGGAAAACTAAAAAACCTTCATATCTCAAATTTATAATGAACTCTTGAATATAGAAATAATTTTCTCAGAAATGGGTTTTAAATCCTCATGTTCTCTTGCCTCCAACCATTGAACGTCCGGAAAACTTCGAAACCATGTCATCTGTCTTTTGGCGAATCTTCGCGTGTTTAATTTTACCATCTCCTTCGTATCATCTAATGTAAGCCCGTCCTCAAGATATTGAATAACCTCCTTATAGCCCAACGCCTGCCTTGCTTGCTTGCTTAAACCTTCAGGGTTGTCCAATAAAGATCGAACTTCATCAACAAGACCGTTACCAAACATTATTTCAACTCTTTCACCAATCCTTCGATAAATATCTTCTCTCTCTCTTGAAATACAAATGATCTTAAACTTATAACTCTCTCTTGCCAGCTTATACTGTTTCTGAAGTGCCGACGCCTGTTTACCTGTTTTTCTATATACCTCTATCGCGCGTATTATACGCCGTAGATTATTCGGGTGGAGTTCATCGGCTTTAGCAGGGTCTATCCGTTGTAATATTTCATGAACGTGCAAATTTCCCTTTTCTTCTGCAATCCTTTCCAGTTCTGAGCGAATATTCCAATCCGCCTCTGGGCCGTTAAAAATGCCGTCAACAATACCCTTTATATAAAGAGGGCTGCCACCGATAATAAGAAACTTTTGCTTTCTTCTGCTAATGTCTCCAATTAAATATTCTACATCTTTGACATACTTCCCAACACTGTAACTTTCCCATGGATAAATAATATCGATAAAATGGTGAGGAACAGTCTCCCTCATACTCACTGAAGGTTTTGCCGTTCCAATATCCATCCCCCGATAAAAAAGCATTGAATCGGCAGAGATTATCTCGCCGTTAATTTCCCGTGCAACATTAAACCCGATTTCCGTCTTATCACTGGCAGTTGGCCCGGTAAGTACCCATAAAGTATGGTGCATTTTTAAAATAACAAATCAAATATAGAGTATAGAACATTGAATAATATATTTAGTTACCTATGCGGTCACCTCAAGTTTCATTATTAATAATCTTCTTGTTTCCTTTGTAATTCTAATACGATCATCAATTCTAAATCCCACTATCCATATTGGCTGGTCATACATGGTTACTATTGGAACTGTGTCCCGTTCCAGCATGGGAATCTTATTATTTATGAAAAAATCCTTTACCTTCTGAATTCCCGGAGAACCCAATGGCCAAAATTTGTCTCCCGACCTTCTTGTCCTGATCATGAGCGGAACACTGATTTTATCAAAATCTACGGCTTCATCATATTTTGTCCTGCTTCGTTTAAACCCTTCCAGAAACCCATTCTCTATTTCTCTGATATCCATTTTCACTATATACTTCGTTTCAACAAGTTTTGTCTCTCCCGGTATTTTAATTACCGTTTCATTCAAAACGGGGCCTTCTTCTACATAATACTTCATCTTTGAAAGATGAAGTTTGCCGCCTTCTATCTTGACATTTAAGTAATCCTTAACGACATTACTTACAGGTGCATTTCGGCAATTAAGTATGCTTAAAATATCTTTATAATTTTTGTAACCAAGCTTCTTAAGGGGAATCTTTAGCCTAACGATTGCTTCTTTAATAATAAGCTGTTGTAAAATTTGCGGTACTTCTTTTAACTTATGTATGTCCAAAACTATTTCACTTAAAATTTCATCTGTTTCCCCCTCTATGTTTAGCAAAACTTCCTCGAATAAATCTTTTGCTTGTGCCTCCAGTAAATCATAGTTTTGTGTAGCAGTTTCACTTAGTTTAACCAGGGATTTCTTTATTTTTGAATTGTAATTTTTTTCAAGAAGAGGAATGAGTTCTGCTCTAATCCTGTTTCTGAATTGATCTGTTTCAAAATTTGTTGAGTCAACTCTATAAGAAAGATTCTTCTCTTTCAAATAGGCAATGATATCCTTGCGCCATGTGAATAGCAGGGGTCGAACAAGATTAATGGATGAAAAGGGTGTAAGTTTTCGCTTCGGCCTCATGCCGCCTAAACCTACAATTCCGGTACCACGGATTATCCTGTGCAGAATCGTTTCTGCATTATCATCGGCATTATGACCCACGGCAATAACGTTAGCACCCACTTTTTTCGCTGCATTTTCTAAGAATTTATACCTCTCTTCCCGTGCCGCCTCTTCCAAGGACATTTTGCGCTCCCGGGCAATTTCATTAATATCCCTTCTTTCAGAAACAATTGACAGTTTAAACTTTTTTGCAAGATCGCTTACAAATTGTGCATCCTCTTCTGATTCCTTCCCTCTGATTAAGTGATTCAGGTGTGCTATAAAAATGCTAGAACAAGTGGGGTTTATACAATTTGCATCAAAAATCAGACTTAGCAAAGCAACTGAATCCGGTCCGCCGGAAACACCCAATAATACCGTGTCATTTGCCCGGAAAAGATTATATTCCTTGATAACGGCAGTGACCTGCTTTTGCAATTGTAACATGCTAAAACTATATCCCTCCCATATAAACAAGTCAAGAGTAGAAAATATTTGACATCAGTTAGATGTTAAGTAGAATAAACTTGGAGGTTTTTTCAGCATTCAGTTTTTGAGGTTAATCACTATAATGGAAGATTTAAAAAACAGGCTTAAGTTATTAGAAAATGATTTGAAGAAGCTGGAAAACCGCTTGAAGAAAGGCCTTGCAACAGGAACCAAGAAAGATTGGGAGCATATTCTGCATCAGACAAGAAAGATTGAGGAGCTAGCAATCTCACAATTAACAATTCTAAGGCTTCAGGATAAAAAAACCACCTGACAAATGGAGGAATGCCATGAAGAAAATGAGTTCTAAATATTGGTATATATTAACAACTGTTATAATTTCCCTTGGATTATTCAACTCAGGATGTCTCCAACTCGAAAAATTCTCCCTGGGGGGGCAGAGTAAAACTGAGAGAATTAATATCCTGGAAGAGGAGGTGGAGTCTTTATCTAACAACATTGGAAGCTTAACAACTGAAAATTACGAACTGAAGAAAAATGTTGTTAAATTGGAAACAGCCAAGAATCAGCTAAATAATAAATATACACAAATAAAAGACAAACAGATTGCTATCGAGGCAGCACAAACATCACAAAACAAGATACGCAAAAACCTGGAAGAAGAATTGGCAGAAACAAAAGATTTGCTTGGAAAAGTTAAACAACAACTGGCAATAGTTGAAAATGATAAAAATAACCTCAAGACAAAACTGGAAAAATTAGGGGCTCCTCGTGAGAAAGCCGCTGAAGAGGAAAAAGGTAATGTAGGCGAGAACAGGGAAAACCTGGCACAAGAAACACAAGAAACACAAGAAACATCTCCTGTCGAAGATCTGCTGGATAAAGCAATTCAACTATATAGAGAGGAGAATTTCGAGGAGGCAATCGCAAAATGGGAAGAAGTCATAGCGCTTGACCCCAGCAAACTCGAAGCAAAATTTAACATAGAAATTGCACAAGACAGGATTAAAGAAAAACAAATACAAGAAGACTTAAAATCCTCTCGTATCCAGAGAAAATAAGTGAAGAATGAGAGAGGTTTGGATAAGTTGGTGGGAGTTTGAATCTTGAAAAAATGGAAGGGTAAAGCAATTGGCGCAGGTTTAGGCTTTCTGTTCGGAGGCCCTTTTGGAGCAATCCTTGGCACTATGACCGGCGATTTTTTTGATAAAGCGACTCTGGCCACAGGAAGGCCTGTTAGTAATCACGACAGATCTTTAAATTTCATAACACATCTGGTCGGAATACTTATATCAATTGCCAAAGCAGACGGACGCATAAGTACACAGGAAATTAATGTAATAGAAAGGGCATTCGTAAGTTTTGGTTTTAAAGGAGAAGACCTGAGCTTTATCAGGGATTTAATAAAACATACCTCCAGAGCAGACTTGGATTTACAGGCTGTATGCTATGAGTACAAACAGTATTCCGACTATGAAGAAAGGCTTTCTTTATTGCGAATTGTTTATATGGTTGCATTTGCGGACAAAGAGTTTCATGCAAATGAAGAAAGTATGATAAACCGCATCATAGGATATTTAGAAATCAATGCAGAAGATGCATTTGAGATACGAGGAGAATTTTGCAGTGATAACGACAAACATTATAAAATCTTGAGCGTTACCAAAGACTCTTCTGCTGAAGATGTTAAGAAAGCATACCGGCTTCTATCAAAGAAGTATCATCCCGATAGAGTTTCTCATCTGGGAGAAGAATTTGCTACGCTAGCCAGTGATAAGTTTCGAAAAATTAATAATGCTTACGAAGAAATAAAGAAGGAAAAAAGATTTTAATATGGAGGTAAAATAAATGTGTAAAAAAACAGTTATTGTTTTGGCCTTTTTTGCCATAACGAGTTTAACTTATAATACCGCTTATTGTATGTCTATTGATTTAACGAGTAACCAAATAAATGAAGCGGTTAAATACGGGCAAACTAACAAGCTGGCAAGCCCAAAAGATTTTGCAGAGCCCTGGATTGTTCGCCTTGATGAAAAAAGTGGTTGGGCCACTTTATGGACACCGTATCACAATGTTGCCTTTAAAGCAAAGAAAGCGGCTGTTGAAAGACGAGAGCTATCTCAAAGAGAAATATTAAGGGCATTACATATCAAGGAAAGCTTGACTTTTGTTGTATCAGTTTTCGGTGAATATATGGAGTTTGCAAGAGGCTTTAACGCTATCCTCTACTCCAAAGATAAAACTGTATATCCAATTTATTCGTATTTTCCGGAGTTTGCAGAACCCAGCAGTTTTTATCCAGAAGAACCGGCATATGTAGCAGGATGTGTATACAAATTCTCGATTGATGACATAAACCAGAAGTCAGAGGCGAGATTGTTAATTACCTCTCCCGAAGGAAAAGAACTTGAGTTTGTCTTCGACCTGGTAAATGTAAAATAATCTCTATAAGCCGATTTTCCACTTGGATCCATAAGCATTATGTGGAAATGGTAAAAAGGTAGGACAGGAAATGGGTTTAAGCTTATAGCGTAGGAGTATCATAATTCTTTGGGGAATATTCTGATACTTTATACCTCTCAATATCGTAATCTACCATCATCCTTATTAATTCTTCAAATTTAACCTTTGGCTGCCATTTTAGTTTATTTCTTGCCTTGGCAGAGTCCCCTAATAGTAAATCAACTTCTGCAGGTCTTACAAACTTAGGGTCAACTACAACATAATCCTTCCAGTTCAAGCCTGCGTGATCGAAGGCAATTTCTACCAATTCATTGACAGAGTGAGCTTCGTCGGTTGATATAACATAGTCTTCGGGTTCATCCTGTTGAAGCATTAACCACATGGCTTCTACAAAATCACCCGCAAAACCCCAATCCCGCTTTGCATCAAGATTGCCCATCCTCAATTCGTTTGACAATCCCATCTTAATTCTGGCCACGGCGTCTGATACTTTTTTGGTGACAAACTCCAGGCCCCTTCTTGGAGATTCGTGGTTAAAGAGTATTCCGGAACAACAAAACAAATCATAGCTTTCTCTATAATTCACAGTGATCCAATGAGCATATAACTTAGCAACTCCATAAGGGCTCCTTGGATAAAAAACTGTTTGTTCATTCTGCGGTACTTCTGCTACCTTGCCAAACATCTCACTGCTGGATGCTTGATAGAAACGTATTTTTTTATTTACCAATCTTATTGCTTCTAATATTCTGGTAACTCCTAATGCGGTAAATTCACCTGTCAAAACCGGTTGGTTCCAGGAGGTGGGGACAAACGATTGTGCGCCTAAATTGTAAACCTCATCCGGGCAGCTTCCTTCTATTGCCTCAATTAAGGAGTTTTGATCAAGCAGGTCTCCCTGAAGAAGCTTGAGGTCGTCCTGGATATGCTTAATTCTCTCGAAATTACTTGAACTGCTACGACGAACGATACCATAAACTTCATAATCTTTTTTTAGCAGAAACTCGGCTAAATAGGAACCGTCCTGGCCAGTAACACCCGTAATTAAGGCAGTCTTCATTTTTAATATATATATTATAAAAACTCTTGCCGATTATACTAAATATACTACCAACGGCTGTCAATAACATTCTAAATTATTTTTCTATAATCCATCCAGTATTGCATGACATAAGTCGGTTAGCGAATCATCTCTTGCTCCCATAACCAGTATGCTGTCATTAGGGATTGCTCTTTGCTTAACTTCGGTTATTATGTCATCCCTTTCAGGAATAAAAAACGCATTTATGCCCTTATCTTTCAGCTCTTCAATAATTTCTTTTGACGATATTCTTTTGTGTGCCGTTCCGCCCGCATAAAAAACTTCAGGCATATAAAGAGTATCGGCAGGTAAAAGTTTCCCGGCAAAGGCAGATATAAACTCATCTCTTAGAAATTCAGTTGGACCATAACCGTGTGGTTGAAATACTACTATTAATCTTTCACTGCTCAACCTTGCGGCATCAATTGCTGCCTGAATCTTCCTTAGATTATGTGCATAATCATCTATCACTTTTATCCCGTTTTTTTCACCAACAATTTCCATTCGTCTTTTTGTACTTTTAAAGGATTTCAACGCTTTATTAATCTCCTTATCTGAGATACCTTCTGTCTGAGCTACCGCTATAGCGGCAAGTGCATTAAAAACATTATACAGGCCCGGAATATTTATTTCAAAGTCATTGCCGTTCATTTCAAATCTTGACCCAAAAGGATTACAGGAAATTTGAGAAACCCTGACATCGGCCTCGCTACTCTCTCCGTATTTGATAACTTCTTTGGGCTTACCGTTAATTCTTATAAAACGAAAACAATTTTCATTAATTATTACGGTACCAGAAGTATTCTCGGCAAATTTGCTGAATAGGACTCCAAGTTCTTCTACAGTCTTATGGTCCTTGGATAAGTCTGTTATAACCGAAACTTTTGGCATATAATTAATCAGGCTGCCATCACTCTCATCAGCCTCAATTATAATTTTTTCTGAATTCCCAAACCTGGCGTTACCCAAAGACTTTTCTGTTATGAAATCTTTTATGTACCCACCTCCAACAACTGTTGGATCATGGCCAGCCTGATCAAGAATCCATGATGTCATTCCGCATACAGTAGTCTTGCCATTGCTGCCACCTATTGCAATCCCGTATTTGTTGTTGAAAATATTGCTAAGTAATTCAGACCTTTTGATTATTCGAATGTTACGTTGCATTGCAATCTTCAGGTCTGGGTTGTCTTCTTCTACCGCACTGGAGGTAACTGTAAAGTCTATGGTGTTTTCTATACCTGTTCCATCCTGGGGATAAAGTTTGATACCCTGAGATTCCAGTTTATGAAAGACTTCTGGTGTTTGTTTTTTGTCAATTCTCCTGTCTGAGCCACTTACAAAGTGTCCCTGTGATTTAATAATCTGAGCAAGTGCACTCATGCCGATTCCGCCAATTCCCACAAAATGATATCTTAATTTTTCTTTTGTATCCGACATATCAGTAAGGTAACGTCAACACTTGAAATATTTATATAGTAGAAAAAAACAATCTTAATTGCTTATCAATTCAGTGAAAAAACTTTCCCCTTTATCAAGTCTCAATTCCAGCAGTGCCTCTGATACCGTAGCGCCGACGTCAGCAAAGGAGTTGCGAATGTCAAGAGATCTTGGCTTATTCAATTTCTTTCCAAAAACCAAGAGAGGAACATATTCACGAGAATGATCTGTGCTAAGTGTAGTAGGGTCACATCCATGATCGGCCGTAATAATGATAACGTCTCCTGCTTTTAATGCATCAACAATCTCCGGCAGGCTTTTGTCAAATGACTCTAATGCCTCTGCATAACCCTCTGGATTATTTCTATGCCCATATCTCATATCAAAGTCAATCAGATTGGTAAAAATAATGCCCTTAAAATCTCTCCTGATACTTTCTATTGTCTTTAAAACGCCATCACGATTATTAGTAGCATGTATTTCTCTTGTTAGCCCTCTGTGTGCGAAAATATCACCAATTTTACCGACACCAACAACTTCATATCCTTTTTTTACAGCCTTGTCCAACACCGTTTCTTCCGGTGGAGGCAAAGAGAAATCTCTCCGTCTTTCTGTTCGTGTATAAATCCCATTTTCCACTATAAACGGCCTGGCAATAACCCGGCCGACATTGTGTTTACCTTTTAATATATCCCGGGCACAATTACACATTTCGTATAATGATTCTATCGGTATTACATCCTCACACGCAGCAATCTGGAAAACACTGTCCGCGGATGTATATACAATCGGAAAGCCTGTTTTAATATGCTCTTCACCTAACTCCTTTATTATTTCTGTGCCCGATGCTGTTTTATTGCCTAATATGGGCCTTCCAATAGCCGTAGTAAATGCTTTAATAACATCATCAGGAAATCCTTTCGGATAAGTGGGAAAAGGTTTTTCTGTTATAACTCCCATAATTTCCCAATGGCCGGAAGTTGTATCCTTAGCAGCGGAAGCTTCAATCATCTTGCCATAAAAAGCCTTTGCATCAACTTCTTTAGAGACACCAGGAATATCCCCAATCTTTCCAAGGCCGAAGCTCTCAAGGTTAGGAACGTTTAGACCTCCGACCGCCTTGGCAGTGTTTACTAATGTATTGCTGCCTTCATCCCCGAATTTATAAGCGTCCGGTAATTCGCCAATTCCAACGCTATCAAGAACTATAATAATTATTCTGTCTATCATCAATATGATTAAAACCTCTCTATTTTAACTATTGGCTACTGCTAGTTGAAGACATACTTGGTCAATAAAACCTGCAAGTTTTTTGTGTGTGAGGCTGTGACGGTGTCGGCCCATACAGACAATTTTGACCGCTTGGACGAAGTTACAAAACAGTTATGAAATTAGGTATGCAGTAGAGAAATGTATCATCTCGGTAAGGATTATTATATTTACATTAGTTGTGTGCTTAACTAAAAATCCCTTTGATAAAACTAAGGGCGATAAACACAATAATAGGAGAGATATCTATTCCTCCTATAGACGGAATGACACGCCTGACCGGTTCGAGAACCGGCTCCGTTATTTTGTAAAGAATGGTTATAGCTGGATTATGTGGATTGTGGGGAATCCACGATAAGACGATCCTTGCGATAAGTACTAACTTGTAAAGTCCTATAATTTGTCCAATAAAAGCAAGTTCCATATGAAATATCCAAATGTTAAGGAAAATTTATTAGCTTAAAAACAGCCGAATACTAACAATTAATATTATTCATAGCAACAAAAAATTTATCATAAGTAATCAGATTTTGATAGATAAACCATATTTTTGTAGACCATACATAACCTATTCCTTGAAATTATTATATTTAATTGATAGAATCTGCTTCACTCAATTATGAAGAATATGAAATCCAAAAATAACGATTTAAGTATTAAGTCCACCACCAAGACTATAATAAGCGAAATAGGTTATGTCCTGGATGGTATAAAGGAAGATGAATTTAAAAAGTTTGTTAAGGCCATCAATTCATCAAAGAATATATTTGTAACCGGCCAGGGGCGCTCCGGGTTGGTTGCCCGAACGTTTGCCATGCGTCTGACACACATAGGATTTTCATGCTATGCAGTTGGAGACACGACAACACCAAACATTGACAAGGGTGACATACTTATTGCCTGCAGCAGTTCAGGTACGACTTCGATTACCTGCCATATTGCGGGACTTGCAAAGCGCCTGAATGCACAGGTTGTCGTAATCACTGCGCATCCGGACTCTGAATTATCCGATTACGCAGGTTTAACGATTGAAATACCGGCAAGGGAAACCGATCAGATTATACAATCTCAGCTTACAGCACAATTTAGAAGTACGTTGTTTGAACAGGCGTGCCTTGTGTACCTTGATGCAGTGATCCTGGCGCTCGTACGCTTGCTCAACAGAGAAGAAGTCGAAATGACAAAGAGACATGCCAACCTGGAATAAAATTGTACAAGACCTAACTCCCGAGGGATATAGTGCAACTAATTGTCCAAAAATTCGGTGGTACATCAGTAGCAGATGCTGCACGCATGAAAATGGCAGCCAAACGCGCTGTCGACGCTCATTCTGCCGGTAACAGGGTCATTGTAGTTGTTTCCGCGCGGGGGAAAATGACTGATGAGTTATTGGAATTAGCTTACGAAATCAATGATAACCCTTCAACGCGCGAACTTGATTCACTACTTTCTACAGGCGAGCAGATGTCAAGTGCGCTTATGGCAATGGCAATCCACTCTTTAGGTTCTCCCGCAGTATCTTTTGTGGGCAGACAAATTGGAATCACAACAGACAGCTTTCATACAAAAGCAAGAATAGTTAATATGAAAGTTGACCGCATATTAGAAGAGTTATCAAAGAATAAAATAGTAGTAGTTGCCGGATATCAGGGCGTAGATGAGAATGACAATATAACAACTCTGGGACGCGGAGGATCTGATACCAGCGCAGTGGCCCTTGCGGCCTTGCTCAAGGCGGACATATGTGATATATATACCGATGTTGACGGGATATTCACAGCCGATCCGCGCATCGTCCCCAAGGCGAGAAAACTCGACAAAATATCCTACGATGAAATCCTGGAACTGGCAAGTATGGGAGCGCAGGTGGTTCATGTACGGTCTGTTGAATTGGCAAAAAAATACAACGTCCCTATCCGGGTAAGGTCGAGCTTTAATAATAGTATAGGAACCCTTATATGCAAAGAGGTGATGGAAATGGAAGATATCGTTGTTAGCGGAGCAACAGTAACGAAAAATGATGCAAAAATAACCATAATCGGAGTGTCTGATGAACCCGGGCAGGCGGCGAAGATATTTCATGAACTTGCAAAAGAAAATATAAATGTAGACATGATCATCCAGAATATCAGTGCCCATGGATTAACAGATGTAACATTTACCGTACAGAAAGATGATCTGCCTCTTGCCATGGAAACAACAGAAAAAATAAAGAAAGAAATCCAGGCCAAAGAAATAGTTGCCGATGGCAAAATCGCAAAACTTTCAGTCGTGGGTATCGGTATGAGGACTCATAGTGGAATAGCGGACAAGATGTTCAAAACATTATCCGACGAGAAAATCAACATACAGATGATCAGTACTTCGGAGATTAAGATATCCTGTGTTATTGAAGAAAATCAAGCTGAGAAAGCCTTAAACTCAATGCATGATGCATTTGAGCTTGATAAAGAGTAATAAAATACACTCTTGGCCTGTCTTGATTTCATTTTTGCAGAACACTTCTAAAGTATTCTATAGTCTTTTTCAATCCATCGGTGCGTGACACCTCAGGTACCCAGTTCAGCAGTTTTTTTGCCTTTGTTATGTCCGGCTGTCTGCATTTCGGATCATCGATCGGTAACGGTTTAAATATGATTTTACTTTTGCTTCCAGTCATTTCCAAGATCTCTTTTGCCACATCTATTAACTTAATCTCTGTCGGATTCCCTATATTTACCGGATCGGTAACATCTGACACCAGCAACCTGTGTATCCCTTCCACTAAATCGGAAACGTAACAGAAACTTCTTGTCTGTGAACCATCACCAAAAACGGTTAAGTCTTCCCCATTAAGTGCCTGTGAAATAAATGCGGGCAGCGCCCTGCCATCATTTATTCTCATCCTGGAGCCATAGGTGTTAAAGATTCTTACAATCCTCGTATCGACCCCATGGCTTCTGTGATATGCCATAACCATAGCTTCCGCAAACCTTTTTGCCTCATCATAGACACCCCTTGGTCCCACTGGATTTACGTTTCCCCAGTAATCCTCCGTTTGAGGATGAACAAGCGGATCACCATAAACCTCTGATGTTGATGCCAGCAAAAACCTGGCCTTCTTGTCTTTTGCGACCCCGATTGCATTCAACGTTCCCAATGAACCAACCTTTAAAGTCTGGATTGGCAACTTCAGGTAGTCCAGGGGGCTTGCGGGTGATGCAAAATGCAGGACATTGTCTATCTCGCCTTCAATATAAATATATTCACTAACGTTATGTTTAATAAAGGTAAATTTCGAATTGCCAATACAGTGTTCAATATTTTCTGAGGACCCTGTCAGCAAATTATCGATGCATATCACATCGTGTCCTTTTTCCATTAAATAATCGCATAAGTGTGAGCCAAGGAAGCCAGCGCCCCCTGTAATCAGTGTCCGCATGTTTTTATCCTATTTAAATAAGGCTATAGATTCACAAGATATCTGGTAATTTTACAAGGTTATTTCAACCGTGCAAGAAGAAAAGCAGCATATTAGGTACAAATACAAATTGACAACATCTATTGGTTTTAATAAACTAACTCATTATGTACTAAATATTTTTAAGATTAATAGAGAAAATCTTCAGCATGTCGATATCACAAGTAGTAAACAAAATCAAACCCTCTGCGACGTTATCTATAACCAGCAAAGTAAAGCAACTAAGATCAGAGGGCGTAAACGTAATAGGCCTTAGTGCGGGAGAGCCGGATTTTGATACCCCGGAAGACATAAAGCTTGCAGCAATCGAATCTCTAAAAAGCGGTTTTACAAAATATACGCCCACATCCGGTATTATAGAGCTTAAAAAAGCTATCTGCGAGAAACTGTCGAAAGAAAACAATATAAATTATGCGCCCCAACAAGTGCTTACTTCGTGCGGCGCCAAACAGGCAATTTATAATTGCCTCCTTGCCTTATGTAATGATGGCGATGAAGTTCTGATTCCAGCGCCATATTGGGTAAGCTACCCGGAGCAGGTTGTCCTTGCAAGAGGAAAGCCGGTATTCATTGAATCATCCGATGAGAATAACTTTAAGATTACAAAAAGCGATATCGAACGCAACATAACAGACAAGACAAAGGTACTTATAATAAACAGTCCCAGTAATCCTACCGGCAGTGTTTATACAAAAGAGGAACTTTATGAAATAGTCCAGGTTGCAATTAACGCCGGTTTGTATGTTATATCAGATGAAATCTACGAAAAAATTATATATGATGGAGTGGAACACTTTAGCCCTGCTTCATTTGGTAAAGATTTCTTTGAGAAGCTGATTACCGTAAATGGGTTTTCGAAAACATATTCAATGACGGGTTGGCGAATTGGTTATGCAGTTGGTCCTGCAGATATTATAAAAGCGGCTACTCTGATCCAGGATCATTCGACTTCCGGCCCAAACTCTTTTACCCAGAAAGCGGCAATAACTGCCTTACAAGGAGATGAAAAAGCAATTAAGGATATGGTTGCAGAATTTGATAAGAGAAGACGATACATTGTAGAACGGCTAAATAACATGGACGGAGTAACCTGCATGTTACCCAAAGGTGCTTTCTATGTATTTCCAAATTTATCCGCTCTGTATGGGCGTGATATCTGCGGCCAGACAGCGACTAATTCGGTCGATTTATCAAATTTAATCCTGGATAAAGCCCGAACGGCCATTGTCCCCGGTGAATGCTTCGGTTCTGATCACCATGCCAGGATATCATACGCAACATCCATGGAAAATATCAAGGAAGGAATGGACAGGATGGAAAAACTCCTGACCGAAGGTATTCCACACGAAAGTTAATTTGTTGTAATGCTCCTCTGGTCTTTTGTTTCGGCAGGCCCTGAATCAGGCCGTACTATTTTTTTAATATTTCTACTTTCCACTCCTCTGGGCCGGACAATATATATTCCCATTCCATTTGACCTGTTCGTTCTGCTTCCAGCTGATACTTTAATGGTTTTGGATCGTGATCATTTATAAGTATCATCTTATCTCCCGGTTGAAGAGAATCAAAGGTATCAAAAATCTTTGGGTGTCTTTCACGCGGTGGAATATTTTGTACGTCCAGTGTTATAACGTTGCCTTCGCTCATTTACTTTATCCTTTCCTGTTTATAAATTACATTAATAATGTTTCCTTAGAATCTTTAACTTAAATTTCTGACAGGCTAAAAACTCTATCCTTTAGATATGGCACTCACTAAAGCCGTTAACTTTGACTTGGCTTTGAGCGAGCGGGATTCACCGCTTTCAAATAATATAAAGGTTCCTTCTTCTATGTCCTGCTCTCCATCATCTGTGACAACAGAACCACTGCCGGAATTAATTATGACTATTACCTTTTGTTCTTTGGTATCGTCCAGCGCAGATTGGCCTTCTTCCATACAAAGGAAGTTGGTACAAACTTTTTGAGAATCATATAAGCTTGTAGATACTACATTTTCTTCAGAAAATTTTGTAACTGCTTCTAGTTTAAACTCTCCCATTTTATCCTTTCAACTAACGTGAACGGCTACGGCAACCAGCCTTTCCACTCCCTTGATGCCCCTTTTTGATCCTTCAGGAGCAATTACCACCGTGCCCTTTGACACGCTTATCTCTTCGTCGTCCAGGTACATAATACCTTTTCCCTCCAGTACATAAAAAATACCGGTACCACTGGGATGTGCCGGTATTTCCTGGCCGGGTTCTAAACATATCAAAGGCGCTTTTACGTCAGGGGCGGCGCATAAGATTTGTGGACGAAATTGTTCGTTAAACTGTACTTTTTCCCGTAATTTTATAAGATTCAAATACTCTTTCTCCCAACAAATTTCCAACTTTAGAAAAATCCTTAGGCTCAGGCCGGTTAAGATGCCTTTGAATCAATCTCCTTTTGGGCCGCTTCAATTAATTCACTAACAAAAACTTTAACATCTGTATTGTGCATCATGCACGCCAGATTTACATCCTCCGTGCCAAACGCGGGACAATCAAAGCAGCTCTTGCCAAAATGTTTCGAAAACACCTCTCTCGTAGCTGGATATTTTTCTGTCACCTCACCTGTTGTCATTTCCTTTGTTATGCTGACTTTGTTTGTTCCTGTTGTTTCAGGTTTGGCTTCCCCTGGTTTTTGCATTATGATATCCTCGATTTTCTTAATTTATAAAAAAGAGTCCAATGCGAAGAGCAAAACAAAAATATACCATTTACAGATGAGAGAGTCAATTATTTTAATTCATTGCTGTTTTATAGGCACTATGGTCTATTACGAACTGATAATTAATCCAAATAATTAGTAAAACGAGTTAGGAATTATACAATAATAATACGCTTTCGCCAAAGTTCTATTCCCTTTTTAATATTGAAACATTTATCTAAAAGAATTAGAATTCCCACTTGTAGCATGAATAATAGAAAAATAATTGTAATTACGGATTTGGATGGTACGTTATTAGACCATAGCACTTACTCCTTTTGTGAAGCGGAAGATGCCTTAGGGTTATTGAGAGAAAAGGGGGTACCACTTATCTTCTGTTCCAGTAAATCCAGGGCGGAGATAGAGGTCTATCGTAAGAAACTGTCAAATAATGAACCATTTATATCAGAAAATGGAGGGGCTATATTTATTCCTGAAGGATATGGTGATTTGAAATGCGAATTTGATAAAATTGAGGATGGTTATTTAGTGATAGAAATTGGTTCTGAATATCAAACGCTTGCAGATGCCTTTGAAAAGATAAAGAAAAGAGCAGGTATAAATATTAAGAGTATTACCGAATTTACTATAGACGAAATTGTTTGGTTAACAGGTTTGAGCGGAGAAGAGGCCTTTCTTGCTCAAAAAAGAGAATATATATTGCCCTTTATTAATTATGGAGGAGAAGGTGATGATAAGGTTATTAAAGATGAGATACTATCATTAGGTTTGAATTATACTGAAGGAGCAAGGTTTGTACACCTTATGGGAGGTAATGATAAGGGTAAGGCTGTTAAGATTCTGACGGATATCTTCAAAAAGAATTATCCGGAAACAGAAATAACTACTATTGGCCTCGGCGATAGCTTAAATGATCTTCCGATGTTGGAAGTAGTAGATAAAGCGTTTCTCGTGAAGAAAGAAGCGGGAAACTATGAAGAACGTATAAAGGTTGAGGGCCTTGCTTATGCCGATGGGATCGGGCCGGTCGGCTGGAACAAAGCAGTTTTGGGCTTGTTTAATAATAACTGACTCAATTATTAGTTGAATCCAGGGATTACAATCTATCTGTCATGACTCAGAAATAGAAGGAGGTTTGTATCATGGGGGACTTTCATCAATCAGGAGAAATTACAACACTACACAGATTTGGCAGCAGGGATATTGCCAAACTGGAATCAGAAATAAAGAAACTCTCACGCCTGAGACCTATTGCCCTTGTGTTGCCAACAATCTTTTCTGAATTGGAAGGCACCGCTTTACCAAAAATACTCGACGAATTAAAGAATGTTAAGTACTTAAAACAAATAATAGTAACTCTGGGCAGGTTTAATAAAGAACAATTTAAATATGCGAAGAAATTCTTTTCTGTCCTGCCACAGGAGGTAACGTTGATATGGAATGACGGTCCCGGGATGAAGAAACTTTATAAGCTGCTTGACGAAAAGAATGTTTCAGCAGGTGCTGATGGCAAGGGTAGATCTGCATGGATGTCTTACGGTTATGTCCTGGCAAGTGAGAAATCAAAGGTAATTGTGTTGCACGACTGTGACGTTCAGACGTACGACAGAGAATTTCTTGCGCGGTTATGTTACCCGATTGTCAATCAAGATCTGGATTTTGAATTCTGCAAAGGATATTACAGCCGTATCACTGATCGCATGCATGGCAGGGTAACCAGGCTGCTTGTGACGCCTCTGTTGAGGGCGTTGCGCAGGTTATTGGGAGACCTGGATTTCTTAAAATATATGGATAGTTTCAGGTACCCTCTGGCGGGAGAATTTTCCATGTTAGCTGACCTTGCAAGGGTAAATAGAATTCCAGGTGATTGGGGACTGGAGGTAGGAGTGCTGGCAGAGATATACAGGAATTGTTCCAGGAAAAGGATCTGTCAGGTAGATTTATGTGAGACATATGAACATAAACACCAACCACTCTCTGAAGAAGATGTTACAACGGGATTGATGAAGATGAGCATAGACATCACCAAGACAATTCTTACTACGATGGCAAGTGCGGGTACAGTATTTAATGAAGGTTTCTTCCGGACATTGAACATTACGTATCTAAGGACAGCTCAGGCTTTCATTGAAAAATATGAGACTGATTCAGCAATAAACGGACTATACTTTGACAGGCATATGGAAACAAAGGCAGTAGAGGCATTTACTAATGGGCTTAAGATTGCAGGAGATCAATTTTTTGAGAACCCTGGCGGCTCACCACTCATACCGAACTGGAGCAGGGTAACTTCAGCGGTACCTGATTTTTTTGAAAAACTTATTGATACAGTTGAGAAGGATAATAAATAAATACTTAATCTTTAAGCAAATTCCATTAAAAAAATAGAGTATGGATTGTATCAAAATAAGGGATAACATATATTGGGTTGGCGTATTAGACCCTGAGATGAGAATATTTGATATAGTCTTTAAGACTGATCAGGGAACTACTTATAATTCTTATCTTATTAAGGACAAGAAAACTGCATTAATAGATACGGTTAAAAAGCCTTTTACAACCGAATTCATTTCAAATCTTAAATCACAGATTGATCTCAAGGATATTGACTATATTATTGTTAATCATACAGAGCCCGACCATTCAGGCGCACTTTTAGAGTTGTTAAAGTATGCAGGCAATGCGAAGGTTATGGTTTCAAAATCTGGTGGACATTTACTGAAAAACATAATCAATGTGCCGGTTGACCTGACAATCATTGAAGACAATACCGTGGTTGATCTTGGTGGCTGCGAACTTAGGTTTATAACTGCACCATATTTACATTGGCCTGATACTATTTGGACCTATCTAGAGAAGGAAAAGATTCTTTTTACATGTGATGCATTTGGTTCACATTTTTGTGATGAAAGAATGTTTGATGATTTGGTCGGAGATTTTGATCAACATTTTCACTATTACTATGACAGCATAATGCGTCCGTTTAAGCCGCATATCCTTAAAGCTATTGAAAAGATCGGGGAATTGGATATTGATATTATTGCAACAGGACATGGGCCGATTATACGTAAAGATTCCCGGAAACATATTGAAAGCTATCGTAGATGGAGCCAGGCACAAATAGACAAAGAAAAGAATGTCCTGATTCTGTATGTTAGTATATACGGAAGTACAAAAAAGATGGCAGAAGCCATCGCCAAAGGAGTGTCAGGAGAGGGTATGAATTCTAAGATATTCGATATAAATGATTCAGATCATCAATTTATCAGGGATGCCATTGAAAGAGCGGATGGCATAATTGTTGGTGCACCGACAGTTGCCGGTGATGCACCCAAGCCTGTCTGGGATGCTCTTTCCCTTCTTACCACAGTTAAATCCGGGATTAAGTTGGGGTCTGCTTTTGGTTCTTATGGTTGGAGCGGTGAAGCGGTGGAAATGATCGAGCACCGATTAAGTGGACTGCATATAAAACTTCATAAACCGTCCTTAAAAATAAAACTGATTCCAGATGACAATATTTTAAAAGAGTGTCAGGAATTTGGGAAAAAGTTTGCAATCGCTCTGGAACAAAAATAAATAATAATATTATAAAAAATATAAGGTGAATATGCTTAATCTCAGAAAGCACGCAGATGAAATTTTTAAGCATGTATTAAGTACATTAGACTCAGAGTCGTTAGTTAAGAAGAAAGTCAGTATTAATGGTTCAACACTTTTAGTGGATCAAAGGGAATATAACCTCAAAGATTATGAGCATATCTATGTGATCGGCGGCGGCAAGGCATGTGCTCCGATGGCTAAAACAGTTGAGGAGATTCTGGGAGACAGGCTGGAAGAGGGTATAGTCGTTGTGAAGTACGACCACAGTCTGCCACTTAAGAAAATTAGCATCATTGAGGCATCACATCCAATCCCGGATACAAACGGTTTAGAAGGCACTTCTGAGATTCTCAGACTTTTATCCAGAACAGGCGAAAAAGACCTGGTTATTTGCCTTATCTCCGGCGGCGGTTCCGCCTTACTGGTACAACCGCATAAGGAAGTAACTTTACCGGATATACAAACAACTTCAAATGAACTACTGGCCTGCGGCGCTACGATTGATGAAATTAATGCCGTAAGAAAACATTTGTCGATAATAAAGGGCGGACACCTTGCACATGCTTCATACCCTTCAACATTGATCACGCTGATACTGTCAGACGTGATCGGTGACCCATTGGATATTATAGCGTCCGGTCCTACCGTACCGGATGAGAGCACCTTCGACGATGCTTGTAAAGTAATTGGAAGGTACTCTTTGGAAGACAAGATACCTGACAGCGTTTGTAAGCTTTTAAAGAAGGGACAAAATGGAGAGACCAGAGAGAATCCCAAACAGGGAGACAAAGTATTTGCTAATACACAAAACGTAATCATTGGTTCTAACAAGATAGCGCTGGAAGCGGCTAAAGAAAAGGCTGCAGATTTAGGATATAACACCATAATACTTTCCTCTATGGTACAGGGGGAAAGTAAAGAAGCTGCAATATTTTTTTCTGCCATTGCAAAAGAAGTATGCCACACAGGAACGCCTCTCTCTAAACCCGCATGTATAATTGCGGGAGGTGAAACCACTGTTACTATAAGGGGCAATGGAAAGGGTGGAAGAAACCAGGAGTTTGCACTCTCTGCGGCCATGGAGATAGAGGGATATGACGGCATAGTAATTTTAAGTGCAGGCACCGATGGTACTGACGGCCCGACAGACGCTACAGGCGCAATCGTTGACTCTAATACATGTAAAGATGCCAGAGAAAAGTTTTGCCTGAAATCAGAAGATTTTTTAAGTAAGAATGATTCTTACAATTTCTTTAACAAGACCGGTGAACACATAATTACGGGTCCCACTCTTACTAATGTGATGGATATAATGATCTCTTTAATTGATAGAAAGGATATCTAAATGAAATTCAGCACAGCATTAAGGCAGTATTCAAGAAGAAGGATTGAGAAAATAAAGAATGCGGACATTGTCGTAGGCATACCATGTTATAATAACGATTCTACGGTCTCATATGTAGTAAAAACCGTCGGTAAAGGGTTGTCTGCCTACTTTCCTGATTCAAAGGCCCTTATTATGGTTGGAGATGGCGGCTCTACAGACGATTCACGGGAACAAACCCTGGCTGTGCAGGTCGAACCGTGGATTGAAAAACTAATCACAATATACAGGGGAATCCCCGGTAAGGGTACTGCATTGCGGGCAATATTTGAGGCCTCAGAATACCTTGGAGCAAGGGTATGTGTTGTCTGCGATTCTGATTTAAGGTCTATTACGCCTGAATGGATTAAAAATCTTATTACGCCTATTTACGATGAGGAGTATCAGTTTGTTGTTCCATATTATGAACGATACAAGTATGACGGTACTATTACCAATAATATAGTATATAACCTCACACGCACACTCTATGGCCTGAGGGTCAGGCAGCCAATAGGCGGTGATTTTGCCTTTTCAGCGAAACTCATAAAATTCTACAATGATCAGGATGTCTGGGAGACCGATGTGGCTAAGTTCGGGATAGACATCTGGCTTACCACTACTGCAATCATTCAGGGGTTCAGAATTTGTCAAACACGGCTGGGAACGAAGGTTCATGATGTTAAAGACCCGAGTGAGTCACTGGGGCCGATGTTTCAGCAGGTCGTTACCACACTCTTTGTCCTCATGGAGCAGAATTATGATTACTGGAAGGACATAAAGGGAAGCTCTCCCGTGCCAATCCTGGGAGAGGATACCGGTACGAAGCCGGAAGCCTTTGATGTCAGCATGGACAATCTTGTAGAGTATTTCAAGACGGGACTCAATCACTTCGGTGCACTATGGGAAAATATAATAGAAAAAGACAACTTTAAAGAGTTAAAGAAAATGGGCTCTTTAAGTGCTGAAAATTTTATATTTCCGACAGATTTATGGTGCAGGATACTTTATGATATAGCTGTAACTTTTCGTAATTGGAAGAGAAACAGGGTAAAATTGATTAATATGATGACGCCGCTGTACTTTGCAAGGATAGCCGGATTTGTCACTGAGACGAAAGATATGACAAACGGTGAAGCCGAAAAAGTTATCGAGAAACAGGCGGAGGTGTTTGAAAATTCCAAAGACTATTTATTACAAAGATGGTCTGAAAAGGGGAAAGAGGAAATAAGCTGAATACCTTGTATCCGTTAAAACAGAACCTGTAAAACATAGGAATTTACTATTATGACTGATTCTAATCCTGACAAACAATTACCTCACAAAGACATTAATAGTGAACTTGAGGCACATTTCAGAATTATATAATCGTGTTCTGTAAAGACGAATGACGGAGAAAGAATATTGCTGGCTGCAAGACCGGAATCAAGGTACCCTTATTTTTATCCGCGTGATGCTGCCTGTGCGTCAGGGCTTTTAGCATATCTTTCTACCTCCGGTCTTTCTATTGCTGATGATGCATACGGGCTGCTCAAGACAATTGCAGGCTTTGTGCTGGAGGTTGTAAGAGACGATGGTTATATTGGGCAAAGATATGCCCTCTCGGGTGAAGAAAAAAGTATTTATAAGCAGGAAGATAATAATGCACATGGATTGATCACCCTTTCCAATTATTTACTTACTGCAGAAAAGAGAAAAGAAGACATACGTGACATAGATAAAGTTCTCCTCTCAATTTGCCATTAAGAATTATTACCGTCCTGAGATAAATCTTTTCCATTCCACTACATCTATTCACGAATCGGCTCTTGAAGAAGGGTTCAGCTGATGGACTAATTTTGCATATCTAAAGGCCTTTACTCTCGTTTCTAAGGTAAACGAAGATTTCGATACATCGGATAATATTCTGGACAAGATACTCACATTTAAATCGGCTTTTAAGCACAATCTGTTTAGTATTATGGTAGCAAATAAAAGATTTCTCAGGCGTATAGATGAGAAAGGTAATTATGATTTTAAGCCTGATTCTACACTATTAAGCCCATTCTATTTTGGGTTTGGTAACGAGGATAGAAGTCTGCTTGATAATAGCGTGAGTTTTCTGGAAAGGCAGCTCTGGGATCCGGAACTGGGCATGATCCAACGGTACCTTCCATTCAGTGGAGACATTGAAATACACACTCACGCCGGTAATGGCCCATGGCTTCAGTACACCGCAATACTTGCCCAATATCATTACTGGTGTAAGAATACTGAATGTGGCGATGAATTAATGAGCCTTATTGACGGCTATAAAAACGAAAAAGGAGAGATCCCTGAACATATTTCGACCTGCAAAAGATTCGATTCATTCATGGAAACAGAGTGGAAGACAGGTCTTGATTTCGCCAAGGAATTTGATAAGCATATCCTGCAGGACAATCTGGACTTTGATAAAATTTTAGAAGAAGCTAATAATATGCAAAGGGCTTACAGTGAAGTGGCAGACAGGTGTATGATATCTGATGGTACTATGGAAGAAGGCGGATATGTCATGTTCGTTACCCCGTTGATGTGGTCACATGTAGAATACATGAAGGCATTGTTGTATAAACATGGTCTTTACGCTAACAATGGCCAATAGTTAATGAAGTTTTATATGTTGTGGCATTGCCGGGGGTAAATTTCATCACATTATAACGTACTTTCGGATTCTGACCTGGTTACTCTATCAATGAGTTGTTCGTAGGGAAAGTTTTTACCGGGACATGCTGTGCCTTTTTGATTAACCTGATTATGCATGATGACGTTTGATTCGGATATTTTATATCTTCTTGAAACATAATTGACCAGACTTGTCAGTGATTCCAACTGGTTGTTTGTGGGCTTATTATCCTCTTCAAAATTTCCAACAAGACAGATACCAATAGCGATTTGATTAAGATCCATATTGGCGGTATGTGCGCCATAAATCTGTTTTTTCCATCTATCACCTACCTCAATCTCGCCATTTCCTAAGCCTTTGCCATTTCCAATAACGAAATGATAGGCCAGGCCTTCCGGCCACTTTCTCTTTTCTCTGTGGTACCTGTCAAAGCGTATTGCATTTCCCTCGTCAGTGGCACTGTGATGTAATACTACATATTCCCATTCGTTTTCGTCTACATCTACCTTACATAATCTTTCAATATCTATAGCTATTGTAAATTGTCTTTCTTCCCCAATAAACTGCAGGTAAATTAAAAGCCCTATTGCAGTAACATACATAGCAATTAAAAATATTATAACGTGCCGTTCAACTATCTTCATAGCATCATTTAGTGAGGTATGAATACCGTGATTTATATTGTTTCATTTCAGATATTGGTACCTTAAAAACCCTTTAAAACAATATTTTATAGAAATTTTGGAATATTAAATCAAGATTAATATGCCTGTAAATCAATGCTTACCTTGACACTTTATTATTATTGTGATAGGATTCAGCAATAATATTAGGATTTATCATGCCTGTAAAGGATTACACATCAATGGCTTATGAAAAGTTTGCTGAAGTTGTATTGGACATACCTCTGAATAAGAAATTTCACTACAAGGTTCCACCGTCTTTTATAAACCAGATCGAGATTGGTAAAAGGGTTAAAGTTCCCTTTGGAGGGAGAACAGCCGTAGGATATTGCGTTGGGCTAACCGATAAATCGGAGGTTAAAACAATTAAGGATATAATCCGCGTAATTGATACAGAGCCTATATTAAATTCTAAGATGTTGGGAATTGCGGAATGGATGGCCAATTTTTATTTTTGTGGATGGGGTGAAGCCCTGGAAACTTTTCTTCCATCCGTTGTAAGAAAGGGCATTAACTCCAGGACAGTAAGTGTAGTCAGATTATGTAAAGATGGAGCATCCGTAAAAGAGATGATTTCCTCAATAAAAAAGAGAGCGCCAAAACAGGCAAGGGTACTGGAGGTTCTCTCTGAGGTAGGCGAAATAACATTTCCTGAGTTAGCAAATATCAGTAATTGCAAAATGGACAGTGTTAACAGACTTCGAGATAGAGGACTGATTACTCTTGATAAAAGAAAAGTAAGTGATTCCCTCTTTGCCGGAAAACACTTCAAGAAGACATGCCATTTACAGTCAACCGGAGAACAGGAAACAGCTATTAACCTAATCAAGAGGAAATTAAGGGAAAGACAGTTCGGCGCTATTTTGTTGAAAGGGGTTACGGGAAGCGGAAAGACAGAGGTTTATCTGCAGGTAATTTCTGAAGTAATTACTCTGGGACTTAAGGCAATAGTTCTGGTTCCAGAGATCTCTCTCACACCACAAACTATTGAAAGATTCAAATCTCGTTTTGATAGAGTAGCCGTTCTGCACAGCAGTTTGACTGACAGGCAGAGAAGCGATCAATGGTGGGATATCAAGAATGGCAATGCAGACGTTGTTATTGGCGCACGTTCAGCAGTATTTGCCCCTTTAGAAAATGTGGGATTGATCGTAATCGACGAGGAACATGAGAATACATTCAAGCAGGATACCTCCCCACGTTATAATGCCCGTGATGTGAGCATGATCAGGGCGGAGCGTGAAAATGCCCTGGTTGTACTTGGTTCCGCTACACCGTCTCTTGAGAGTTTTTATAATGCCAATATTGGTAAGTATGAATGTGTTACCCTGAAAAGTCGGGTTGGAAATAAACCGCTTCCCAGGGTGGAAGTAATTGATATGCGACACGAAAAGTACAGAGGTAAAAATTTGTACTATATATCTAATTATCTGGAACTTTGTATGAAACAGTGCCTTTCTAAAAAGGAGCAGGTGCTGTTGTTTTTGAACAGGCGAGGATTCTCACCTTTTATAAGTTGTAGAAGGTGCGGTTTTGTACTAAAATGTAAAAGATGTGATATATCTCTAACTTATCATAAGAAGAAGGATGCCATAATATGTCATTATTGTTTTTCGGATGAACCTGTTCCCGGAGAATGTCCTGAATGCTGTTCTCCCGGCATTAGTTTTCTGGGTGTCGGGACAGAAAGGATGGAGGAAGACATCAGGGCCAGATTCCCCCGGCACAAGCTTTTGAGGATGGATAGCGATACCATGAGAGGAAGGGACTCTCATGAAAAGGCGCTGAACGCCTTCAGGCGTGGTGATATAGACATACTTCTGGGTACCCAGATGATTGCAAAAGGCCTTGACTTTCCGAACGTCACATTGGTTGGTGTGCTTTCTGCTGATACAATTGTCAATATGCCTGATTTCCGGGCAGGTGAGAGAACGTTCCAACTGCTTTGTCAGGTAGCGGGAAGAACCGGAAGAGGCTCCAAGGGGGGACAGGTTATAGTTCAAACTTATAATCCGGAACATTACAGTATTAAGTGTGCTGCTTTACATGACTATGACGGGTTTGCCAAAAAAGAACTTGAATATAGAAAGCAACTTTATTATCCTCCGTATGAAAGACTGGCCAGGATTGTCTTGCGCGGAAAGAATGACCAGGATGTTAAAAAAAAGTCTATAGATATTGCTGAAAAATTGAGAGAAGCAATACGATTGACTGCCGGAGTGGCTCAATCAGACAGGCACAAAGATAAAGTAGAAGTTTTGGGGCCTGCACCTGCTCCGATTGCAAGGGTTAAAGACAATTTCAGATGGCACTTAATAGTGAAGGCGGATAATTCTGAGAACTTGAGTACGATTCTAAAGAATATTGAAAGTGAAAATAGGAATTCAAAAAAGGTCCAGATTATGATAGATGTGGATCCTTATGCGTTGTTATGAGGTGTTAAAAAATGCCAGAAAATGGTTTTAGTGCAGAAGAATTTTTTGGAGATGGCGGCGGACTGACGTACAGTGATTTTATCCTGTTGCCGGGTCATATAGGTTTCCCTACGGAAGATGTTGATATTGAAACAAGCCTTACAAGAAATCTCAGGATAAAAAGACCCCTCGTCAGTTCTCCAATGGATACCGTATCAGAGTCAAAGATGGCAATCTATCTGGCTCTACTGGGTGGAATAGGCATTATACATTATAACAATTCTATTGAAGAACAGGCCAGGGAAGTCAGGTTGGTAAAAAGATTTGAAAACGGATTCATTACTGACCCTGTAACACTCAGCCCTGAAAATACCATTTCAGATGTTGACAAGATTAAAAAAGCATACGGATTTTCCGGTATACCAATAACTGAAGACGGGACTTTAAAGACTAAATTAATAGGTATCGTTACACGGAGAGACATAGATTTTGAAACAGATAGAACAAAAAAGTTACGTGAAGTTATGGTCGATCAGCTTGTTACGGCAAACGCCGACATTTCCCTCGCAGAAGGTAATAAAATACTGAAAGAGTCCAGAAAAGGCAAGCTGCCTTTAGTGGATAAGAATGGATGTCTTGTGTCCTTAATGAGCAGGTCAGATTTATTGAAGAATGAAGATTTTCCTTTTGCTTCAAAGAACAAAGAAAAACAGTTGTTGGTCGGAGCCGCAGTCTCAACACGGGATGAAGACAGGGAGAGGCTTAAAGAATTGGCAGATGCGGGAGTAGACGTAATAGTAATTGATGCTTCCCAGGGAGACTCAATTTATCAGCATAATATGATAGAGTATATAAAGAAGAATTACCCGGAGATAGAAGTCGTGGGTGGAAACGTTGTAACTGCTAAACAATGTAAATCACTCATTGATAAGGGAGTGGATGCCCTGCGTATAGGAATGGGTGCAGGTTCTATCTGTATTACGCAGGATGCCATGGCAGTGGGAAGGGCTCAGGGCTCTGCGGTTTACCACTGTGCAAAGTTTGCAAGAGAGTATGCGGGAATACCCGTAATTGCGGACGGAGGGATAGCAAACATAGGTTACATAGTTAAAGCATTATCATTGGGCGCGAGTACTGTAATGCTTGGCGCTATGCTTGCCGGTACAAACGAAGCTCCCGGTGACTATTATTATGAGGGTGGTGTAAGGCTGAAGAAATATAGAGGGATGGCATCCTTAGAAGCGATGGACAAAGGTGGCGACAAGAGATATTATGCAGAAGACAATAATAAGGTTAAAATTGCACAGGGAGTGTCTGGAACGGTAGTAGATAAAGGTTCAGTGACTCATTTTGGTGAATATATTATAAAAAGCTTACTGCATGCGATGCAAAATCTTGGTTACAAGACAATAAAAGATCTGCATAACGGGATTTATGACGGTACTCTTGCTTTTGAGGCCAGATCGCCTTCTGCTCAGGGGGAAGGGGCTGTCCATGATTTACATTCATATACTTTACCTGATGCAGCATTGTTTTACCCTCATGATAGAAAAAGATGATAATTTTTAAGAAGTGTGGCGGGCAATGCCCTCCATTATTTCTTGGGCTTACCAAATGCCAATAAAATAATTTTAACCCGTAATCTATGGGACATATACTTTATCATGATTAAAAATATAAAATATTTCAGTTTTCTGGCTATCGTTGTAATTATTTTTGTTTCAGCCGGTTGCGTGACCAGGACAATAACCGTAAAGACAAATCCCCCCAATGCGCTGGTATATATTGATAATAAACTTGCAGGTGAAAGTCCAGTTGCAATACCTTTTATATATTATGGCACCAGAAAAATAGTGATAGAGAAAAGGGATGGGGATGGAAAACTTACCCATGAAAGAATGACTGCATTTGAGAAAATAAGGGCACCGGTATATGAGTGGTACCCGCTGGATTTTTTCTCCGAAATGTTATGGCCGCGTGAGATCAAAGATGACCATATCTTGAGTTATGATTTAGTTAAACTAAACCCACCGCCGATAAAGGAACAACAGGAGAAGTTACTAAAGAATGCGGAAGAGTTAAGGCAAAGGGTCAACGCACCGGATTTTTAGGCATATCTTGCAATTTCAACCTCCCGGTTTGTGAACAAAGCGATTTGAGTTCTGTATGAAAATGGCATTAATCCCCACAATAATTTCTTCTCTTTTATTCTTTTTCATTGGTCAAATTGTTAGTGCCGGTGAAGATGATAGAAAGAAATGGAACAAACGTTATGATGCCATGGAGTATATATACGGGAAAGAGCCTATCAAGTTCCTGAAGGAGAATGTTAGTCTTTTGACTAAAGGCAAGGCACTGGTCCTTGCAATGGGAGAAGGTAGAAATGCAGTATTTCTTGCCAGAAATGGATTTGACGTTGACTGTTGTGATATCTCTGAGAAAGCTGTCGAGAAGTGTGAAGCCTTAGCCTGGGAAAGTGGTGTAACACTGAATGCGTTTACAGCGGATCTGGAGGAATATAAGATACCGGCTGATAAATACGATCTTATTACGTGCTTTTATTACACACAAAGAGATCTTATTCCTCAAATCAAGGAAGGTTTAAGGGAGGGTGGCATGGTTATGTTTGAGACATATACCATTGATCAGTTAAAGTATGGAGAGGATGCATCCGGGCCTAAGAATCCGGACTATCTGTTAAAGCATAATGAACTTCGTAATTTCTTCAAAGATTTTCATATTCTTTATTATGGAGAAGGTGAGATTGCAGAAAATAAATCAGTAGCAAGTTTGATTGCACAGAAGAAAGGCAGGGCAGGGTCAGGTCTTTAATCTTGATAAAATCGTAAATCGCAAATCGTAATTCGTAACTCGCAACCCGGAATGCACTATTCAAATATTAGCCTTATATACTAACTATCCAATTCGGATCAAAACGGGCATGGTAGCTTGGACATATCAGGGCGATTTTACACTGTTCTTTTGCCTGCCGCACAAATGATGTATGAAAGCCATCCTCGTACCCGCATTCTGGACAAACATGAAGTTCCTCTTCTATTGTTATCTGCTCCGGTTTCTCATTATCCACAATAGTTTCCTTCCTTTTTTAGAAAGTTTTTTTTCGTGTCATAAAAAGTTAAAAGTGCCTACCCGCCTGCCAATCAGTTCGGGCAGGCGGCTTTGCCGCACTATGGCTTTACTGTTACTATCCGGCCGTATAATTGGTCATATATATTCTCTAATTACTCCTTCCACTTAATCGAACATCCCATTGATGGATATTGGTTGGGAGATGGCTTCTTTCCTTCAAGTAGTGTCCTAATAGCATCGCTTAAATCATGCGACGTTACCTTATCCGGTTCCTGCCAGTTGTCATCTATCTGGCCATGGTAGCATAGTTCTCTTTCCTTGTTGTAGACATATATGTCGGGAGTGCATTGGGCCTGATATTTCCTTGCTACAGATTGGTCCTCGTCTCTTAAGTAGGGGAAATTGTATCCTTTCTCTTTTGCCCTCTTGGCCATATTTTCGAAATTATCTTCAGGGTATTTAATGCAGTCATTCGGGTTGATTCCCACAAACTGGACATTTTGTTCTGCAAATTTCTCCTGCAACTGGACGAGTCTGTTGTCCACAGCCTGAACATAGGGGCAGTGGTTACACATGATGACTACAACTAAAACTTCTTTGTCGTCATAGTCAGCAAGAGAGTGCATTTCGCCGTCTATGCCCTTCAAACAGAAATCGATTGCCTTCGTCCCTAATGGTACACTTATTGATTTCAGTAAAGTCATTTCGACCTCCGGATTTAAAACATTGTAAATTAGAATAAATTGTGAGTATTATGGTTACCCATACAAGAAGTATCTCTATAAGATTGCCTAAAATATAAACTTTCTGTTTAAAATAACAACAAAAACTGCTTCCTGTACCGGTAGAGGTTTTCACAGAGGCGAAGGAAAGACTGCATGAAAATATTAAAACATAATTTTCTGGCTAATATTTTTAAAATTTGGGGGATCAAACAACATAAGTTCTAGTGCAACTTCAACACTCATTGCCCAAATTGAAACTATGCCAACTTCCTCTTTCAAGACATCTCTCATGCCATACTATTGGAACATTCTTTATCTTTGCAGCAATTGCACCAAAGAGATTGGATCGAGGCTGGTTTGAGTGAATCAGATTTATCTGTCTCTTTTTTATAATATCTATGAGATTTCTGACGGTATTATAAATTTGTACGGGATTCGGCCATCTTATACCTGGGAATTGAACAAAGTCCGGAGTGATTTTTATTTTCTCCAGTTCATCTATGAAAGGTCCTTCTTTAGAGCAGATAAAGTGGGGTATAAAAAGTTTCTTATTCAACCCCTTTACTAAATTTAATAAACTTATCTCGGCCCCACCCATTATTGATTCATTGTGAAGATAGAGGATATTAAACTTTTTACCATCGTTAATCATGTAAGCTTTTAATAAACGTTATAAGGCAAATTTATATTTGCGGTTCTGCCTTGCCTACAGTCTTAAACCACAGATGCCTGATAAGGCTCTTTATTACGCGGATGAAATCAAAACCTATTGGTGATAGTTCCGGAAAGATAAAGTCGTGTACTCTGACAGAAGACATTTCTTCGCCGGCTACTTCTATCTTTGATAAATCCTGTTCACCTACTCCCAGCCTTTTTGCAGCTCTAAGTATTGGGACGTCTTCCGGACTAACCGAAAGCAGTTCTGTCACCACTCTATCTACCGCAATGACGTCTATTCCACCAACAAGTACTGAAACGTTTTTAGGTAAACCGCCTGAAGGTCCTGTCTTCTCCATAGCCATAACACTATCAACGATAGTGAATACTGGTGTGACCAACTGATAATTAGCGATTAACATATCCGTATACCATTCCAGATCATTTTTTGCCTGGAAATGTCTCCATGCCTTATGCTTGCCGCTTACACACCCATACAGGTTCTTGACTCCTGCGGTGAAGAGCACCTGGACATGGGCCTTTAGTTTGGGGAGGTTGATTATGGCGTCAACATCCAGTGCCTTGCCAGAGACTGTCAGGGAAAAGTCTTTGCCCCCACAGTTAATGGATACCTTTCTGGGCTTGTCCAGTTCGATGATATCAATGCCCAGCTTTTCCGCAACCTTATCCAGTCCTACACGTCTGGCTATTTTCCTTACAGAGCCAAAGCCCGGGCTGTCTCCTATGATAGGAGTTGCGCCCGCTTCAAGGACCATTTCTGCTACTGTCTCTATAACAACAGGATGTGTTATGATACATTTTCTCGGACTGCTTTCCCTTAAGAAATTCGGTTTCAGAAGGACCTTCGATCCTTTTTTGATAATGTTTTCGATCCCGCCAAAGAAAGAAAATGTTTTGTTTATTGCATTACGTATGTCTTCTTTAGAATAATTTGTACATTTCACCAGTGAGACTTTAGTCAAGTTTGTCATATTACTCTCCATATTTTTTAGACACTAATTTCACGAATTAACACTAATGCCTTCTTCATTGTCAAGCCAAAATAGAAATGTCCGGTTTTTAGCTATATCGCATAAAGGCTGCCTGGAAGTTTATTATTGAATTATAGTCTATGTCTGTCGTAATATAGTGTCAAGAAATGTTTTTAATATCTTAAAAGATTTGTTTTTTGCCACAACTTTAGCCTATTTTAAACTTCCCACCTAACAGACCGGTGGGCAGGTAGGCACTTTTAACTTTTTATGTCATGAAAACCTGTACCTTTATTACTC
>CAJXKT010000005.1 GCA_913055705.1 uncultured bacterium
GCCTTATACACAATGTCACTATACTTTCCCAATAAAGCATAAATGATGTGCCCTCCATCAAGCTGCCCGATAGGCAGTAGATTAAGTGCAGTAACAAAAAGCCCTGCCCAACCGGCAAAGGCAATCGGGTTTAAGACAATATCAAAACCCTCAGAAACTTCACCTACCATCATCTTTGCAAAAAGAGAAAAGAGTATAGGTTCCCCCAACCCCAGGTAACTTGTCGAATCTTCGGGAATAGGATGAACTTCAGAAAGACCCAAGCCTATAATCGTAACCGGAATCGCAAAGATCAGGCCTCCAATCGGGCCTGCCGCCCCAATATCAAACAAGGCACGTTTATCAGGGATATGACCCTTCATCTTGATAACTGCACCAAATGTACCGAAGGGAGGAAGCGGAACAGGAAGGAAAAATGGCCATGTTGCATCTACACGATACTTTCGGCACATAATGAAATGCCCCATTTCGTGTGCAAGCAAGATCGTCATTATACAAATAGCATAGCTTGGGCCATTTATTCTATAAGTAGTGTAAAAAGTTGCAATAAAAAGGAGAATATTTATCCTCGGTATGCCAAAAAAAGAAGGCGTAGAAAGGAAACCCTTTATAACGCCTCTGATGGAAGTTTTGCCGTTCATAATCTATAAAATCAAATTTTTCTAATCATCGTAATTTGTGATAAACTTAAGCCAATTTTAACTTTACATTAAAATGTTGTCAAGCTAAAAGGAAACAAGGGAACAATTAACAACTTAACCGTACAAGCCGGAATTATAAATATAATTAAGGGATTCCCGCCTAACAGTCTGGCGGGCAGGGAGAGGTTGAATTCCTCAACATATTTCTCTTTGACTCATGTTCATAGCGATGGTAACATGTAACCAATTGTCTTTCTTCGATGAATGTTGACGTAAACAGGAATACCAGAACACGAATTTAATGGTCTATAATAATAAATATACGCCTGAAAAAATGGTCGGGCGTACAGCAAATTTGACGATTTTTCTGGGAATACTCTACACAAGCCTGAGCATTGTCGCCGTTTCGGGAATCACTTCTCTCTCAACAAGGGGATACGGGATACAGAGTATTATCATAGGATGTACGATAGTTGGATTAGGCTACGGCATCCGTTACGGAAGCAAAGCATGCTTGTATATGGCAACTGTTTTATTCGGGATGTTAGCTGCATATTTCATGTATAATTTCCTGATAAACAAATCAATTAATTCGATAGTACGTTTTGCATTCAGTGTATGGGCAGTCAGCAAGCTTACCGGAACTATTCCGGTAATGGCCAGGTTAAAGGCAAAGGGATCTTCACCGGACAGGAGCAGTCGTTATAAAGACTTTTTTTTAAGGCACACACAACATAAATAAGATAATATAGATTCAGACATCAACAAGGAGAAAAAATGGGAACCGATAAAAAGAAAGTTGTCCTGGCGTATTCAGGCGGGCTGGATACATCTGTCGCTATAAAGTGGATACAGGAAAAGTATAACATGGACGTAATAGCTCTGACCATTGATTTGGGGACTGAAAAAGATCTGAAACCGGTAGTGCAAAAAGCAGTAAAGACAGGCGCATGCAAGTCAATGATTATAGATGCAAAGGAGGTCTTTGTTAACTATTTCATCTTTCCTGCACTTCAGGCCGGTGCCCTTTACGAAGGAATATATCCTCTTGCAACCGCACTCGGCAGACCATTGATAGCAAAACTGCTCGTCGATACAGCGAAAGCAGAAGGTGCCTGTGCTGTAGCACACGGATGCACCGGGAAGGGAAATGACCAGGTCAGATTTGACATTGCAATACACACGCTGAACCCATCTCTACAGATAATTGCACCACTACGAGAGTGGAATATGACCAGAAATGAAGCCATGGATTATGCCAAGAAGAATAATATCCCCGTTGATGTAAGCACTCAGAACCCTTACAGCATAGATGAAAACATCTGGGGAAGAAGTATTGAATGCGGAATACTTGAAGACCCATGGGCAGAACCACCCGAAGATATTTACAAAATGACAAAGAACGCAAACGATGCCCCCGATGAACCAACATACATAGAAATCGGTTTTGAAAATGGAATCCCTTTAACTTTGAACGGACAGGAGACTGATGGCATAAACCTCATAACCGAACTAAACAAGATAGCCGGTGACAATGGCATAGGAAGAATTGATCATCTTGAGAACCGACTTGTCGGCATAAAGTCAAGAGAGATCTACGAATCCCCTGCCGCTATAGTGCTCCACAAGTCCCATCAGGCACTGGAAGAAATAGTCATGACAAAAGATACTCACAGATTCAAGGATATGGTTTCAACCCACTATTCAGATATGGTTTATAACGGCTTGTGGTTTTCAACATTTCACCAGGACCTGGTAGCTTATATATTAAGTAACCAGCGATTTGTTACCGGTACTGTAAGACTGAAACTATTCAAGGGCAATTGTATTGTGGCCGGCAGAAAATCACCGTTATCATTGTACGACCACTCACTCGCCACTTATGATGCCGGAGACACCTTTGAACATGATGCGGCAGCCGGTTTTATCAAGATCCATGGTCTGCCGACAAAGACCCAGGCACAAATTCAACTTAAGGCACTGAAAGAAGGTGAAGTTATTCCCTCAATCATGCCGCCCAGAGTCGAGCCGACAGATGTAATGGAGAAGTAAAAAGAATTTCGCTTCTGACGTTATACAGATTTAATATTCCAATCTATGAAAAAACCTCCCGAAAGGGAGGTAACATTCATAGTCTCTCTGCAACTTCTTGCTTTCCTTCTATTTTGTATTAAGAAAATTTGATATTTGTCTTAATATTAAATCTGGCAATAAATCTCTGTTGTCCTCGGTTACTTCGTTTATTTCCATATCTTCCCTCTTCTTTATTTCCAGGATAAAGGCGTCTCCACCAAATGTTATTGTGCCTATGACGATATTTGTTGCATCAAGGGTATTGACCGCTGCCTGTTTGAAGGCCGTGGAGAAGCATTCCATCTTTCCGATCTCATCGAGTATTACGATATGATTCTTTACGGGAGCGATTGAAGGCACGGCAATGCCTTCAATATTATCAATACTTACACCGTATCTTCTTATGTGGAAATCAGACTTAATATCCTGATGGGCAAGATAACCCTTTCTGCCGTCAAGGGTTTTCATCAGAAAACCAACTCTTTTACCGTCTACTCTCTCTTCTTCTGTATAGAATCCGTTAGCGGGATGGTCCAGCTTTTCAATTATTTTTTTGATGACCGTGGTCTTTCCTGAAGAGGGAGCACCTGTTAAGAAAATGTTTTTCTTGTTCATATAAAAACTTATCGGGAATAAGCCTGCCGGCAGTGTCCTGTTTCATCCGCCTATCTTTATTTGTGATATGTTCAGCACTTCCATTTCATTCTCTACCAGATATCTGATCTGATCTTCTGCATCAAGCTCGTTCTCTGATTCTGCACTGATAATGAATATCTGCTCTCCTCTTTCTATATCTTCGCCTTTTTCTCCTATTCCAAGCTCTACTCTTACCCTGAATTCGTACATTTTTCCTTTCTCCTTTTTAATATTAGTTCAAAAGTGTTATTTTAGAATCATTCATGTTAGACTTCAATCAAGTTTGGAAACCGTTAAAATACAAATTAAATAAAGTATTTTCCGGGCCAGCAATAAAACTTCATTATTGCCAGGACTTGATTCTGTATTGAAACCGTGAGCGAGTTTATCACGTAATCTTCTTAGAATCTCTCCTAAATTAGCAAGCGCTTCACGGGGAGCAGAGTCCCTTGACGATCTTACTTCCGCAATTATCCTCATAGTTGAATCCTCAACTGCCTTTTCATCAGGGTCGGCAAGTATAGTTTCCAGTGGCGGGTCAAGAAAAATAAGCGAGTCCACGGATCCATCCTTCAATAGCCTTTTAATCTCTTCTTCAGAAAGTTTCTTAAAAAGCGATTCCATTCTTTGTCGATCGAGATCACGTTCACGTTCACCTTCGCCCTGCATTACATGTACAACCTTTGTCAGTGCAGCCCACATGGCATCAAAGGCTTCGTAATCTGGTAAAGATTGTGTGGAAATAATCTCATTTAGAATTTGTTCTCTTTCCATGAACGCAGTCACTCCCTTTCTCCGTCATGTCCTCGGCGTCTTTTGTCCGGGGAGCGCCTTTGCGTGATTATGTTCGTAATTTGTCATTAGTCATTTGTTATTCGCAACCCGCCAGTTTGTCAGGTGGGTTTGTTAGGCCGGCAACTCGTACCTCGCAACCCACAACTCGCAAATCATAAATATTCAACCTGCCCGAATAGGTTCAGGCGGGTAGTCAATCTTCTACCCCTATCCTCCACCTGAATCAGTAAAATCCAATTGCCCTTCCAAGTCCTTATTAAAACTTTTATGGCATGCATCACATGACTCTACCAGATTATCAAATTCAAGATTTGCATTAATACGGTCTTGTCTTTTACTGCACATAATTAATTTATTTATGGCACTGTTAAATTTGTTGCTTAATACAGAAAACTCTTCTGTAACATGAGGATTCTCAATCATATACAGTGTAACACAACTGAAGCCTATACCCTCTTTGAGTTCATGAGTCCACATATCTATTTCAACCCAGTTATTGTTTCCTACTGCCCTTGACAGCCGCCTCATCGTTATACCCGCCTTCTTCATGGCCCCTGCCAGAGCGCTCTCTTCTGGCACGTCTGCCTGCAACTCTTCAACCTCTTCAACCCTTTCAACCCTGACTTCCTCAGACTTATTACAGGAAGCAATGGTCGTAAGAGTTCCCATAATTAATGCCAAAATAATTAATGTATGCTTCATTTTCTTGTTCCTCCTTTTAGTACCTATTTTTCCCCATGTCCTTTTGCTTCGAAGAATGTCACCTCTACCAACATTTTCTCTTCTCCGCGCAATATCTCTATCCGGCAGGTATCCCCCGCCTTCTTCTGTCGTACATGGTAGATTACATCAAATACCTTATCTACACTCTCATCATCCATTGACAGGATAATATCTCCGGCCTTCAGCCCGGCCTTCCCGGCAGGACTATCCTCCCGCACACTTTCAATAGCAACCTTCTGCTTCTGTTCTTCTACTTTCTTGTCCTGCTTTTCCTGCTCTTCTTTTTCTTCCTCTTCCTTTTCTTCGTAAGCTTTTCGGATAACAACACCCAGCATCACCTTTGGTTCTTTACTCTTGTCCAGCTCAACGACATTTACATAATCCGCAGGCTGGAGAGGTATATCACTTGCAAAGAGAGGATGATCACCTTCGGGCTTTAGGTCCCTCAACTGGTATGTTGTTATAGTAAGGTACGGAAGATGGTTGCTCCGGTACACCCTTTTGGGAACACCAAAATGATAGATGACATGGCCTCCCCCTATGAACACCAGCATCTTCTTCTCTTTCCCCTCCGGAGAAGAGAGATATTTTGATATGCTGTCGGCCATAACATCCTCCCACACACACTGGATCAGATAAAACCTTTCGAAGGCTTCACTTATATCTGTATCGCCGTGTCCCTTCATTATCCTTTCCAAATATTTCCTATGATAGACGTCGGTAGTATCTATTTCCGGCAGGGCCTTTCTTTCTTCCTCACTTAAACTCTCAATCCCGTTTCTGCTTATCTTTTTCTGAAAATCTCTCTTTATGTTCAGGGCAACAACCGGAATCTTATTGTCACGTATAAAATCCATTATATCTTTATAATGATTATAATCATAACCCCACTCATCATCCCAGTCTGTTGAAAACAGTAATTCCTTCTCGCTGATCTCACCATCTGTCCATTTATCAAGGATATCCTGATGCGGCCTCTTAAACATCTCCAGGCCGACCGCTATATTATCACCGTTTCTCTTATAAAATTCCTTCAGTACCTGAAGCTCTAATTCATGCGACTCTTTGTTTGAGTGTACCTCGCCTACATACACGATCCTTGCTCCGTCAAAGGAATCGGCAAGTTGTGAAAAGGTTATCTTCTCACCTGTTGCCACATGAACAATATCCCCCGCGTTTATCTCAGCAGGAAAGTTCCTCAATCTGTCGGTTGTAACAATGTTTGTAACCGAGCGGCATCCCATGCCCATTACAATAATAACTGCTATAAATAGTAGTTTTTTGTTTAACATTAGTTTTAATGAGAATAATGGGACGCGGATACAAAGCAAAGTACCGGATACTCGATAATGAAAGCCAGAGGCAAGAAGCAAGAAAAATGCTAATCGTAATTCGTAAATCTAAAATCGTAAATTAAACTGCGTCCTGTCATTACGGATAGATCTCCATCTTTTCCCCGATCGCATAGAGCTTGCCGTCTGTTGATGCGATATAAATAGTCCCGTCTTTATCTATTGAGGCAGATGATTCTATGGCACCGCCTGTCTCAATGAACCATTTCATGGTACCGTCCGGATTGACGGCATAGAACTTCTTGTCCCGCGAACCCACATAAATAACGCCATTGGCATCAATTGCCGGCGAAGACATTACTGAATATTTTGTTTCAAACGTCCACTTAAGCGTACCATCAGGATTTATGGCATAGAGGCGCCCGTCTCCGGAGCCTATATATATAGTTCCGTCCAGCGCCAGTGCGGTGGATGAATCAATATCATACTCGGTCTTATACTGCCATTTCAAATGACCGTCAGGACCAAGAGCAAAGAGATTCGCATCTTCAGAACCGAAATAGATAGTCCCATCATCACCAATAGAAGGAGATGATTCAAGCAGGTAATGTGTCCCGAATGACCACACTGCCTTGCCATCAGGACTGAGGGCAAACATATAGTAATCTTCTGCACCGCAATAAACCATACCGTCATTCCCTATCGCAGGTGACGACCATATGTGGTCTGCTACCTTGTATCCCCACATGTGCTTGCCCTCCGCATCCACGGCATGTACCCTATCATCCCAGCCTCCAAAGTAAATGGAACCGTCATCTCCAATTGCGGGAGATGAGATAATGCCTCCATTTGTCTTGTGTTTCCATTTCAGTTTGCCGTCCGGATAAAGCGCATAGAGGTATTTGTCCCATGAGCCGAAATATATTACACCGTCAATATCAATTGCGGGCGTTGAATCCACTTCAGCCCCTGTCTCAAATTTCCATTTCAAAGTACCGTCCGGATTCAGTGCATAGAGATGCTTGTCCTGCGATCCGAAATATATAGTACCGTCTATGCCTATTACGGGAGATGATGATATTGGTGCACCGGTCTGAAACGTCCACTTTATCTTATTTGTCTGAGAAGCCGCGTAAGAACTGCGTCCCGTATGATGAAGGTCATGACGATGCATCGGCCATGGTGTGTGTGCAACCCTTTCCCCGAAGTATTGCGAAGAAGTATCCTTTGCCTGCTCATCCGACCATACAGGCTGAGAGGAAACGTATAAAAGAATACCAAGAATCAGGAACGCAAAAGACAGCGTATGTATATGTCTAAAAACAATCATGTTGTATATTGTCACAGAAAAATCCCCTTTCGGTTTTATTATTGTTTATATTTACAGAAGGAATGATGAAAGTCTGCAGATGGCTGTTACTTACAGAACGCCCTTTGTCGAGGGAACTTCATCAGTTCGTTCATCGATTCTCGTCGCCTTGTCAAGGGCCTTTGCCACACCTTTGAAAATCGCTTCTGCGATGTGATGTGCATTTTCACCGTATGGAACATCCACGTGAAGGTTCAAGCCTGCATTAACTGTAAATGCCTCCAGGAATTCCTTAATGAGTTCAGAATCAAAATCACCAATCTTCTTTGAATCCAGCTTTGCATTGAAGACAAGGGACGAACGCCCGCTGATGTCAATAGCTATATTTGCCAGTGATTCCTGCATCGGTACGCTGACATTGGCAAAACGAGTTATGCCCGCTTTATCACTTAAAGCCTCTTTCACAGCCTGCCCCAGACAAATACCAACATCCTCAACCGTATGATGAAAATCTACGTTGGTATCACCTTCCGCCTTAATCTCCAGATCAAATAGTGCGTGTTTTGCAAACAGATCCAGCATGTGATCAAGGAAGCCTATACCGGTTGATACAGAACGCTTCCCCTCACCGTCCAGATTAAGCGACAGGCTGATACTAGTCTCACTCGTCTTTCTGTCTATGTTCGAGGTTCTCTTTCCCATAATCAGTCACAAACCTTCAATCGTAATTCGTAAATCCCAAATCGGAAATCATTATGTTCTTATTTCAGCCAGATTATCAAGTAAGGCATCTATTTCTTCGTCTGTTCCGACCGTAATCCTCAGGCAGTCGTCCAGTCTTGGTTGTTCAAAATATCTGATTAGTATCTTTCTTTTTCTCAGTTCCTGATAAATCTCTCTTGCCTTATCGGCATTCCGGCACCTAATCATAACAAAGTTTGCCTGAGATGGGTATACAAAAAATCCCAGCTTTTTAAGTGAATCTATCAGGCGTCCTCTTGTCTTTTTAATCCGGGCAACGTTTTCCCTGAATGTTTCCTGATCGCCCAGCGCGGCAACTGCAGATGCCATGCTGAGTCTGTCAACGTTATACGAATCCTTGACCTTCATCATTCCGTTAATCAGGCTCTCATGAGCAACAGCAAAACCCAGACGCATTCCGGCCAGGGAATAGGATTTGGAAAGTGTGCGCAGGACAATAAGATTTGGATGTTTATCCACAAGCCTCATACAGTTATCATCGGCAAAATCTACATACGCCTCATCAACCACTACTATACCTTCTATCTTTCCGGCAACCCCGGATACTTCGTCAACCGGTATCATTGTCCCGGATGGCGAGTTTGGATTGCATATAAATGTAACGGCAGCACCCTCTACTACAACTTCCCCCGGCAGGGTATAATCTTCGAGAAAATCGATAACACACTCTTCTGCATCCTGGATCTCTGACAGGGTCTTGTACAAGAGGTATGATGGATACGGGTAAACAACTTTTTTACCCTCTCCCACAAAACTTCTGATTATTATGGTCAAAAGTTCATCAGATCCGTTGCCAATCATAACCCTTTCAGGCCTTGTACCAAAAACCTCCGCTACTTTCTCTCTTGCACTTGTGGCACCAGGGTCAGGATACAACCTCAATTTTTCACTTACCTCATCCTTCAATGCGGCAATAACCTTTTGAGACGGAGGGTACGGATTCTCATTTGTGTTGAGTTTGATGTACTGGCCGTCCTGCGGCTGTTCGCCGGGAACATACCCGTTCATCTTATCAATATTTTTCCTGAAATACTTTTGTTGTGTCTTAGTTTCCATTTCTTTGAACTAAAGGTTTCTACTACATCTTGTACAATTCATTTATCTACCCTTATGCGTACCGAATTAGCATGGGCCTGCAGGCCTTCCGACTCTGCAATCGTAATTATGTCATTGGCTGACGACCGCAGAACATCTTCTGAATACGAAATTATGCTTGTCCTTTTCAGAAAATCATTCACCGACAGGCCGGAGAAAAACCTTGCTGTTCCGCCTGTTGGCAAGACGTGCGAAGGTCCGGCAATGTAGTCACCAGCCGCTACAGGAGTGAATGATCCGGTAAATATAGCACCTGCATGTTTTATCCCGGACAATACTTCTTCTTCGTCTTCCACTATCACCTGCAGATGTTCCGGTGCCAGGGTATTCGAAATATCAACTGCCTCATTCAAATCCTTTGTAATTATGACAAAACCAAATCTATCTAAAGACTCTTTAATCAGATCACTACGAGGCAGGGTCTCAATCTGCTTAGATATCTCCTGCAACACTCCATTAACAAGTTCCTCTGAACAGGTAACCAGGATTGAAATACCGGGAGCATGTTCTGCCTGCGACAGCAGGTCAGACGCAACATACGCATGATTAGCAGTCTCATCAGCTATTATGAGCACCTCACTCGGCCCTGCCAGCATATCTATGCCGACATGCCCATACGCCTCCCTCTTGGCAAGCGTCACAAATATATTACCGGGTCCGACTATCTTGTCCACCTTCGGGACGGTTTGAGTACCATACGTGAGTGCGGCTATTGAATGTACACCGCCAATCATATAAACTTCATCTACATTTGTCTCCCTGCACGCAACCAGTCTCTCGGGAGAAATCTTTCCATCCCTGCCGGGTGGAGTTACCACAACGATCTTTTTTACCCCGGCTACTTTCGCTGGCATAGCATTCATTAATACCGTGGACGGATATGAGGCGGAACCACCGGGAACATAAATCCCGACATTTTCAATAGCTTCATATTTTACCTTTATCCTGGTTCCATCTGAAGAAAAGGGTTCAGGTTCACGTATACGAATGTATTCCTGAAATTTCTGGATATTTTCCCTTGCATTCCTTATCGCACTTATAAATTCCGGAGAAACCTTTTTGTAAGCATCTTCTATCTCAGATTCCTTGATTTTGAAATCCTTTGCGGGCAGGGTCACACCCTCAAGCTGCTCTGAATAATACTCCAAAGCTTCATCACCTTTTTCTTTTACGTCTTTAATGACACGCTTGACAATTTCTGCCGGAGACAACGGTTCGCCAAAGACTTCCTTCGTCTTCGCTTCCATCCCTTCTGTAACCGTATCGGAAAAAATGCTCATCCTCTGCTTGAGCGACTCAATTTCCTGCGTAATATTACCTTCTTGTAATTTTAATATTTCCATGTTTACAATCTCATTTCAATAAACTTCTAGTTGATATTAATGCCCGGAAGATTATTTTTTATTCACTTACCTCAACAGCACGCACCATGTCACCTATTGATATCGGGCCCAATTGCGGTACACCCGTAACCTGAGAGGTGTTAATGTTTAATTTTTCAGAACTAATTCTGCCGCCTCCCGGTCTTACCGTCATGGACTCGGCCATCATAGCCCCGCTGAGTGTCTGAGCACCCTGAGACTCATGTTCTCCGGCCGACGCCTCTTTCTCTCCGGCAACACAGGTGGAAAATTTGTCCTGGACATGAGAGACAAAGATATAATCTTTGACGTGTTCCAGTTTTCCCAGGGTTTCACCACTATCCGGATCTTTTACCTCGTCATCACTCTGCACAAAGACCACAAAGACCATACCATTCACCACATCATTATCTCTACCAACATTAATTACTATACTGTATTCATCAAGTATTTTAGCTACTTTACCTTCTATCTTTTCCATATTCATAAATCAGCTCCTTTCTATCGCCAATCTGCCTCATTATATTTTACCCCCCTTCTTTGTCAAGGAGAATTGAATTGGCGTACCTAACCATAAATGGTTTCTTGACCACTTTATGCACATGCGTTATAATCATGAATTATTTCATATTTTGTACGATATTCATCAATTTTCAGAAACCACTTAATCTAAAAAAATGCCAATAGTTGCGGGTATTGATGAAGCCGGTTATGGCCCCACATTAGGCCCATTTGTATTATCAAAGGTCGTGATGGGAATACCGGCTAAATATCACCATGAGACAAACATCTGGCATGTCCTTAAAGATGCTATTTCTGAAAAAATACAAAAACGGGGAGATCGTATAGTTGTTGGCGACAGCAAGAAGCTATACCAGCAGAAAACCGGATTGAAAATGCTGGAGGAGGCAGTCTTATCCTTTATCTGGCATACAAAAGGCCCGGTAACAAAATTCACAGATTTACTGAAACTATTATCGGACTACGATGAAGACGTTTTTGACAAATACCCATGGTATAAGGGAAGAGACCTTGATCTACCGGTTGCATCAAATGTGTCCGCAATCATGAATTTTGCAGACAACTTTAAACATACTGCAGTCTTGCAGGATGTAAGTATACTTGATATTAAGAGTCATTTTCTTTGTGTGTCCGAGATAAACAGGCAAATAGAGCTTGACGGCAACAAATCTCTGCTCCTCTTCAAAAGCTGTATAAGGCATCTTAAGGAAATCTTTGAGCATTATGGGAAACACAAACCAAAAGTCTTAATAGACAAACACGGAGGAAGAAACTATTACGAAAGATTGTTGGCACAGAATTTTGAAGGATGTAAGGTAGACTCTATTACAGAAGGAAATCCATTGTCAACCTACAGTATTAATAATGCAGATAGAAAGATGGATGTCTCTTTTATTGTAGGCGCAGACTCAAAGTATTTTCCAACTGCACTTGCATCAATGTTCAGTAAATATATCCGTGAATTATTTATAAAATTATTCAATGCCTTCTGGCAGGAGAAGGTACAGGACATCAAGCCGACTGCCGGTTATCCGGAAGACGCCAGGAGGTTTTTGTCTCAGATCCATAACGTAAGGAACAAGTTGAATATCAGTGATGATATCTTGATCAGAGTTAAATAAAAAAAAGGAGTAGAATAAAGATGGGAGTTAATGTTGCAGTAGTAGGGGTTACCGGAGCGGTAGGAACTGAAATGCTCAGGGTGCTTGAAAAAAGAGATTTCCCTGTTGACGAATTAAGGCCGCTTGCCTCAAGCCGTTCGGCGGGGAAGAATATAACCTTCCGTGGCAAAGAGGTACAGGTACAGGAATTAACAGCAGATTCATTTGAAGGAATAAACATCGGGTTATTTAGTGCCGGAGGCAGCATAAGCAGGGAGTTTGTACCATATGCTATAGAGAAAAATTGCGTTGTCGTGGATAACACCAGTGCATTCAGAATGGACGAGGGTGTACCGCTGGTTGTGCCGGAAGTAAATGCAGACAGGATCTCGGAACATAATGGCATAATTGCAAATCCAAACTGTTCAACGATACAACTCGTTTTAATCTTAAAACCGATACATAACGCGGTAAAAATCAAGAGGGTAGTAGTTTCAACCTATCAGGCAGTATCCGGAGCAGGCTATAATGCCCTGGTGGAATTAAAGAAGGAAACCGAACATATACTTTCTGGGAAGAGTGAAGAATTTAATCGCAGTATATTTCCTCATCAGATAGCATTTAATGTCCTGCCTCAATTACCTCAGAGTGATGCCTTCTTGCCAAACGGCTATACAGATGAAGAGACGAAGATGATCAACGAAACAAAGAAAATCCTGGAGGACAGCTCCTTCCGCATAACAACAACCACCGTAAGGGTACCTGTATTCAGGGGGCACAGCGAGTCGGTCAACATAGAAACTCGGGCGCCGTTGAGCGCCGATCAAGCCAGGGACTTATTAAGCAAGGCAGAAGGCGTCGTGGTCATTGACGATCCGTCAAAGCAATTATATCCACTGGCAACTGATGCCGCCGGTAAAGACGAGACCTTCGTCGGAAGAATAAGGGAAGACGATTCTGTTGAGAACGGATTGAACATGTGGGTAGTAAGTGATAACCTGCTGAAAGGCGCAGCCCTGAACGCAGTTCAGATCGCTGAGAAGCTGATATAATCACTTTTTCCCCTGCTATTTTGGCAGATATTAAGATATATTAATCTACGCATACGGGAACAATGTACAGGTGGGAGAGCGTTGCAAAAGCCCCTAAACTGTGAAAAAGTAGGAAAAAAATAAGGAGAATGCCGGGTAGTTTTTTTAAATTTCTACCCATGCCATTCTCCTTATTAAATCTTATGCTTTTTCCCGCAGGTCCTGCAGGAAATTAATCTTCAATAGCTATACATTCAACAGGACATTCCTCGGCTGCCTGTCTACAGGTTTCCTCTGCACCACCCGGAACGGAATCACCTTTTACAACCGCTATATCACCATCCATATCAAAAACCTCCGGACATGTTTGCGAACAAAGTTCACAACCGGTACATTCGTCAGCATCTACTATTGCCTTCATTGCTTCCTCCTTCTATTAAAAAAATAACATATTGGTTTCTTTACTAGCAAAATCCGACTCGATTCATTAAGCAAATATTCTAGAATAATAAGCGTTTCAATATAATTAATCCTCATTAATTGTCAAGTTCTTTTATATAGCCTGAATTCAAGTAATAAGTGCAACTCTAAAGAGTTGACAAGAGAGGTTAGCTGTGTTAAATGGCAACCTCAAAAACTTGTCAAGAGAAAGAGAGGTGCACATGGCTTATTATACACAGCTAACCCAGGAAGAAAGATATCATATTTCAGTATTATGTAAAGAAGGATTCCCGAGAGCAGAAATAGCTCGCAGGGTCAAACGCCATCCAAGCACCATTACACGAGAACTCAGACGTAATACAGGTAGACGAGGATACCGCGCTAAACAAGCGCAAAGGAGGAATATTGTATAAACATCTACGTCGTTCCCACGGAAAGCGTAAGAAACGCTACGGCAGCCCGGACCGACGAGGACAAATACCTGATAGAGTATCTATTGATGAACGCCCTAGGGTAGTTGATGCTAAAGAACGCATTGGTGACTGGGAAGCAGACACAGTAATAGGGCGTAACCACAAAGGGGCAATAATAACACTGGTAGAACGTAAGTCAAAGTATACACTGTTACGTAAGGTAAACCGAAAGACATCTCATGCTGTTAATACCGCCATTTCAGAGATGGCTAAGGGTATCAAAGAACGATTTATAACAATGACTGTGGACAATGGTCGTGAGTTTGCCGGTCATAAGGAAACGTCTTCGAGATTAAACGTTGACGTGTACTTTGCTCATCCGTATCATTCATGGGAAAGAGGATTGAATGAAAACACCAATGGGCTACTAAGACAATATTTTCCAAAGAAGACGGATCTTCGCAAAATCTCGGATAAGAAAGTTACTAAACTTCATGACTCCTTATGAAGTATTTAATCATATAACTTACAAAACCAAGTTTTGCACTTATTAGTTGAATTTACGTTAGAGTATTATGGAAAATTATTTCAAAAACAAAAAGATATTGATAACCGGAGGCTTGGGTTTTATAGGAAGCACACTGGCTCACCGGCTTGCGAAGATAGAAGCAGACATATATCTTATAGACTCCCTGATACCGGAATATGGAGGGAATAATTTTAATATTAACGGTATTGAGGACAAGGTAAAGGTAAACATCGCCGATGTCAGAGATAAGCATAGCATGGACTATCTCGTAAAGGACAAGGATATCATCTTCAATCTTGCAGGGACATTAAGCCACATAGACAGCATGAATGACCCGTTTACTGATTTGGAAATTAATTGTATGAGCCAGTTATCAATCCTGGAGTCTTGCCGTAAAAACAACAGAGACATCAAAATCATTTTTGCCGGTACCAGAGGGCAATATGGAAAAGCAGACCACCTGCCCGTAGATGAAAAGCACCTGATGCACCCGACAGATGTTAACGGAATTAATAATATTGCAGGAGAATCATATCACATCCTGTACAATAATATTTATGGTATAAGAGCTGTTTCTCTCAGATTAACGAATACTTATGGGCCCAGACACCAGATGAAACACCACAAGCAGGGAATAATTAACTGGTTTATAAGGCAGTTAATAGAGGAACAGACAATAAAGCTATACGGTGACGGCAAACAGATCAGAGACATCAATTATGTTGATGATGTTGTAGAGGCATTGTTACTGGTAGCTTGTAATGAAAAAGCCGACGGTGAAGTCTTTAACCTTGGTGGCATTCCGAAAAACCTGATAGATTTGGTAGAGACAATGATAGATGTTTATGGTAAGGGCAACTACGAACTGATACCATTCAAGGATGACCTTAAAAAGATAGAAATTGGAGATTACGTTGCAAATTTTGAAAAGATTAAGAGTGCCGTTGAGTGGGAACCAAAGGTTTCGTTAGAAGAAGGACTTCAATCGTCATTTGATTACTATGAGAAATACAGAGAGCATTATTGGTAACATGAAAATTCCAGTTTTTGACCTTAAAAGGCAGTATGAGTACCTGAAAGAGGAACTGGATAACGCCTTTACGAACGTTTTCGAAAGTGGATCCTTTGTCCTGGGTAAAAACGTCAGATTGTTTGAAGAGGAATTTGCAGAATATATTGGTGCCGGATTTGCCGTAGGAGTGGGTTCCGGTACGGAAGCCTTGCATCTTTCTTTAAGAGCTTATGATATCGGAGCCGGAGACGAAGTAATTACTGTTCCAAATACGGCAGTTCCGACTATCTCTGCCATATCATTTACCGGGGCCAAACCTGTATTTGTTGATATCACGCCAGATACCTACACTATGGATTTAAAAAAAGTAGAGGAGAAGATTACAGATAAAACAAGAGCTATTCTTCCTGTACATCTTTATGGCCACACCACGGAAATGGATCAAGTAATGAAATTGGCAAAAGCGCATAATTTAAGAATCATTGAAGACGCATGTCAGGCCCATGGTGCAAAATATAATGGCAACAATGCAGGAACTATCGGAGATATGGGCTGCTTCAGTTTTTATCCAACAAAAAACCTGGGAGCATACGGTGATGGTGGAATAATAGTTACGAACAATGAAGAATTATATAAAAAACTGATTATGCTCAGGAACTATGGAGAAGTGGAAAAGTTCACGTCAAAGATTGAGGGGTTTAATTCCCGGCTTGATGAGATTCAGGCAGCTGTACTTCGAGTTAAATTAAGGTACTTAGATGAATGGACAGACAGACGAAGGGAAATAGCCACACAGTACCGGCAACTACTCTATAATTCAAATGTACAACTTCCATGCGAAAGACAATGGGCAAAACACGTATATCACCTTTTTGTAATCAGGGTAAACAAAAGAAATGATTTAAAAGATTATCTACAGGAACGAGGTGTTGGCACACAAATACATTATCCCATTCCAATCCATCTGCAGGAAGCTTATAAAAAGCTTGGGCATAAAGCAGGAGATTTTCCCATAAGTGAGAGGAACGCCAGAGAAATATTGTCTTTACCCATTTATCCGGAGCTGACAACAGAAGAGGTAGAAACTGTTGCCGGTTTAATCACTGAATTTCAGAATAAATAGTTATAATTTGTACCAAGGAATATTAAAATGGCAAAAGCCAAGATTTCGGCATGTGTAATGACTTTTAACAATGAAGATTTAATCCAGGACTGTATGGAGAATGTTAAGTGGGCTAATGAAGTCATCGTTGTTGATTCTTACAGTACTGATAAAACGGTTGATATATGCCGTAAATATACAGACAGAGTTTATCAGAGAAAATGGCCGGGTTTTCAGGATCAGTCTAATTATATTGCCAGTCTTGCCAAATATGAATGGATTCTCTTTACAGATGCAGATGAAATAATTACTCCTGAACTTTATGAAGAAATTCAATCACATTTAAATAATAATTCAAATAGCTGGGACGGTTTTTACTTCCCGCGTAGAACGCGTTATCTTGGAAAATGGATTAATCATGGAGAATGGTATCCTGCGTACGACCTCCTTCTCTATAAGAAAGATAAGGGTAAGTGGGTAAAAGAACCACATGCGACACTGGAGTTAAACGGAAGGGCAAAATATCTGAAGAACGATTGCCTTCACTATACATATAGAGATCTTTCACACCAGCTTGAAACTATCGACAAATATACAGACATGAGTGCTGTAGAAATGGACAAAGAAGGTGTAAAGTTTCTCACCTTTCAACTCATTTTTAGACCACTTTTCAGATTTATCAAAGGATATTTCTTCAAACGTGGATTTCTGGATGGAGTACCGGGTTTAGTAGCTGCTACAACAACGTCATTCTATGTCTTCATGAAATATGCGAAATTGTGGGAATTACGCATAAAAAATCGACTTCAAATCGGCACGGATAAAAATGCATATAAGTGAAAATGTTTCCCTTCCCCATCGAAGCAATTTCTTTAAATAATGCAATTTCGAAAACCCTTATTATAAACTAATATACTGTAGCACCTGCTCAGATTTAATGTGCAAACAGACGGAAAGGAACTAATATTGAAAATACTCCATCTATTCAGTGATTGGAAATGGACGGGTCCGGCAGAGCCGGCGCTCAACCTTTGTGTAGAATTAAAGAAGCGGGGACATGATGTTACCCTTGCATGCGGCAAGGCAATGGATGATTATCCTTTCCCACCGGATTCGGAATCCGTTGAAAAGTACGCATACGAGCGTGAACTTGTACCGGTCACCAGGTTTCATTTAAGCAAGCATTTCAGTTTCTTTAAGTACATTTCTGACATTAAGAATCTTTCGGTTTTTATGAATGAAGAGGCTTATGATATAGTCCACGTTCATCGCAACCAGGGTCATCTAGTTGGTGGAATGGCCGCCAGACGTACCGGAAGGAGTTTGCCAATCGTACGCACAAATCATGACGGAGTTGCATTGAAAAAAAACCTGAGGAATAAAAAATGTTTAACCAGACTCACTGACAGATTAATTGAAGTTTCAGAAGAGGCAAGGGTGGCAGACATGAAGAACTTTGGACTTAGCGAAGATAAGACAATTATGATTAACGCTTCTATTGATTGCCAACGTTTCAATCCGGGAAGCGGGCCTCTCACCCACAGGCAGAAGTTCGGAATGAAGGAAGACGATATAGTAGTCGGTATTATCGCCAGGATACAGACCCATCGAAGGTTTCACATACTCCTGGAAGCAATTAAGATAGCTTCTCAAGAAGTTCCAAAGTTAAAGTTGCTCGTTATAGGCAGAGGGACTAAGGAGAAACAGCTTTTGACAGACCCCGCCAAATCTATGGGGCTGGAAGACGTCGTAGTCCATACAGGTTACCGGACAGGTGATTATGTAGAAACCGTCTCATGTATGGATTTTAATATATTCCTGATGCCCGGTACTGATGGTTCCAGCCGTGCAGTCAGAGAGGTCATGGCAATGGGAAAGCCTGTAATTGCCGCTGATAGAGGAATGCTATCTACAATAGTTGACCATAACGTCACCGGATTTGTCATTGACGATACACCGGAAAACCTGGCAGCGGCAACTGTAAAATTAGCTAATGACATTGAACTGAGAAAGAAAATGGCCGACGCGTCGCTGAAAAAGGCACTGGATGTATTTTCTCAGGAATCCATGGCAGAAAAAGTTGAGAGAGTTTACGAAGAACTTTTATCAAAATAAAATGGGAACTAGATTTATAAAATTACTAAAAATATTAATTAAGATCGCCATAATGGGACTGGTTATGGCAGGGATAATACTTGTTAATGAAAAATATATGAGCAATGCTGACGGAAGTGAAAAAGAAGGCTGGAAAACGTCATTAGAGAGAGTGGTAAAACCGTATACCACTATATACAATCAAGAGAGAAGTTAATCGTCCTTATACTTCCAATCGCGTCCTGCCGGTATGTATCATTTGAGTGAACGAACAGGACGGACATAACGATTCTTAACGTTCCAACGTACATTACCAAGGCTGAAATAGACGCTCCACACCCCTCTCGAACCATGTATGTCACCGGTCCAGATCCCCCACTGTTCACCATCGAAGACCGGATCTATATATGGACCACCATTCTTTCTGCTGGACTCAAGCAATGATACCGCCTCATCCAGAGTCGGCAATCGCCAGTCCTTATAACCTGCATATCCTTTATAGTTCAGACTTCTTATCCAATTATTTGTATTATTCCATCTCATATAATCACTCGAACCCGACGGATGCCACATCAGGCCGGTGGCATGGTCTATTACCACACCGTCTCCATTTATAGACCTCTTCTCATATCGATGGATGATTGTACTGTGCCCATAAAATCCCCATTCATCCTTTTTGCGTATAGAAATATTATGCATTGATTGCACCGAAAGAAGGGATAAATCACTGTAAGACGAACGCAGGGTTATGGCCGGCTCTTCTTCGGCCAGTATTACAGGGGCCGAAAGAAATGCAAATGATATTACTAAGATATATATCAATAAATATTTTCTCATAATAAGTTGTTAGAAGTAATTCTATCACTTCCACACAAGATAGTCTTCAATCGCAAGATAATCGAGGCCGCAACCGAAAAAAGTCATTATTGCATCGCGGGGGGTGCAGACAATGGGCTGGCCTGCTACGTTAAAGCTGGTATTGAGAAGTGCCGGTACTCCGGTTATCTTTTTGAATTCATTGATTAATTCCCAGTATCTGGGGAAAATCTTTTTCCTGACCGTCTGTACTCTTACTGTATTGTCTACATGCGCAGCCGACGCTATCTCAGAAACCTTCTCCTCAATAGCCTGAAAGGCAATTATCATAAACGGGGATTTGTAAGGCTGTTTTACATAATCAGCAGCATCCTCTGCCAGGAATGATGGTGCGAATGGTCTCCATGGTTCTCTTCCCTTTATGCTTTTGTTTACAATATCCTTCATATCCTTATTCTTCGGATTACCAAGTATACTTCTACCTCCAAGCGCCCTAGGGCCGAATTCCATCCTGCCCTGAAACCAGCCAACTGTTTTATTGTCCGCAATCAATGTAGCAGTCTCTTTAGCAATATCATTACAACGCTTGAAATTATTCAGTTTATACTTCTTTAATTCGAATTCAACTTCCTCATTGGTGTAATCAGGCCCATAATATGGATGTTCAAGGACAATATCAGGTCTGTGCCCCACAACATCTTTGTAAACACTTACGGCTGCCCCTAATGCCGTGCCTATATCGTGAGCTGCGGGTTGGACAAATATATTATCAACATGGTCGGATCTTAAGAGCACACCATTCATTGAACAGTTTAAGGCACATCCACCAGATACACACAGATTTTTATAACCCGTTATATTGTGGAGATAAGAACTCATCTGGAGTGTAGCTCTTTCAAGTGTATGCTGTACGGTTGCGGCCAGATTTTTATGACGCTGATTTAATTCTTCCCCCTTCTTCCTTTGTGTAAGACCGGAAAGGTATTTTTTAAAACCCTTCTTGTCGATTAAGGGTATATCCCTGTCCCAATCGATGAATGTAAATTCCTTTTCATCATGTTGTCCATAGGCAGCCAGGCCCATGACTTTTCCTTCATCACTATGAGATTTAAAACCCAACATCCTTGTGATCTCACTGTACAGGTGTCCCCAGCTGTTTCTGTTGGGTACCGACTTAACTACCCTGAGTTCATCACCCTCTCCAATTGCCAGGATGCCGGATTCACTGCCGCCATAACCATCGAGTGATACGATATTTGAATGGTCATAACCTGAGACATAATAAGAGCTTAATGCATGAGCAACGTGATGATTCACGAATTTCATTTTCTCTTCCATATGTCTGAATGGCAGCTGCCTGAGCAGAAAATCCCATGGATATCGTTTCTTCTTTTTCTGTCGTTCCGCGGATTCCCATCCTATTGCAATATGATCAACATCATCCAATGTTACCCCCGCCCTCTTGAGACAAAATTCTATAGACATGTCGGCAGATACCCTTGGGGAATGCTTAAATCTATTGAACCTCTCTTCCTCCACCATGGCAATCAGCTTGCCATCTACAAGGATGCATGCTCCATTGTTCCACGAAATAGGATGTGTTACTCCTAAAATTATCATGTATTACTCCTGTAATATTGTTTTATTAAATTGTGTAATCAAACATCGTAGGATGTTTTCTTCCGTGAGTGAATTACTATAATATCGCAAGACCCGAACTTTGCCAGAATAAAATTAAGCATTTTTATTGCTCCTTTGAAGCTTGATAGTCTAGAAAGGAATCTGTATTTCCCATCTTTGAGATTAAGCAGGCTGAGTCTTAATGTTGAACCGCGCCTGTCATAATAAATCTTTTGAACGTCAAATCCGGCGCTTTTTAACATCTTTGTGATTGAATCAGGTGTAAATGCAATGAGATGAATTGGAAGCTGAAGCCCATACCAGTATGTCTTAAAAACCTTTGCAACAAAACTGTCTATGTTTGGTACCGCAACTACAAGCAGTCCGTCATTATTTAACATTCTTCCTATTTCCTTTAGTGTTTGAAACGGCTCATAAAGATGTTCGAGCGAATGCCACATCGTTACAGCATCGAAGGATTTGTCATGATATTTGTAATCCAACAAATCTCCGGTATTAACATCTAAATGAAGTTCTTCCCTTGCATATCTGGATGCCTTTGGACTTTTTTCTACACCGGATGTACGCCAGCCCAGTTTTCTCATGGTTGAAAGATATCGTCCATTTCCACAGCCAATATCGAGTAGCTTTCCCTCACCTGTGAACGGTATGACGTCCAGTCTTGAACGATATGTTAAATAAAAGAACCATAATAGAATCTTCTTATAAGAACTCAAGCTTTTTCTGTCTTCTCCCGTGTTACACGGATAGTTATAGTAGTAAATACGGACCAGTTCCCTTACATTATTTTTTTTATTTTTCCATTTTTCTGTAAAATGTTTCCTCTCTTTCTGTTTCTTCTTTTTTACGGGATTATGTGCATAATAGCCTTCTGAATAATAGTATCCCATGTGTTGCTTCGCAGGCCTGGGGTTAATATAATGTAATCCACAATTATTACACTCTACCAGTTTGAATATATTATTACTTTTTTCATCAGATGATGTAAATGAAGTAGAAGCGGACGCTATTCTGGCATGACTGGTTATAATAGTCTTGTAAGTATCTTTACCACATAGATAGCAATGGATGTATTCCTGCTTTTCACCCGCTTTTAATTGTGAATTCTGCATAATAACTCTTGCTCGTGAAACCTCAATACTCTTGTAGTTTCACGAATTATAATAAGCTGCCTTCAAGAAAATTAACAGAAAAACCCTGTCATTCATTACAACGATTAGTTTGATATTGCTGATATTTTATAATATAATCTTACATACCCTCATTTTGAGGTATTTGAAATACACGCCAATCATAAACGATAACGCTTAGCCATCAACTCATAACATATATCTGAGACAAAATGTTAAAAGACTTATGGAAACATCTCCGCATCTACAGCATAAGAAAACTATATAACCTTATTATGGGTAAGTTTCAGTTTTCAATAGGTTCTACACACCTTTATTACTATCCAGCCAAGATTACGATAGAATCAGGCAATATCTGCAATCTTCGATGCCCACTCTGCCCCACGGGACAGAAAGACGCCTCTGCCGGTAAGGGCCTGTTATCATTTTCAGACTTCAAAAAGATAATTGACGAAATTGGAAGAAATCTACTCTTAATAAGGCTTTACAATTGGGGAGAACCTCTGCTCAACAAAGAACTAGTAAAAATGGTAGAATATGCTAATGAACATAGAATAGCCGTTAAAATAAGTACAAACCTGAGCTTTCCCATTGAAGATGCTCAAGCCGAAGCCATAATCAATGCCAATTTACAAAAAATATACATTTCCTGCGATGGCGCAAGCAATTCAACCTATCCTAAATATCATATTGATGGGAATTTTAACAGAGTTATGTCAAATATGAAACTTTTACTCAAGAAAAAGAGACAATTAAGAAATAACTACACTGGGATAATCTGGCTTTTCCATGTCTTCAGTCACAATGAACACGAAATTAATACTGCAAAGTTAATGGCAAAGGAGATAGGGATTAAGCTAACTATCAATAAGATACGTACCGATATGGGCAAAGAAATATTTGAAACCGCTGAAAAATCTCTTGAGCGTGATTCAAAATGGCTGCCTGGCAACCCGGAATATAACACTTTTAATATGACAGAAAAGAAACCAAAGAACAGATTTAATTGTGATCTGTTGTGGAAAGAAACAGTAATCAACTGGGATGGTTGCATTTTACCATGTTGTTCCGTTTATAGTGAAACACATTCTTTTGGTAATATTAAGGAAGATTCTTTTAAAAACATATGGAACAATCAGAAATATATAGCGGCACGCAAGGAAGTCCTCGGCCGTAATAATAACACAAAAACAGTATGTCGTGTTTGTAAGGCAAATGGTTATCTATATATATGATATAGGCAAAATTCCCCACACAAAGACGTCTCTTTTTACTATTGACAGTGAATTTAGTTGTTAATAATATAATATAAATCCTATACATTTTAAGCTATGACATTTATCGAAATAGTAGCATTAATAGGCTTCATTCTTGGTTCAATCCTTCACACAGTCCTTTCAATCTTTATAGTCCAGAGGAAGAATAAGAAAGGAAGTGAACTTGTCTTTTTATTCCTCGTGATCAGTGTGGCAGCGTGGCATTATGGCAATGCTATTTCACTTTTCAGTATCATGCTCTTTGGAAAAAACATTCCTGTTATTAATCAATTATCAAGTGATTTTGCATACATGGGAATGGGCGTAATGCCAAGTTTACTTTTGCACACTGCTATATTATTTCTTTTAGAAAGTGGACGGAAGATCAAGAAGAAAACTATGATAACCATAATTACCATAATTTATCTTCCGGTCATTCCGCTTACGCTTACGGCAGTCAGGATAATATCCTTTGAAGAAGCTCATGTCCTGACGAGTGTGTCACCTTTTGTAAAACCTTTTATCATATGGCTGTTGTTTTCTATATTTGCATCTGCCGTTATTTCCCGCATACTTTCTGCTAAAGTGGAAGAAGTAGAGGAACAAAAATTCCACTTCTCTATCTTCTGGATTCTTATTTTTATCACGTTCCTGGTTACATTTACCGTCCTTCTTGAAGGAAGGACCCTCCCCTATGTCGGTGAATATATGGTACTGGCGACTATGCTTTCATCCATCTTTCCCAGTATTATATTTTCTTATTATGTCTATCGTTACAATTACATGGAATTTGTTCTCAGACGAAGTGTCTTCTATTCATTCCTGGCAATACTGGTTATATGTTTCTATTATTTTGGAATAAGACAATTAGGTAAATATCTCGAATTTAATTATTCAGTAAATGCAAAGGTTTTAGAAGCAGTATTAATTATTGCACTCGTATACTGGTTTCCAAAATTAAAAGAGAATATTCAAGGTTCAACGAGAAGATTGTTCTTTAAGAGGATTGCGGACAGCGAGTATCTTTTAAATGATTTAAGCCACCAGATTAGTACGGATTTATTGATTGACCTGTCGCGTTTACTGAAAAATATTGTAGAATCCATTAAAAAGGCGACTGCAATCAAAGACGTCAACCTGATTCTATTCAAAGGTGGAAGCACGCAAGTTGTCGGGGGTGGTGAGAACACGCTTATAACCAGAGATGATATATCAAACACAATCAAATATTTTGATAAAGGTGAAATTGCAGTGCTGGACAGGCACGAAATCACTGATGCTTCTATAATAAATGAGATGAAACGGTTAGAGATGTTCTTTGTGTTTCCGATTTTTAAAGACAGGAAGTTAACAGGCTTGTTAACTCTTGGCAAATCCAGAAGGGGGATGCGATTACCAGCCGACGGCCTTGAGCAGTTGATGATTATTGCAAATCAGATAAGTTCAGCAATGGCAAAAGCCGAGTTGATACAGGAAAAGCTGCAACTTGAAAGAAAAATGTATGAAAATGAAAAATTATCCAGTCTGGGCAGATTATCCACCAGCGTTGCACACGAGGTAAAGAATCCCCTGAGTTCGATTAAAGCCATAGTTCAGGTGCTAAAAGAAGACTTTAAAAATGAGACCAAGACACAGAAAAGTCTTTCAATAATTGTAGAAGAAATAGATCGGTTGACAAAAGTTGTAAACCAGCTTTTAGTATTTGCTAAACCGCAGGGGGATAGTAAAACAAACGTTAAGATTAGTGATTTAATCAATAAGGTCCTGGTCGTTCTAAAGCATGAAGCAAAAATGAATAATATCGACATACACCTGGATATGTCAAATTACCTGCCTTTAATTGTGGCAGACGAAGGATCATTGACGGAAGTCTTCTTTAATATAATTCATAATGCCATACAAGCCATGTCAGAGGGAGGAAATTTATCAATCTCAATCACCTATGAACAAAAGGATAATTATATCAGAGTTGTTTTTGAAAATAGCGGACCTGGCATCTCTCAGGAAGACATAGGTAAGATTTTCGAACCATTCTATACAACTAAACAAATGGGTACAGGACTGGGACTGGCTATTGTTAAAAAGAAACTGGAAGAAGTAAAAGGTTTGATTCATGTGGAAAGTGAGGATTCGACCACAAAATTCATAGTTAATATTCCATCATCAGAAGGTGTTTTAGTAAGTAATATTTAAACAACCCTATATACCATGAAAAAATTAATATTAATAGTAGATGATGAAAAGGCGGCAAGGTTTGGGATGAAAATGGCTCTGGAAAAAGATGGTTACAAAGTCATCGAGTCCAGTGATGGTATTTCCGCCTCTGAGGCCATAAAGATGAAGAAACCGGCTCTGGTCTTTCTTGATATAAACATGCCAAAGGTTAACGGGATTCAGGTATTGGAGGAAATAAATCAATTGGAAAACCCTCCAATGATAGTGATAGTAACTGCTTATGGGTCTGAAAGAGTAGCAGTAGATGCCATGAAAAAGGGGGCATACGATTATATTGCAAAGCCGTATGAAATAGATGAACTCAGATTAATAGCCAGGCATGCCTTCGAAAAACTCTCACTTGAGGAAGAAAATGCCAGGCTGCGTTCCGAGATTGACAGACTGGAATCAATGGGAGAAATACTGGCTAAAAGTCAGGTAATGAAACACGTCTTTAATAAAATAGAAAAAGTGGGACCATCTGACGTAACAGTATTAATTCAAGGTGAAAGTGGAAGTGGAAAAGAACTCGTAGCTAAAGAAATCCATAAAAGAAGCTCACGCAAAGATAATCCCATGATAGTTATGAATTGTGCAGCCTTGCCGGAGACATTAATCGAAAGCGAATTATTCGGACATGAAAAAGGCGCCTTCACTGGTGCCACAGAAAGGCGTCTGGGCAAATTCGAGCTGGCCGATAAGAGTACTATATTTCTTGATGAAATTGGAGATATGAGTCCAAATACACAATCTAAAGTATTGCGGGTTTTGCAGGAACAGAGTTTCGAACGATTAGGAGGTACTGAAACTCTTCGAGTTGATGTCAGACTGATAAGCGCAACTCATAAGGATTTGCTTAAAGAAATTAAAGATGGTAATTTCAGAGATGATCTGTACTACAGGCTGAAGGTTGTTGAAATCTTACTTCCGCCATTGAGAAATCGCAGAGAAGACATTATAATACTGACAGAGAATTTCATAAAATATTTCTCTAAGAAACACAAAAAACGCGTAAAATCTATATCAAGTGAGGCAATAAAAATCTTTACTAAATATTATTGGCCTGGAAACGTCAGAGAGTTGCAGAATGTGATAGAAAGCGCAGTAGTAATGGCTGGTGCAGAAACTCTTGGAGTTGACGATTTTCCTGAAGAAATTAGAAATTCAAATAGTTATAATAACCTGGATTACAATTTACCTTTCAGGGACGCAAAGAAGATAGCCGTGGAAGCCTTCGAAAAAGACTTTGTAAGCAGGAAACTGGAAGAAAATAATGGTAATATAAGCAAAACGGCTGAAGCTCTCGGTATGCACAGGCAAAGCCTGCAACAAAAGATCAAAGAACTGGATATGAAATAAAGATGAAAAATGATTTTGTCCATTTACATGTTCATAGCGATTACAGCCTGCTAGACGGCGCATGCAGGATTAATGACCTTGTTGACAAAACTAAGGCTTTAAATATGAAAAGCCTGGCGCTGACAGACCATGGCAACATGTTTGGAGCAATCGGGTTTTACGAATATGCAAGGCAGAGTGGTATAAAACCTATACTTGGCTTTGAATCATATGTCGCCCAGGAAAGCAGGTTTACTAAAGAAGCCGGTAAAGATGGAAAACAACGCATATACCATGTAACTCTTCTGGCAGAAAACAATGAAGGATATAGAAACCTGTTAAAACTGGCCTCATCTGCATATCTGGAAGGCTTTTATTATAAACCCAGAATAGATAAAGAGTTATTAAATGAGTATTCAAAAGGAATAATCGGTCTGAGTGGATGTATGAAGTCAGAAATAAATCAAAACCTGTTAAATAATGATTATGATAAGGCCTTGAATGCTGCTGCTCAATACAAAGACATTTTCGGCACAGACAACTTCTATCTGGAGCTGCAGAACAATAAGATTGAACGGCAGGATGAGTTGGTGAATATGGCAGTAAGAATCAGTCAGGAGCTGGGGTTGAAAACTGTAGCTACAAATGACATACACTATATGGAGCCCGATTATTATTATGCTCACGACGCCCTCCTGTGCATAAACACGGGGAAGTCTATAAATGACACCAAGAGAATGCGCTTGAGCACAAATGAATTCTACTTCAAGTCTCAGGAGCAGATGGAAGAAATCTTTAAGGATATTCCCGAAGCATTAATGAATACATCATTAATCTCCGATAGATGCTGCGTTGAGCTGGACCTTGACACGATGCACCTTCCCAGGTTTCACCCGAAGAAAGATTCTATATGTTACAAATCGGGCATGACTAATAAACAGCTCCTGAGAGAACTCTGCAAACACGGTGCATTAGAGATATACAAAAAGCTTGATGATGTAATAAACGAGAGATTAGACCATGAACTAAGTGTGATAGAGAAGACTAATTTTGTTGACTATTTCCTAATTGTATGGGACTTCATTGATTTTGCGAGAAAAGAACATATACCTGCAATTGCACGTGGTTCGGGCGCCGGCAGTCTCGTCGCATATTTGCTCGGAATCACTAATATCGATCCCATAAAGTATGATTTACTGTTTGAAAGATTTCTCAATTCTGAAAGGCTTTCCATGCCTGATCTTGATATTGATTTCTGCGCCGAGGGCAGAGATAAGATAATTCAATATGTACGAAACAGATATGGAGGCGACAACAATGTAGCTCAGATTATCACCTTCGGTACTATGAAGGCTAAAGCAGTTGTCAGGGACGTTGGCAGGGTAATGGATATACCATTGCCTGTTGTCAACAAAGTAGCAAAATTGATCCCCCCTACTCTGGGCATTACATTAGAGGAAGCTCTTGCGCAGGAACCTGAATTAAGATCCATGCGTGATAACGAAAAGCAAATCCAGGAGCTGTTCAATATTTCTTCAAAGCTCGAAGGACTACGCAGACACGCATCTACACACGCGGCAGGCGTAGTCGTCTCTGATGAACCATTAACCAACTACATCCCTCTGGCGAAAAACAAGGATGTCGTAATTACACAATACGACGGTGAAACCCTTGTTGAAAAGATAGGCCTGTTAAAGGCTGATTTCCTTGGCGTGAGGAAGTTCACCGTAATCGACAAAGCAAGGCAATTGATAAAGGCAACAACAGGAAAGGAGGTTGATGTCGATAAAATCCCGCTGGATGACAAGAATACGTATGAATTGCTGTCGAGAGGCGACGTCAAAGGTGTTTTTCAGGTAGAAACAAGCAGAGGATTTAGGGACCTGCTGATAAAGCTCAAACCTGATAAATTTGAATATATATTACCTCTGGTTGCATTATACAGACCGGGACCGTTACAGAGTGGAATGGTAGATACTTTTATAAACTGCAGGCACGGCAGAGAAGAAGTTTCCTATCTTCATCCAAAGCTCGAACCATTACTCAAGGAAACATATGGATTGATGGTATACCAGGAACAGGTAATGCGCATCGCAAACAGGCTGGGAGGCTTTACCCTGAATGAGGCCGATAATTTAAGGAAGGCAATGGGAAAGAAGAAGCCGGAGGTTATGGCAAAATTCAAAAACCAATTTATTGAGGGTTCTGTAAAGAACGACATTCCAAAAAGAATCGCCAAGAAGATCTTCGAGCTGATGGAACACTTCGCAGGCTATGGGTTTAATAAATCTCACTCTGCCGCTTATGCTATGGTCTGCTATCAGACCGCTTATTTAAAAGCAAACTATCCTACGCAGTACATGGCAGCTCAGATGACGTGTGAAAAACAAAATAACGCAAAGATTGTAGACTATATGCATGAATGCAACCGAATGGGCATTGAATTATTACCACCGTGCGTAAACGAAAGCTTTTCAGACTTTACAATAGTATCAGATAAAAAAGTAAGGTTTGGTCTTGGCGCAATAAAGAATGTTGGTGAAAAGGCAATAGAATCCATCATTACGGCAAGAAAGAGTGATGGCGAATTTTCTTCAACATTTGATTTTTGTGAACGTGTAGACCTGCGCCTGGTAAATAAGCAGGTAATGGAGAGCCTTATAAAATCAGGCTGTTTTGACTCCTTGCCGGGATACAGGGCTCAATTCTTTGAAGGAATTGATACACTGTTGCAAATTGGAGCTAAATCAAACAGAGACCGTCGAATGGGACAGATGAACCTGTTTGGTACACAGGATAACACAATAAATTCAAATTCTCATCAACAATTACCTGAGACTGAAAAATGGTCTGAGAAGCAGCTGCTTAAGGCAGAAAAGGAGGCATTGGGACTCTATGTCAGTTCTCACCCATTAAAAAGATACAAAGAGGCAATTGAACAATATTCAGATGCTTCAACCGGAGACCTACCTGAGAAACCTGACGATACCGAGGTCTTGATAGGCGGAATAATTGACAGCATCAACCGTACAACCACAAAAAGAGGCAAACCGATTGCATATTTTACAATCGAAGACCTGGAAGGAATAGCGAAGTGCGTAATATTCGAGAAAAAGCTGACATCTCTCAATAACCTCCTTCATCCCGATGAAGTAGTTTTTATTAAGGGAAACGTCAGTTTTAGAGATACCGAGCCATCTATCAGGGTTACAGAAATAATCACTCCGGAAGATATGAAAAAAATAGTAGAGAACAAATCACCCAGAAATGCTATAATAAGCCTCGAATATTCGCAAATTAACGATGAAACTCTCTCTCGACTAAAGGAGATCCTGTCAGCCAATAAAGGGTCTTCTCCTGTATTTATAAAATTTGAAATACCGGGTGAGAAAGCAGTAACGATCAAGACATCCTACAAGTTTTTTGTTTCTTTAAACGAAAATGTACTTAACGGAATAAAGAATCTTGTTGGAGAAGGCAGCCTGATCTCACAAGGCGTATGAATGTTGGACTCAGGTGTTAGCAGTAAAGAAGTTGTTTGTTTACAGTCAGGTGGCTTCGGCATTCATCCTTCAAACGCCCCTGCTTTTAATCACACGTTTTAAGGTAATTTTGAAATCCCGATAATATTAATTTAAGGAAGGTATTGGTAAAAATGAAAAAGGAGTTAACTTACGCTCTAATAACGCCGTATAGCTTATTAAAGAGCAGAACGGGAGGCATAATCAGCAGGCTTCTCTCTTTGTCTGACCTGGAACTTGTGGGTGCGAGAATGTACACTCCCAGCGATAAGTTCCTGGATGAATATATAAAAACTATCGAGACGCAGAAGATGAAAACCGTGTGGAAGAATGCAATGATAGATTATGTAAACAACATGCTGAGAAAGAATAATAAGCTTGGTATGGCAAACCGTGCCATGCTCCTCCTCTTTGAAGGCAAGAACGCGGTTGATGTTCTCCATAATAACGTGATTGGGTCAGCATCTGACCCTTTAAGAGGAAATACCATCAGGGGCACATATGGTGACAGTATAAGATCCAGCGACGGAAAGGTTGAATATTTTGAACCTGCAGTCCTTACTTCTGCAGACAAAGCCGCAAACATTAATCAACTAAAGTTATTTGCAAAATATTCATTAAGCGATGGAGGTATCCTGGAAAAAGCCGTGAAATTTCCTAAAAACAAAAAACCGGAAACTTCGCTCATAATCCTCAAACCTTTTGAAAAACACGATCCGCGTACCGGGAATATCATAGATATGATTTCAAGGACCGGCTTTTATATGGTCGGAGTTAAACTCCTTGACTTGAGCACTAAACAGGCAGAAGAATTCTATGGACCTGTGAAAGATTTCTTTAATAGTAGTTTCGATGATAAATTTAAACCAAAACTAGTTGAAAATTTGAGGGCGTCATTAGACCAGAAGGACTTTTCTTTTGAACTGACTGATGAAATTATGAACAAAATGGCCGATCAGATGAAAAAACCAACTGTAGAGGGTGAATTCGGCAACATACTGCAATATATGACAGGCCGCACACCTTCTGCCTTTGCTGAAACCAAGAAAACTATTGATGGAAAACAAACTATTTGTATCGCAATATTGTACCAGGGCATCAATACAATCAAGACTATCCGCGAACTTCTGGGCGCCACTGATCCAAAAAAAGCAAAATATTCCAGTATCAGACGGTTTTACGGACTGGATATTCTGAGAAACGCAGTACACGCATCTGATTCTCCTGCAAGTGTAATAAGAGAAAGAAAAATCATAGGCTTCAATAAAGAGAAGAAAACCAGTGATATTAATCAAATAATAAGTCGATATATCAAGAATAGCGGATCATCACGAAAACGATAATAGCACACAGATTATGTTAGATATTCAAAAATTTGAGGTTGGGCCGTTGGAAGCTTGTTGCTACATAGTTTCTTCAAAGTGTTCAGAAGCAATGATTATAGACCCTGGCGGAGATACAGACAGAATAATAGATTATCTTGAGGAAAAAAAGCTGCATCCTGTTATTCTCATTAATACCCATGGCCATGGAGACCACATTGGTGGAAACAAAGAGTTAAAGGAAAAGTTTCCGGACATTCAAATCTGTATTCATAGTGACGATGCAGAGATGTTGGAAGACCCGTTTAAGAACCTTTCTCTTCTGGGCGCCAAAAGATATTCATCCCCCCCGGCAAACCGAATCTTGAATCACGACGATAAGATTATGTTTGATAAGTATGCCTTAAGGGTCTTGCACCTCCCTGGTCATACCCGCGGTGGAATAGGGATATTTATTGATTCTGCAGGAAATGGAGACGTTCCAATATTATTCTCAGGCGATACACTTTTTGCAGGGGGCTATGGCAGGACTGATTTGCCGGGCGGCAGCCATAATTGTCTTCTCCAATCGATTAAGCAATGCATTTTTAAGCTGGATGAAAATACAATTATACACCCCGGGCACGGCTCATCAACAACCGTGAAAGCCGAAAAAGAAAGATTCAACTTCCATTAAGTTTAAATACTAATTGATTTTGCTGTATTTACCGCTGTCGAATAGCTCGGAAAAACCAAAGAGGAAAAAACTTCAATGATTGACGAAAAAGAGAATATAAAGGATATCCTCATCGAAGAGGAGATGAAAGAGTCGTACCTGACCTTTGCGATGAGTGTAATCATGAGCAGGGCATTACCAGATGTGCGTGATGGTTTAAAGCCATCACAAAGAAGGATACTCGTTGCAATGAATGATCTCAGCCTGGGGCCCGCATCAAAGTTCAGGAAGTGCGCAAAGATCTGTGGAGATACAACAGGAAATTATCATCCACATGGTGAGCAGGTTGTATATCCAACACTTGTGCGTATGGCGCAGGACTTCAGTTTCAGGTACACCCTTGTAAAGGGTCAGGGCAACTTTGGATCAGTTGATGGTGATCCCCCTGCCGCAATGAGATATACAGAAGCGAGGATGACCCATGCATCCACTGAGATGATGGATGATATTAAGCAGAACACGGTTAATTTTGTCCCGAATTATGATGAAACTCGACTGGAACCGGTTGTACTTCCTTCAAAGTTTCCAAATATCTTGTGCAATGGCAGTTCAGGCATTGCTGTGGGAATGGCTACAAGCATACCACCGCATAATGTAAGTGAGGTGTGTGACGGCATAATAAAGGTTATTGATAATCCTGATGTCACCATTGATGAACTTATGACAATAATAAAAGGGCCTGATTTTCCAACAGGCGCTTTAATATGCGGCGTTAGAGGTATACACGACGGCTATAAAACCGGCAGAGGCACTATATCAGTGAGGGCAAAGGCACATATAGAAACAGCGAAAAACGGCAGAAAAAGTATAGTTGTAACTGAAATACCATATCAGCTTAATAGAGACAGAATAATAGAAAGAATAGCAGAATTAGTAAAAAGTGAAGTTTTAAAGGGCATAACAGATGTTCGGAATGAAAGTGACAGAGAGGGAAGCAGGATTGTAATTGTTGTGAAGAAGAATGATGACGAAAATGTTGTCTTAAATCAACTATATAAACATACAAAACTGCAAGACTCTTTCAGCATAATTATGATAGCGATTGTAAACAATCGGCCTCAAACATTAAACCTGAAACAGTTAATTATAGCATACATCGACCATCGAAAAGAAGTAATTCAACGCCGGACGCAGTTCCTGTTAGACCGTGCCGAAGAAAGAGCGCATATCCTGGAGGGGCTGAAGATTGCCCTTGCAAACATTGACGAAGTTATAAAACTGATAAAAGCATCTAAAACAGTCGATGATGCAAGGAATTCACTGATATCTAAATTTTCTTTATCTGATGTACAGGCCAATGCGATTCTTGAGATGAGACTGCAAAGGTTAACAAACCTGGAACAATCCAAGATCGAGGAAGAGTACAAAAAGGTCTGTGACAATATTAAGGAATTTAAGGCTATCCTGGCAGATGAAAATCTGGTCTTAGACATTATTCGCGAAGACCTTCATGAGACAAAAGAGAAATATGGAGATGAAAGGAAAACAGAAATTGCAGGTGATGTCAGCGACTTCGACATGGAAGATCTCATCTCCGAGGAAGATGTAACCGTTATGATCACACATGAGGGATACACAAAAAGATTACCTTTAAGTACTTATCGGAAACAAAACAGAGGTGGAAAGGGTGTTACCGGTGCCGGAATGAAGGAAGGTGATTTCGTTGAAAACCTTTTTATCGCATCAACACACGATTACATACTATTCTTTACAGATTTGGGTAAGGTGTACTGGTTGAAGGTATACGACATTCCCCACTTTGGCCGTGTGGCCAAGGGACGGGCAATAGTTAACCTGCTGAATCTGGAAAAAAACGAAAACGTTACATCTATGATCCCTGTTCGTAAATTTGACGATAGAAGTTTAGTAATGGCAACGAAGAACGGGATAATAAAGAAGACCATCCTCAGCGCCTTTGGCCGCCCTAAGAAAGGCGGCATAATCGCAATCCTCCTCGACAGCGGCGACAAGCTTATAGGAGTGAAACTGGCACAAGGAGGACAGGAAATTGTGCTTGGTACAGAGAATGGAAAGGCCATCCGATTTTCAGAGGATGACGTCCGGTGCATGGGACGTGCAACACGCGGTGTCAAAGGTATAACATTACAAGGTGATGACACCGTTAAAGGTATTGTCATAGTCGACAAAGACGCTACACTTTTAACCGTCTGCGAAAATGGATTCGGAAAGAGAACAGATTATAGTGAATATACTGTTCAGCGCAGGAGCGGCCAGGGAGTGATTAATATAAAGACAACAGATAGAAATGGCAAGGTCGTCGCTTTGATAAATGTAAGTGATGAAGACGAAATCATGATGATGACTGCAAATGGTATGGTAATTCGTACCCCTGTTAAAAGCATAAGACCCATTGGCCGAGATGCTCAGGGTGTGAGGCTTATCAGACTGAAGGAAGGCGATAAATTAGTATCCGTTGCGCCTGTTGTGAGTGAAGAAAATGGAGAAACAGAAGGCGTAGAAGAAGAAACAGAAACAGAGCAAACCGACAAGGCTGAATAACGTTGCTCGGCATAGCCGCCCGCCCGGGCCGGTACCTGCCCGACTGACGTCATTCAGCTGGGTGGACTGGAGTCGAGGAATCAAAGTTGTCAAAGCCCCAATTTAAACAATTCTGGAAAAACATTCATGCGTCAAATTAATACGGAAGAAATAACAGACACTATTGAGAAGATTTGTGTAGATGCCAATTATAACCTGGGAGATGACCTCGTAGTCTCATTACAAAATGCCCTCAATAAAGAGGAATCTCCTTTGGGTAAGGAAGTAATAGCACAGATACTGGAAAATGCAGAGATTGGCAAGAACGAACAAGTCCCAGTCTGCCAAGACACAGGTTTTGCAGTAGTATTCGTTGAAATTGGCCAGGAAGTCATAATTGAAGGACAAAGCTTACAGGAAGCCATAAACGAAGGCGTCAGGCGTGGTTACAAAAATGGTTATTTGCGTAAGTCAATTGTAAAGAGTCCATTGGACAGGGTAAATACCGGTGATAATACACCGGCAGTTATTCACACAGATATTGTTCCCGATGACAAATTAAAGATTACGTTTATAGCAAAGGGCGGTGGGTGCGAAAACATGAGCCGCACTGCAATGCTTACACCTGCACAGGGACGTAATGGTGTGATAGATTTTGTAGTAAACACTGTAAAGGACGCCGGTGCAAATCCGTGTCCGCCCATAATTGTTGGTGTTGGACTCGGTGGAACTTTTGAATACGTAACATTGTTGTCCAAGAAGGCAATCCTGAGACCTGTCGGCAGTCATAATAAAGACAACAATACAGCTAATCTGGAAGCTGATTTACTGGAGGAAATCAACAAACTTGGGATAGGCCCGCAGGGATTTGGGGGAAAGATAACGGCATTAGCAGTACACGTAGAAACTTATCCCTGCCATATCGCCAGTCTTCCGGTTGCAGTGAATATAGAGTGCCATTCACACAGGCCCAAAAGTATTGTGATTTAACGAATATCTATTTATGACAGAATACATTAATCTGAAAACACCGCTAAGTGATTCTGATGTCGAAAAGCTCGAGACTGGCGACAAGGTCAGGATTAGCGGGATATTATACACTGCAAGAGATGCCGCCCATAAACGACTCGTAGAAATGATTGAGTCAGGCAAGGACCTGCCTATCGACTTGAAAGGGCAATTGCTTTATTACGTTGGCCCTGCACCTGCTAAACCCGGATATGAGATTGGCCCTGCAGGCCCGACAACAAGCTACAGGATGGACACATATACTCCAACTTTTATTAAGATGGGGCTTAAGGGCACAATCGGGAAGGGAGGCAGATCTGAAGAAGTAATAGAAGCAATGAAAGAATACAAGGCTGTCTACCTTGCAGCAGTCGGTGGCGCAGCAGCACTGATAGCAAAGAGGATAAAGAAAGTCAGGATTATTGCCTTTGAAGATCTTGGGCCTGAAGCTATTCGCGAGCTGGAGGTAGAAAACTTTCCGGCAATAGTCGTAAACGATACAAAAGGCAATGATTTATACAAAACAGGGTCAGATAAATACAAGATACCGTCATAAACCTTCATCTCTCATTGCATGAAGTAAACTCTCTGCACAGGCAAAGCCCTCTAAATAATTTTCTTTTGCCTTCTCCGGAAAAGACATATTTCTATCTTCTCTTACCGCTATATTCCACTGTTTAACCTGTTAAAAGACTAAAGTTTTATTATAATATGAAAACTATTTTTCGCACATCTAAAATGTAGCTATTTCAACAAATAATTAGAAATGACTATTAAGCTGATTCCAAATTACACATTTCGAACAATGCTACTATGGGTTTGTTTATATACTCTTACACTATGGCTTAATCATGTTTCATTGGCCGTTGAAGATACAAACAAGGAAGAAGGATACAATGTTATCAATGAACTCGTTGTTAACAACAAGAACCAATACAAAACCGTAATATACGAGAACGAAGAAGAAGGAATATTAGAAATGAGGAAACTCATAGAAACTTCACAAATAGAGGAATCCTGGGCATACTTACCCCGCCAGGAGAAATGGATCGAAATAGGTTACAACGAAGAACCAGAAAAAAAGATAGATGAAAACTATATAACTAAAGCAAAGCTTGATATACAGTTCCTGGACGGGTTGATGAATGACAATGACAATATGATCTTATTCCATTTCCATACGTCTTACTGCCTTTCATTAGAAGATAAAATCAAGAAACGAGAGAAAGATGGCTCTCCCATGAATGACAGTGAAATTGAGAAAGAAAGAATAAGATTATTAATCAAAAGCGCTTACCCCTCAAGGTCAGATCTGATGAATATGATAGGAAACTCAACTGAATTCTTCGAGAGAAACTCTGAGGGGAATATTACATTTAAAGTATGTTCACATTATGGAATTACGGAGTACCGCCTGACTGATGAGGGGATGGAATACCTGTACGCTGACGATTCCCTCAAACAGATTTTAAGGATAACAGGCATAAGTTCATCAGCAAATATTGACGCAAACGTCAAAGGAGAAATCCTGGAAATGAATCCCAGGGAAACAAGAGATCCATTAAAGAGAATCAAGATGAGTCCCAAACGAAAAAGGAGTTCGTTCTCCAGATATAAAATAATTGATCCATTATCCAGGATTGAGAGAGCTCTTGAAACAATGAATGACGAGCATATAAAGGTAACTTTTACGCCGTATTAGCCATATACTGTCCGGATCATTTCCGGCCGGATACCGGAGTCCCAAAAAGAACATTTGAAATCCGGCAGCTTTGTGTTTTAATGTCAATATGTTTAAAAAGTAATTTACTATGTTATTTCATAAGAAATTCTCGAATAGATGACAGATACTTTCTCTCCAAAAAACACAAATACTATCCTATATTGTAAGAAATGGCAGGAAACCGTTGATTTCTACAAAGGTTGTTTGGGACTGCCAATTACCCATAACTCAGACTGGTTTATAGAATTTAAGTTAACGGAAACTGCCCACATAAGTATTGCTGATGAAAGCCGGGCGTCCATTAAGAGTTGTGGGGGTGCAGGTGTGACATTGGCGCTGCAGGTTGAAAGCGCAGCAGAAACCTGGCAACACCTGCGCAGCAGTGGTCTTACCATCGAACCGGTTCGGGAACATCCCTGGGGAGCTTACGTTTTTTACTTCTCTGATCCTGAGGGACATCGGATTGAGGTCTGGTCGCCAAAATAGGAACTAATTGAGAATCAAATCCTCTAACGGATTTTTCCCTGATTTTATTAACCCTACCACTTTTCTAACCCGCAATATCCTTTCAGGACTTGCCGGATGACTGCGGAGGAAACTCTTTGACCGGCTCTTGGGAATTTCCAGCGCAAAGCGCTTCCAGAGAGTTGCCCCCTTTTCAATATCATAACCCGCATTATGTGCGTAGATGAGTCCAATATAGTCCGCCTCTCTCTCGTTTTTCCTGCTGTATGGTGCGTACAATGCCTGGGTTGTCCACGGCGCTAAAGGACCCGTAAGGCCGCCCAAAGTCCCGCACAGTGCAGCCACACTGATATTCTTGGGCAGATGCTTTGAGGTAAGATGGGCCAGCTCATGCCCCATTATAATGGCAAGCTCATCATCATCCTCTACAAAGTGTACCATCCCGGACGTAAATTCAATTCCCGTAAATTTTGCATATGCGTTAATCTTACTGGTTTGCTTAAGGCGAATTCGCACGTATGGCATTTCTTTCGGTATTACATTAAAGGAGAGTCTTGCACCGGCCCTTTCTACAATAACCGTGGAGGATCTGCCGGCCTTAAACTTAACATGGCCGCTATCCTTTATCTTTTTCCCATCCACCTCTTTTATGATATCGCCCTGCCTGATGCCAGCCAGGTCAGCTATATAACCTTCCATTATTCCAATGACAACACATCCCTCCTCTGTTGGAAGCTTATAAAACCCGGCAATATCTTCTGTGTTATCTTCGACTAATGCACCTATCACTGCACGTTTCTTAAACACTCCCTCCGGCATGATGCTCAGAACATTAAATCCACTTTTCCACACCATGACTGAATCATTTATATATATTTCTGTAGCCAGCAATTCAATCTCTTCTTCAAGTTTCCTTAATTCATCTTTAGAAAGCGGTGGGCCGGTTTTGGTGCTTGCACAGCCATTTACCAATAAAAATGCTGCCAGGATAATAGATAGTATAATTTTGTTCTTTTGTTTATACATATGAATAATCAATCAGCTTTAGTCGAAACAAACACCTTGCCTGCTGACAATGAAGAATGGATTTAATAGATCCTCTTTGTTATATCTCAGAGGTTCTCTGGTCTGTATATCCATTACACTGCCTTCAGCCTGCTCGACAATTGCCTGTCCGGCTGCGGTGTCCCACTCCATTGTGGGACCAAATCTCGGATACACGTCAGCTTCTCCTTCAGCTACAAGACAGAGCTTTAGCGAACTACCGGAAGAAATAAATTCAACTTCTCCATACTTTTCATTTAATAGTTTTACAAATTCTGAAAACTCCTCGGAAGTATGAGAACGGCTGCCAATAACGGTAAACGAACTCTTGTTGTTATTGGTCAGGGGCAGTCTCTGTGATTTATCTAACAACTCTTTTATTGATAAGTTATCGACCGAGTTATCGAACAGACTTTCGCTGTTTTCCAATTTATATGTACCAAAATCTATAGCAGCAAAGTAGAAGACATCCTTCACCGGTATATAAATAATGCCAAGAACCGGCTTGTGATTCCGGATGAGTGCGATATTAACAGTAAACTCTCCGTTTCGCTTGACAAACTCCTTTGTTCCGTCAAGAGGGTCAACAAGCCAGAAATATTCCCACTCTTTTCTTTCATCAAATGGAATACCTCTCCCCTCTTCACTTAAAACGGGCACTGTACCGTTATTTACCGTTATGGTCTGTTCTAAAACATCCATAATGATTTCGTGTGACCTTTTGTCTGCCAGAGTCAGCGGAGATTTATCATCTTTATGCTCAACCGCAAAGTCTGAACCATATACATCAAGGATTGCTTCTCCTGCTCGTTTTGCAGCAAGCAGAGCAGTAAGAATAAGTTCTTCGTATTGAACTCCCATTATTCGATTATCATAAAAAACGATTTATTTTCAACAAAATAATAATCATGCTCTATTTACTTGTTGGCAACGAATTGTTATGATTAGTATTCATTATCTGTAAAAGAAATTTAATTTAGTACAAATAGAAAGGGTGAATGATGATAAAATTTAAGAAGTTTTCACCACCGACTGAAGGTGAGGCCATAACGGTTGAAAATGGAAAACTTATAGTACCTGATAATCCCGTCATACCGTTTATCATTGGAGACGGAATTGGCCCTGACATAACGAATACGACCAGGATGGTTGTTGATACAGCAGTGGAAAAAGCATATTCAGGAAAGAAAAAGATTGCATGGTATGAAGTTTACGCCGGTGAACTGGCTGACGAAAAGTTTGGTGAGCTTATTCCGGAAGACACGGTAGAGGCAATCAAGCATTATCATGTCGCCCTGAAGGGGCCACTGACTACACCTGTCGGCAAGGGACACAGATCACTTAACGTAACGCTGAGAATTGTTCTGGACCTTTATGCTTGTGTAAGGCCCATCCGCTATTTCCAGGGCACTCCGAGTCCTGTCAGGCATCCGGAGAAAGTGGATATGGTAATATTTCGGGAGAACACCGAAGATGTGTATTCCGGAATTGAGTGGCAGCAGGGAAGCAAGGAGGCAAAACAGGTAATAGATTTTCTCAATTCAAACATGGATACCAAAATAAGTGATGACTCAGGGATTGGAATCAAAAACATCTCAATCGCAGGAACCAAAAGGCTGGTCAGAATGGCTCTTGATTATGCAGTAACACATAACAGGAAAAGCGTAACATTCGTCCATAAAGGCAACATAATGAAGTTTACCGAGGGCGCTTTCAGGAACTGGGGATACGAAGTTACCA
>CAJXKT010000006.1 GCA_913055705.1 uncultured bacterium
ATTACGGCTGTATCTACTACTATAGTTTCCTTTATTCCTGTGTTCTTTATGCAGAGTCAGGAAGGCAGGCTTTTTAAGCCACTGGCGTACACAAAGACATTTGCCCTGTTTGCTTCGGTCGTTGTTGCCATAACGGTCGTACCGGTACTGTGTAACCTGTTTTTAAAGGAAGTAAATTGGCGAAAGAAGACTTCAATAATCCTTGGAGGTTCTTCCGGTATATGTTTAATATTTATAATTCGGTATCTGATATTTGGAAGATACGAAACTATTAGTATGCCAACTGCATGGATATTTTCAACGGTTGGAGGTTTGCTCATTGGATTGCTTATTTACGTAATGAGCAGAGAACGCCTCAGACCAATGGAGAAAAACGTTATTTCTCGGGGCATATGTGCTGTATATGAACCTGCGCTCAGGTGGATACTTGCCCACAAGGTTATTTTCCTGATAATTCCTGCATTTATAGTCTTTAGTGGAGTTTTTATATGGTTGGGTCTGGGACGGATGGCTTATCCGGTTGAAAAGGGATTAAGTTATGTCATGTTGGATTTAAATAAGATTAGCCCCTGGGTTGCACTTAAACACAAATTTCCTGGGATCGGTCGTGAGTTCATGCCTGCACTGGATGAGGGGTCTTTTCTTTACATGCCTTCGTTCTTACCTGCTGCGAGTCTGACAGAGGTGATGGCCGGTTTGAAGAAGCAGGACATATTAATGGAACAGATACCTGAGGTGGATATGGTTGTTGGTAAACTGGGCAGGGCTGAGACTGCTCTTGATCCGGCTCCGACTGCAATGATTGAGACAATTGTAAATCTGAAGCCAAAGGACCAATGGAGAATAGTGACTGTGAAGAGGTGGTATTCAGATTGGTATATTCCACGATGGACGAAAAGTATCTTGGGCTTAATATGGTCAGATGAGAGGACTATCACAAAGAATGAGATCCTTGAGGAATTGCGCAAAGCTACGGATATGCCCGGTGTTGTACCCACGTGGCTTCAACCGATACAGACACGGGTGATCATGCTCCAGTCCGGCCTGCGTGCAATGATGGGGGCAAAGATATTTGGCGCTGATCTGAAGGAAATTGAACGTATAGGCTTGCAATTAGAGTCAATAATAAAACAGGTACCGGGAGCAGTTGACGTGATAGCCGATCGCATCGTTGGTAAGCCTTACATTGAGTTTAAAATAAACCGTGAAGCAATTGCAAGATACGGGGTGAATCTGAGTGATGTTCAGGATGTCATAGAGGTTGCCATTGGGGGTAAGAATATAACCTGGACTGTTGAGGGCCGCGAACGTTATCCGGTAAGGGCCAGATATATGAGAGAGATCAGGGATAATTTCGAGATGCTACCGAAGATACTCATCCCGACTCCTACCGGTGCGCAGATTCCCATTACACAGGTATGCGATATTGAATATACAATAGGCCCTTCCATGATTAAGAGTGAGGATACTCTTATGGTAGGGTATGTTACTTTTAATACAAGGGAACGTGATGAAGTTAGCGTGGTTGAAGATGCCGATAAGCTCGTAAAGGCGAAGATAGCCTCCGGAGAGTTCAGCTTACCTAAAGGGTATTATATAAAATGGGCGGGTCAATTTGAGAATCAGATAAGGGCTAATAAGCGTATGGCCATTCTGTTGCCCATATGCCTTTTCGTAAACTTTTTTATACTCTTTCTTCAGTTCAGGACTATTTCGACGACGTTGTTTGTTTATATAGCAATTCCCGTATCACTGGCTGGTGGTTTTATACTGCTTAATGTATTTGGTTACAACCTCAGCGTTGCAGTATGGGTAGGTTTCATAGCACTGTTTGGTATTGCGGTAGATAATGGTGTGATCACGGCGACGTATCTTGAGCAGACATTTAGAAAGCGAAAGATCAGTTCCATTGAAGATGCCCGTGATGCAACTGTACTTGCATGTCTGAAGCGTATTCGTCCCTGCCTTATGACGGTAGCCACTACAATTATTGCCCTGATGCCCATCCTCTTGTCAACGGGGCGAGGTTCTGATGTGATGAAGCCGATGGCAATCCCAACCGTTGGAGGCATGACCGTAGCCCTGATCACGATCTTTATAGTTCCCTGCTGTTATTGCGGACTCATGGAGCTTAAGCTGAGATGGGGCATCGAGGATCCTCGCTTTGAAGAAAACGCCACAGTTTAGTATTCCATCTTTACAACACTTTCAATGAAAATATGGACATAGATCATCCCTCCAATACTATTGTATGCCCAGTTTAAATTTAAGAGATTTGAGGGTATTTTTCATAAGCATCGTAATCGTCATAGGTCCAACACCACCGGGAACCGGCGTAATACTTCCGGCAATCTCTTTGGCTGCTTCGAAATCAACGTCACCTCTTAACACAGCGACCATTTTGTTTGGATCCTTCTTGCTGGGTTTCTCGCCTACCCTGTTAACTCCAACGTCAATCACGCATGCACCCGGTTTAATCCACTCCGGTTTTACCAGGCCGGGAACACCGGCAGCAACGATTAAGATATCCGCACGTTTGCAGTGTTCGTCCATATTCTTTGTGCGTGTATGAACAATGGTGACTGTGGAATTGGCGCCATTTCCTTTCTGAAGCATCATATTGGCAATTGGTTTTCCAACAATATTTGAACGTCCGACCACTACCACTTCAGCTCCACTTGTTTCAACACCCGCACGTACAATCATCTCCTGGATACCGGCAGGTGTGCACGGAGGGAATCTAACCTCATCTCCGCCGATCATGAGACGCCCTACATTCACGGGATGGAAGCCGTCGACGTCCTTATCCGGATCAACGGCATTTAGAACCTTCTTTTCATCTATGTGATCAGGGAGGGGAAGCTGGACAAGGATACCGTTTATAGAATCATCGTTATTATACTTGTCGATAAGTGCAAGGAGGTCATCTTCCGAGATATCGACCGGTTGAGAATCCTGAACCTCATTGAAGCCGACCCTGTGGGCGGTCTTAATCTTCAGAGTTACATACGACATTGAGGCAGGATTTTCACCTATCAGTATAGTTACAAGTCCGGGCACAACCCCGTGCTTTTCTTTTATTTCCGCTACTTCTGCAGTAATCTCTTCTAATATTTGTTCTCGAATCTCAGTACCTTTGATTAGTTTTGCAGTCATTTCTCAAGTTCTCCTTTTATAATATGCGTTATGTTTAATTGTACAATACCAGTGGCGTTTTATTGATTTTCCATTTGATATTGAGAAAAGCTCTATACGCAGTTCATCGTCTGTATTTCTTAACAAAAGCGTCTAGAAAGGTAGGATAATAGTAAAATAATCATTAAAATACAACTTTTTTTCTTACTCCTTCAATCTCTTTTGAGGTGTGGGTTATCACTACATACATTAGATTCAAATTGTATGACGGTATGACCAATACTAAACTTTTCGTTTACCAGTGTGTTGATATTTGACATGATTTGTTGAGTTTCACTGACCATTATGTCTTTGATATAAATGTGTGCACTCATTGCGTACATACCTGACGTAATCGTCCATATATGAACATCATGCACCCCCTCTATTTCATCAAGTTCACTTATACTCTTTACTACATTCTCCAAGTCTACATCCTTTGGAGTAGCCTCAAGCAGGATGTCAACGGATTCCGTAATTAACTGATATGACCATACCAGGATTACGATACATATCAGGATACTCAGGGCAGGATCTAATATATACCATTGTGTATAATGCATAATAATTGCCCCAAAGACTACAACCAGAGATGAAAATGTATCTGCCATCATGTGCATGAAAGCAGATTTGATATTTAAACTGCCGTGACTTGTTTTGAGGATGTATGCACATGCGAGATTTACAAGAAGGCCGACAATGGCGACAATGAGCATGTGCCCGCTTGCAACAGGTTCCGGATTAATGATGCGTTTATAGGCATGGAAGAAGATCCATATGGTGATTAAGAATAAAGTAGCGCCGTTAAATAATGCGGCTAAGATTTCCAGACGGTAAAAGCCGTAGGTTTTCCTGGCGGTTGGAGGCCTTGATGCAAACATAATCGCCCCGAGGCTTATCAATAGAGCGATCATGTGGGTTAGCATATGTCCTGCATCACTGAGCAGGGCTAAACTATTGGTTAGAAAACCTGCGATACCTTCCACAATGAACATAGTTCCGGTTAAGGCACATGCTAATACAAGTTTTGAGCGCTCCTCTCCCCGGTGTGTGTGGTTGTGGGAGCTATTAGACACTTTATCTATTTTTGTGTTGTGATGTATTGACATTTTTCATATTGACGTTATAGAAAACATTTATTATAAAAAATAGTCTCTTAAGTACAAGGCATAAATCAGTTTCCTCCAGATGTTAATTCTTGATTTTGACAGGGATATGTTTTGTACTTTCTTGTGTGTTATGAGATTAAAAAACCTTATATTTCCAGCTCTTTTAATTCCTTGACTCCAGTGGTTTCCGATGGTAGAAAGAAGTGTAATTTACCTGTACTGCATAGCGGTTATTGCAGAAGAATGTTCTGGTTTAAATAAGCAGAGTTTAGAAAAAGAGTAACTATTTCTCCGGCTCCATCCATTCCGGCAGTACTTTTTCAATTGTTTGTAGTGTATACGATAAATGACAAAGGTATATGCAGGCCTTGGATCTAATCTTGGAAACAGAGAGGCAAATTTAGTCCGTGCTATTACCAGGATAGATGCATGTAATGATATTTGTGTTAAAGGCGAATCCGGGTTTTTGGAAACAAAGCCTGTTGGCGGCCCTCCACAGCCAGACTATCTTAACTGTGCCATAGTATTGGATACAGAAATTGAGCCACATGAACTGTTGAAAGAGTTTAAGAAGATTGAGACAGAACTCGGGAGAAAGCCGGGTGTAAGATGGGGGCCGAGGATTATAGACCTCGATATACTATTATATGGAGATAGGGTCATAAATGATCATAATCTTAAGATTCCTCATGAAAGCATGCATAAACGTATTTTTGTGTTAGAACCATTATGTGAGATATCTCCTGATATCAGGCATCCTGTATTAAGGAGAAATATTTCTGAACTATTGGAAGAATTAAAGTAGGCATCGGCTGTTTCCTTGAAGGAGTAAAATGTTATTTAAGATTGATAAATATATTATTAAGACATTTGTACCGACTTTCATCATATGTATGTTTGCAGTTTGTGGTATTTATATAGTTATTGATGTGATTCAGAAGCTTGATGATTTTATTGAAATGGGTTCCAAGGCGTTTGCGTTGGCAGGACATTACTATGGACTTATGATACCGGTATTTGTAGCACAACTATTTCCTGCGATAACACTGATCGCAGTGAGTCTGGTTCTTGTAAAGTTTGCAAAGAATAATGAAATATTGGCTATGCAGGTTGCAGGGATTAATCTTTATAGGATTTTACTTCCTGTTTTCATTTTATCGGTTTTTATGTCGTTTATATCAGTTGCAAATCAGGAACTGCTTATACCAAAACTTGCTGAGGGACTGGTAAAAGTAGAGCAGTCAACATTCGAAGAGGAAGAAAAAAATAATATCCTTACTGAAGATGAGGCAAATCGCTTACTCTTAAGGGTGTGGACATTTAATGTTGTTGAAGGAAGGTTAGAATCTGTATTTGTCATTGGAAAAAACGAAGAAGGTAAAAAAGAGTTTACTATCAGTGCCAAGAAAGGTAAATGGACAGATGACAAAAGATGGTTGTTAATGAATGTAGTCAGGCATAACTATGATGAAAGTGGTAAGTGGGTTGCTCCTGCGCAATCAATGGATGAGTATTACCTGGAAACTACATTAACACCTGAGCAACTAAGCATAGTTGATATCAATTCGACACTGAAGAGTTTTAAAGAATTAAGAGAATTATGTAAAAAAGAACCGGAGAATCCGAGATATAGCGTTATGTTTCATGCTAGGGCGGCGTCTCCTCTGACTAATTTTGTGCTGCTTTTTTTAGGTATTCCCTTTGTTGTGGGCTTTGAAAGAATGAGCAGGAATGTCTTTCTGAGGGTTGGGATAAGTATCCTTATTTGTTGTGCATTCTTTGTCTTATCGTATGTCTGCATGAATCTTGGTAATATGGGCATTCTACATCCAGTCCTGGCAGCATGGTTGCCGGTAGTTTTGTTTGGGTGTCTGGGATTATTCTTATTTGATGGAATGCGTATTTAGTGTCTTTACAGAGAAACTAATCAAATCATTTTTTAGGCTTAGTCAGGAAAATTTGTTGTTAATGAGTAGAGATGCAGGGATTGAGATGATTGCCCTCACTCAGTGTCTTTGTCTAACTTTTCAATCTTGACTATACCGTAAAGAAATAGATAGGCGATGGCAAGGCCTACTATAAAACCAATTGCAGTTGAGTGAAATGCTATGATTACAGCTGCTGTCAGGAGCATGACGAACATATCGCTTCTTGTCTTAGTATCTCGTGACGTCATTGCGAGTTCCATACCGGAGAATGTAAGAAGAACTCCGAGGACACTTAACGGATAAACAGACAATAACTTAATGGCATAAGCACCAAAGAAAAAGCCGATAATCATTTTAACTATCCCAAGGATAGCTATGCTTCCTCCGGTCCTGGCTCCGAAACTATACTGCCCGGCCAGGCCTCCGGCACCATGGCACATCGGCATAGCTCCAAACCAGCACCCTATAAGGTTCATCAGACCTACACTGGTAGATACCCTTCTTACATCAGCACCTTTCTTTGGGAAGAGATCCCAGGAAAGTGCGCATACGGCAATTACTGAGTTCAGGATGGTCAGAGGTATTTGAGGTATTGCCGCCCGGAATGTACCACTTATAAAGTCATCCGCATTTAAAGTAACAAATTCTGGGATACTTAGTTCATAACTGAATCCCTTGAGAATGTCTGGTGTTCGTAAAAAGAGAAATATAAAGCCAATTGCAAAGATTACAAGGGCACCGGGAAACTTTTTGCTGAAGAACAGGAATAGGACAAGCAAGCCGCAAAAGGCTCCTACCGCTATACTGTCAAGACCAAATATAGTGTTGGTATTGGTAACCATTTTAATACCCTTGATAATAAGCAATAAGCCAAGCCCAAGTTGTAACCCCCTGATAACACTAAGAGGTATGTGTCTGTTTAGAAATACTATCAGGTTTGTTACACCCAGCATAAATACAATTGCGCTTACCACTATTCCGGCAGCTAATATCTCATTAAGCGTGAGACCCTCATTGATTGCAATTATGCCTATCGCCTTCATTGGCTGAACGGCAATGGGTATACCAAATATAAAACCGGAGATCAGGTTGAAAAGTCCGGAGAAGAACAAGGCACTTCCGGCATTCAAACCGCAGACCGTTACCAAACCCACCAGTATGGGAATAAATGTTCCCATGTCGCCTAATGCCCCTGCAAATTCGTGTCGGTTGAAACGAAAGCCCTTAATATTATTTAATATATTTTTTGTCCACATAATTGCCTAAAGTATGATTAAACAAAAAAACCATCGTTCTGTCTTGTAAAAGATAGAACGATGGTTCTAGTTAACATTCTCGTTGCCATCTCCTTTCCAAGAAGGGGAGGTATAAGTGTTTCCGCTCATACCCTATCGGTTATTTATCCATTGAATTCTATTTCAGGTTAAATAACTCGGAGATACAAAATTTAGATTGTATTGAATATGTAGGAGTGAACCCGCCAAACTGCCGTCAGGCAGGCTGCCGTTTGCCCCTACTTGTGCCCGTTTAATTTTTCAATCTTGATTGCACACGACTTGTATTCAGGGATCTTGCATATCGGGTCAAGTGCATCGTTCGTAAGGAGATTTGTCAAAGCATCACGATTATGGAACGCGAGGAAGGTAATACCCGGCTGTACTCTATCTGTTATGTGTACCTTTACCTCCATCTTACCTCTCCTTGAACTGGCGAGAATCCTTTCGCTGTCCGTTATGTTAAACCTTCTGGCATCAAACGGATTTAACTCTAGTGACTCTTCTGGCCATTGATTAAATATCGCATTGGATCTTCTCGTCATGGAGCCATTGTTATAATGCTGTCTGCGGCGTCCGGTTGAAAGGATTAACGGATACTTATCATCAGGTACTTCAGCCGAAGCAATATGCTCCTTAAAATTGAACTTGGCTTTTCCATTCGGCCTGTTAAATTTCTCCTCATACATGATTTGTGTACCAGGATGGTCTAAGCTAGGGCATGGCCATTGGATTCCGTCCGGATTACATCTTCCATGATTAACACCTGCAAACATCGGTGCAACACTGGCAAGTTCGTCCCATATTTCAGATGGTGAAGAGTAGTCCATATTTTTTATTCCAAGCGCCTTTGCTACAAGACATATGGTCTCCCAATCCGCTTTGCCACACAATGGATCAATCGCCTTTCGGATCAGCTGAATTCTTCTTTCACCATTGGTAAATGTACCATCCTTCTCTGCGTGACTTGAGCCGGGAAGGACTACGTGAGCAAACTCTGTAGTGTCCGTTGGAAGAATATCCTGTACAACAAGAAAGTCCAGTTTCTTAAGGCCGGCTTTTACAAAGTTGACATTGGCATTCGTCATGGCAGGATCTTCACCGAAAATATAGTAGCCCTTTAACTTGCCTTTATTCATTGCTACGTCCATCTCTGTGCATGTCAGGCCTATCTTGTCATCCAGTTTGGTCTTCCACGCCTTTTCAAACTTCTTCTGTGCCTTATCATCACCAACCTTCTGATATCCAACAAACGTATTAGGCAGCGCTCCCATATCACACGCCCCCTGTACATTATTCTGCCCACGGGTCGGATTGATTCCTACGTTTGATCGTCCAAGATGACCGGTAACTGTGGCAAGATTAGCCAGTGACATAACATTGTATGTACCGGTTGTATGTTCCGTCATTCCAAGGCTGTATATAATCATTGCTTTATCAGTTGAAGCGTACATTCTGGCCGCCTCAATAATCCTGTCCTTGGCTACACCTGTTATACCTGAAACGTGTTCCGGTGTATATTTCGCGACACCTTTTTTGAGCTCATTAAACCCTTCTGTGCGTTTCTTTATAAACTCCTTATCCTCAAGTCCTTCTTTCAGGATTACGTGTATAATTCCATTCAACAGAGCTATGTTTGTTCCGGGTATCAGATTCAACCACACATCCGCCTTTTCTGCGAGTTGTGTCTTTCTCGGGTCACCTACAATCAGCTTTGTTCCATTTTTTATGGCGTCTTTTATCTTAAGCCCTACAATCGGGTGTGCTTCATATGGATTAGCGCCTATCACGAATAGTAATTCCGTATCACGAATTTGATCAAATGAATTAGTCGCGGCGCCACTACCAAAACATGCTGCAAGTCCAGAGACGCTTGCACTGTGGCATACCCTCGCGCAGTTATCAACATTGTTTGTGCCCATCATTCGGCCAAGCTTCTGGAATATATAGTTCTCTTCATTTGTACATCTTGATGAAGAGAGGAACCCAAGGCTGTCAGGACCGTGCTTCTTCTTAATCTCTGTGAACTTTTCAGCTATAAGAGAAATTGCCTCGTCCCAGCTGGCCTCTTCCAGTTTGCCATTCTTTCTTATGAGCGGTGTGGTTATTCTGTCTTTATGATGTATGTGCTCGTAACCAAATCTACCTTTTACACAGAGACTTCCTTTGTCATTAACCGGTGCATCATAGCATGGTGAAATAGAGACTACTTTCTTGTCTTTTACATTCAAAAAGTAGTTGCAGCCTGTTCCGCAATATGTACAGGTAGTCCTGGTTTTTTCAAATTGCCATGGACGTCCCTTGCCTTTCGCGGATAGTTCCTGCAGTGCGCCAACCGGACACGCATCTATACATTGACCGCAAAGTTCACAATCACCCTCTTTGGAGATATTAGAATTGCTCGGGGCGCCAATTGCCGTAAACCCGTGAGCCTTAAACCCGAGTGCATATGATCCCTGGAGCTCACCGCAGGTACGCGCGCACCTGGTACACATAATACATTTATCTTTGTCCCACTCTATAACTCCGTTATTTGGAAGTTCCGGGAATTTTCGAATAGTTTGCTGACTCCATTCCGCATGCACATCAAACTGGTAAGCATAATTTTGGAGTTTGCAATTACCTGTTTTTTCACAGGTCATACAGTCATTAGGGTGGTTACCTAGTATCAACTTAAGGTTGTTTCTTCGGAGTTCAGCAATGTTATCGCTTTCCGTCACAACACTCATGCCATCCCAGACAGGAGCGTTGCAAGCTGTCACAGGCCCCAGGTTCCCGTCTACTTCAACAACACACATTCTACATTGTCCAAATGGCTCTAATAGATTCCAATGACATAAATGTGGAACGTGGATATTGTTTTTCTTAGTAACATTAAGGATGGTTTCACCATCATTTGCTTCATATTCTTTCTGGTTAATTTGTAATGTAATCTTTTTCATGCTTTTCTCCTGAAACAAATCATCTAGCTGTTCAACGTTTATAAAATATGTAAGTTATTTGAGCTACATTTAAACTGTCACAATTGAAATTCTTTCATAAAAGGCTAAAGCCTGAATTCCCGGAGGAGTTTTTAAACTTTTACGTGCTTTCTATAACAGCAACAAAGCAATTACTACGCTTAAGCAGTAACAGCAACCTTCTTTTCAACTTTGTATGTCAGCGCAGAAGTCTTACATGCCTCTACGCATGCCATATCGTCATACCCTTTACAATCATCGCAGTTGATGGCAACATTCATTTCTGTTTCTTTAGTGATCGCACCGAAAGGACAAGCATCAATGCATGCCCAACAGCCATTACATTTCTCCTGGTCTATAACAACGTTACCATCCTCATATTTAGTAATTGCGCCATAATCACATGCCTCCATGCATTTTGGATTTTTGCAATTCTGGCAAACAGTTGCATGTGGTTTATCTTTTCTGAAACTTATGTTAATCCTTGGAACTGGAGCCGGTTTTTCCAGAGCGGATAAGGCAAAATCCTGTGCCACTGAATGCCTGATAGCACATTCAATCATACATCTTTTGCAGGTAACGCAGTTTTTGCTTGTAAATCTTTTCTTTAACATAGTGTCTTCTCGATCTGATAATAAACTTTAAAATAATTGTAATATTTAAAATTGCAATCGCATAATCTATCAAAATTACGGTATGTGTGCAATGATATTTTGTCAGATGATGTTTAATGGCGGGGAATTCTATCCTTTTACGGCATCAATAAATTTCTTTATCAGTTTTCTGTCTTTTTTGCCGGGGCCACTTTCAACACCGGAGGAAACATCCACTGCATAAGGATTTACAATTCTTATGGCCTGTGAGACATTTAAATGTGTTAATCCTCCTGCCACTATAACGGGGATTGAAGTCCTTAATTTTTTTACAATCTTCCAGTCAAAAGAGGTACCGGTACCACCCATTTTATTTTCTGAGTATCCGTCGAGCAGGATGGCGTCAGGTTTGTATTTTCTTATTGGAATAATATCTTTTTCATTTTGTATTCGAAACGCCTTAATAGTTTTGAAAACTTTCAGTTTATTTAATAAACTTGGCCGTTCATTTCCATGGAGTTGTATGGTGTCCAGACCGCAAAACCTGCAGATTGCTTCGATATTTTCTGCGGTATCATTGACGAAAAGTCCAACAGTCGTAACGAATGGAGGTAATTTTCGTACGATAGCACGTGCTTTTTCCTTGCTTACATTTCGTATACTCTCTGCAAACACAAAACCAATAGCATCTGCACCGTAATCAACAGCGAATTTTGCGTCACTTAAAGTTTTTATACCACAGATTTTTACCTTTGTCATTTTTGCCACCTTCAAGAATTGGAGACAATATCAAAATATATACATCAAGTCAAATCGATTAATACTTTAAAGGATTATGGAGGAGTTTGGGAGTTCGAAGGTATTGGTTGTGCGATACAAACAGGCATTTCTGGTTTTTAGTATTAGTTTGTGTTATCAGCGATAAATTTCTGATAAGTAAGCACGTCTTCTTTGCTTCCTATGATTAAAGGTACTTTCTGATGAAGCTCTGTTGGCACAATGTCCATTATATTTTCTTTACCGGTAGTTGCCATTCCACCAGCTTGTTCTACTATAAATGCTAAAGGCGAAGCCTCATATAATAAACGCAATTTACCTTTTGGATTCTTTGGGTCTTTGTAATCGGCGGGATATAGAAATATACCACCGTAGAGTAGATTTCTGTGAAAATCAGATACCAGTGATCCGATATATCGCAATGAGTATGGCCTGCCTGAAGCAGAGTCTTTTTCTTTCAGATGGCTGATGTATTTTTTTGTCCCTTCATCCCAGAATTTCGCATTTCCTTCGTTTGCGCTATAGATTTTTCCTTTTGAAGGAGTTTTTATATCTTCATGTGATAATAGAAACTCACCCACACTGGGGTCTAGCGTGTAACCGTTTACGCCCTGGCCTGTTGTATAGACCAGTACGGTACTGGAACCATAAATGATGTAACCGGCAGCGACCTGATCACTTCCCTTTTGGAGGCAGTCTTCGAGTGTTCCGTTTTCACCATCTGTTTTCTTCCTATGTATGGAAAAGATTGTACCAATGCTGACATTTGCAGCAATATTGGACGAACCATCAAGCGGATCAAAGAGTAGTACATATTTACCTTTGGGAAACTCGTCTGGAATATGCATAACTTCGTCTCTCTCCTCTGAGGCCATTATGCAAAGATGTCCCCCATGATCCATGGAATTAAATAATTTGTCATTGGCATATTCATCCAGCTTCTTTATTTCATCACCAGAAATATTTTCTTCACCGGTGAGGCCAAGTATATCAACAAGGCCGGCCTTATTAACTTCTCTTGATATAACCTTAGCCGCATATATTAAGTCCATTAACAATCCGGTAAGACTGCCTGTTGCCTGAGGAAATTTCCTTTCCTGTTCAATAATATGCCTAAGCACACTCATACCTTTTGTGCCCATAAAAACGCCTCCTGAAGGTTTCCGGTTTTGTCAGTTTGATATTTTTGCTGCTTAATATTTATTTAAATGTATTACATAATCAAAGAAAGAATGAGCATAGTTGAATAAAGGATTTGCTATTTATGCTTTGGCAAATCAAAGATTTGTGGCGGGGTGCAATGTCAAATGTTCTGTTATTTAAGAAACTTTCTTGTGATTTTTGACAAAGAATTTTATGGCCTTTATTACATCGTCCATATACACATCCGTATCTACACAGTAGCCGTGAGGTCTCAGGTTAGGGACTGCATATATGGCTTTTGGCATGGCAGCCATTAATCCTGTCCGCAATTCTTTTTCACAGGCAATGGCCACAACCCCCTGAACTTCCTCAGCCATGACTCTTTTAAGAGCAATTCTCCCGCCACTGGCAACGGCTATACTTACGCCGTATTCTTCTGACAATGCCAGTAAGTCCATTACCTTGCACTTTCCGCAGCGTTTACACTCATTGATATCATGTTTGATATTCTGCTTGCAAGTTGAATTTTGTATGCAGTGTGGAAAAAGGAGCAGTAAACCCTCAGGCGGGCATTTCTTTTTCCTCAGCTTGGTCATCATGTTGTTAAGTGAAACAAATTTTTTGTCTATAACTTCCATTCTATTTGTATCTCCCTTGTTAGAGGATTTCTAATATCTTATTGAAATAAATAATTAACTTTAAGATCGTGTCCTCTTGAGAATGCAGTAGCGCTCATCATTCGCTTGCCTTCCGGTTTGACTTCTTTGATCCATACACTTCCGTTTCTTGCAGCAGTCTTAATGCCTCGATTAGATATATCCGTAATCGTACCGGGAACGTTAACTGTTCCAGCATCTGGAGAGTTATCTCGTTCCGTCTTTAGAATTATTATTCTCTCCTTTGAATTATTTCTGATTAAAGAAGTATAAGCGGATGGTCTCGGATTCATACCTCTTACAAAATCATGTATCTCTTTTTCATCTTGATTCCAGTTAATAAGCCCGTCTTCTTTTTTGATTTTTGGTGCAAGAGAAACAAGTTCTTCATCCTGTTGTGTGTATTTTACACTTCCTGTTTCAATCTGCATTAAGCTCTCTAGTAAAGTCTCTGCTCCGAGCCTGCTCAATCTGTCTCCAAGTTCACCGGCTGTTTCTTCAAGATCGATTGTTAATGATTTCTGGACGATCATCTCACCGGCATCCATCTTCTCACTCATAATGATGGTGGTTATCCCTGACTCTTCCTCTCCGTTAATGACTGCCCAATTAATAGGTGCCGCGCCACGGTATTTGGGTAGCAGTGAAGCATGGACGTTAACGCATCTATATTTTGGTAAATTCAGTATTTCAGACGAAATTTTTTGTCCGAAAGCAACAACTGCTATAACATCTGGATTCAGCCCTTTAAGTTTCTCAATGATGAGATTATCATTTACATCGTCCGGCTGTATTACGTGGAAGCCTGCATCTATGGCAACACTTTTAACAGGGGGTGCGCAAGGCTTTCCCTTTCGACCTTTAGGTTTATCTGTCTGTGTAACTACGGCCAGTATATTGTGTTTGGATTCACTTAAACATTTTAAACTGGGAACCGCAAATTCCGGCGTACCAATAAAAACTACATTCATACTGTATTTAATTGCGGACAGTTAAAAGACTAACTAACACCGGCCTTGCTATTTTGATAAGACTGTTCAAGTTCTTTCAGTTTCGTTTTGTTAGCTATCGTACTTGCAGGAGTCATCTTGTCAATAAAAAGACAGCCATTCAAGTGGTCGATCTCATGCTGCCATGCACGGCTCAATAGGCCTTCAGCTTCTATCTCACGCTTCTCACCCTTAAGATTGTATGCGATGACCTTTACATATTGTGAACGTATGATATTTCCCATTACATCGGGGAAGGACAGGCAGCCTTCTTCTTCCAGAGTTTCACCTCGCTCTTCAGCGATATACGGGTTTATGAATACCCTTTCACCGGTTTTTTCACCGGTTATGTCTAATACAACTAAACGTATCGACAGTCCTACCTGTGGCGCTGCAAGCCCCACTCCACAAGCATCATACAATGTATCAAGCATTTCCTCGGTAATTTGGCAGATCTCGTTGTTAATATCTTCAATTGGTTCAGCCTTTATTTTTAATACCGGATTTGGGTAAACAGCTATTTCCATATTTAGAATGATTTTATTCAGGTTTGCTTGAAGTAAATTCCTGTTTGTCGATAGGCAGTAAAGACTTATTGCCTTCAGAGTCAACAGAAATTAATGAAATTTAATACATTAGTATATAATATTATTTCCTTTAAAAGCAAGGATTATTTGTTTTTTTGTTGACAATAACAACCCTATATCATAAACTTTCCAGACTAAAATATAGCTGAAGAAATGGGTAAGAAATAAAGGAAAAATTTAATGCCAACCAGCAAATCTGCGAAGAAAAATGTAAGACAAGATACTGTACGTAGGATGAGAAACAGAGACAAAAAGTCTGCTTTAAGAACCCAGATAAAGAAATTTGTTGTGACCGTCAAAAAGAATGAACTCGAAGAAGCGGAGAAACACCTGTCACTGGCGACAAAAAAGCTTGATAAGATTGCAGCTAAAAATATTATACACAAAAAGACAGCATCGAGAAAAAAGTCCCGCTTAACAAAGATGCTTAACAGGCAAAAGGCGGCTTCATCGTAAATATCCCGGAGATATTCAGCCTGCTTTTTTAAATATCATACATCAGACCATTTAAATGTTCCTCTATGCATTTTGGTAAATCTAGTAAGTGATATCCACCCTCCAGGCAAGAAACAATTCTACCATCACAACAATCTTTAGCAATATTTTGTGTAAGCTTAGTTAGTTTATTGTAATCAGAAGCTTCCAGGCTCAGGCCACTTATTGGGTCCAGGCGGTATGCATCAAAACCGGATGAAATTAGTATAAACTGCGGTTTGAAAGGTTTAATTCTTTTTTCCAATATTTCTTCAAAGAATTTTAAATACTCCTGTGGTTCTATATTATAAGATAGAGGTATATTTATGGTGAAACCAGAGCCACTGTCTTTTCCTGTTTCTTCTTCTGCGCCTGTTCCCGGGTAAAATGGATATCTATGCATGGAAAAATACATTACCGATGGATCGTCATAAAAGGCATCCTGTGTTCCGTTGCCATGGTGCACGTCCCAATCAATTATTACAATTCTATCAAGGCTGTATTTTGATTGAATGTACTTTGCGGCTATTGCAACATTATTAAATAGGCAGAAACCCATCCCCTTTTCCGGGGTGGCATGATGTCCAGGAGGACGTACTAAACAAAATGCGTTGTCTGCCTTTTTATCCATTATTAAGTCAATGGCAGTGAGCGGTGCACCGGCAGCATTTAATGCGGCTTCATATGAGTCGGAGGATACATATGTATCGGGGTCTAAGTATTCTCCCCCTGATCTCGCAATTTCAGCAACTTGTTCTATTTGACTTGTGCTATGAATAGCAGATACTTCGGTTACGGTGGCAGCTCTTGGTTTCTTAATATCCAATTTCTGCCAGCAATTTGCTGAACGGAGGTGTTTAATCGTATTTATTATCCTTGCGGAGTTTTCAGGGTGATTGGGCCCTGTATCGTGCTTCAAATAAATATCATCGTAAATAACTACCGTCATAGTAATTATGTTAAATTATTCTTTTTGATAAATCAAACCAATTATAACCAAAGGGATTGCAGGTGAATGATGAAAAAAGATAGTATTTCTGACCATGAGATATTAACTCTGATACACAAGAATATCGATATGAAGAAGTTGAAGAATCAGAATAAAGCAATAACAAAGAAGAGAACAGATGAACTCCTTCAGAAACTTAAAGAATATGTAAAGAAGGATGATCTGTCCATTTCTGGTAATGCAGGAAAGGGTGCTTCAACTATTGATAAACAGTTTGATTTCTTAATAGTAAATGTTGACGGTGCTTCAAAAGGGAACCCTGGAGAAGCAGGTATTGGCGTTGCTGTATTTGATAAAGATTTAAATATTGTGCATGAGAGCTGTGAGTATATTGGTGTGGCAACTAATAATATTGCAGAATATAAAGCCCTGATTCTTGGTGCTAAATTGGCAATAAAATTTAATGCAAAGAATACACTGTTTAAATCGGACAGTGAACTCATGGTGAAGCAGATTATGGGCGAGTACAGAGTTAAGAATATACAGCTCAAGTCCCTTTATAGTGAGGTGCAAAGCCTTCTTGGAAAGCTGCCTGAATGGGAAATAAAGCACGTTCCCAGAGAAGAAAACAAAGAAGCTGATTTACTGGCAAATAAAGGTGTAGAAATATTTACTGAAAACAGGTAGAAAAATTAAGAAAATGTTAACGAAGCTCCCGAAGATTAAATTACAGATATTTTTCACTTCCTTTGCGTGCCTTCTCTTTTTATCTAATTGTCTTTTTGCACAAGACAGGCTTAAGGACGCTTCTGTTTATAAAGTTGGAGACAGAAAAGAATTCTGGACATGGAATCTTAAAGTCATGCCGCCGGAAGACATCAAATTACAGGCAACCTGTCGTGGTATTGGAGAGAATGTATATATTTTTGTTTCTGATGATGTATGGGATGTGAATGTCTTTCAGCAGGATATAGAAAAGATAATGTATGCTTTTGATCATTCTACTCCGGAAGCTTCAATTGACAAAGACAAAGGGATATATAAGATTCTTACCGAGACTTTTGGCTGTCCGCCTGATGAAGACGATGATAACAGAATATATTTCCTGATTTCACAATTGGGAGAGTATCGCGGCCATCACTTTGATGGCTATTTCCGTTTTTTTGATGAGCTTGAGGGGAAGCATAGTAACCGAACAGAAATATTGTATTTAGATTGTGACGATCCTTCGGATGATTATTACCTTGGAATTATTGCACATGAGTTTCAGCATCTCATACACTGGCAGTATGACCGTAATGAGGCAGGGTGGATTGGTGAGTCATTGTCGGAAGTTGCAATGATTATTTGCGGGTTCTACACAGACAAGAAACATGTTGTCAGATATCTAAATAATACGGACAAGCCCTTAGTAGCAAAAGGGCATCATAATGTTAGTTATGGAGCATGCCTTTTGTGGGGAACATATATTTATGAACAACTTGGGATAGAGTTTCTGGGAAAGCTGGTACGGGAGAAGGAAAATGGTATCAAAGGCTTTCAGAATACGCTGAAAAGTATGAACATAGAAGACAACTTTTCAACTGTTTTTGGAGACTGGCTGGTTGCTAACTATGTATGCAGTAATCCTGTTAATGATGAAAAATTTAAATACAAATCCATACCACTTCCCATTACTCCGACTATTAAACATTTCTTTTCATTGCCGGTTTATGAAACCGGAAAAGTAAATGGATACGCAGCAGATTATCTGAAGTTCAGCATAGAGCGGGCGAAGGATAAGAAACTGAGAATAATATTTAAGAGTGACATCCCTGCTGACTTCCTTATCAAGATCATCCGGATATACAATGATGACCTGTCCAATCCTGAGGTAGAAGATGTTGTGCTGAATGAACCGATAGAGACCTTTGATGTGAGTGATGTGGGAGTGGACTGCAGAGAGATTGTACTAGTGGTGTCAGTATTAAAGACAACAAAAGAACCCATTCCCTATAGCTTTTCGGCGTCTTTAATTCCGTGTGCAGAAACAGTTTTGAGTCAGTAATAAGGCTTAAAAGATTGTGTTAAGTGGCGAGATATGTCTGCTATTTCCTGACGCCCAGCATTTCAACGAAACCTTCGGTTCTTGTGGCGATCTGCCCTGACATATAGTTGGTGTCGTCAACGCAATCTCCATCTAGATTTAAGAGTGGGTATCCTTCCTTCGCCAGCTCTGCTTTTATGGTAGGTATTGCGGCGTTGTTTCTCCTGCATCCCCAGGTGGAATAAGCAATTATGCCGTCTACATTGTAATCTTTAGCCAATGTTTTAATAACCTTCAGCCTGTTATCCAGAGGTCCGTTGTTGTGGTTGGAGATCAGCTTTCGTGCGAGGCTTTCGTATGGCTTATCAGGGTCTAGTTTGTCCCAGTAGACGTGATTAATTTCCTCAAAAACTATTTTGGTATTTCCGGCATTTTCAATCTTGTCAAAGACATCAGCCTTAAAATATGGCTTTAATTCCAGCCAGAGGAGCCTAATCTCTTTTTCATCTGCAGCTTCTCCATTTTTTCTTCTTGTAGCAATTATATCCTTGAGTTCATCTACCAGTGCTGTGTAGAAATTTACTGCATATTCTGAACCGATTTGATAGTGACTTGGCACCATGAAGCCAAGGCCGTCACCTCCCGTTAGTGGGGACAAGGGATCCTGTCTCACATGATTTAATTCAATCATTTTCTCCCTTGCCTGATTGGACAATTCGATGGCTTCTGCAAAAGCGTGTTTCTCCATCTTTTTCCCCGTAGCTTCTTCGATGCACTTTGTTAAGCTGATTAATTGATTTGTCAGATATTTTATAGAGTGGTCATTCATCTCATGAGGAACGTCTACTATCATACTCTGTTTTCCTGTTATAGATTCGCAAATCTTTATTGTCTTTATGTTACTGTCACATATCGTTGATGTCCCTGCGAGAAACAGGGGGCGCGGGTAGACACCCATATAAGCATTTCCTAAAGCTGTTCTATGGAATGAACAGACATCGGTTGGTATAGTACTCAGATCAGCTTCAGCAAGAGCATTAGAGCCTTGGCCAAATTTTGAACAAAGGGCTGCAGCTATTTCTAACGAGAAGGGATAAAGTTTCATCGCAAAGATGATCTCTGATGGCACGAATAGCGTTGTCCATATTGAACCATGTTTGTATGAATTAGAAAAAAGTTCAATCACGCCTTTCGATAGAATATGAAAAGCTTTGATATCTTCTTTTCCAATGCCTTTTCCGGTTACTTTTGTATATATATTCAGAAATCTAAATAGCTCTTTTGCTAACAGAGGGGTTAGTTTTCGAGCAAACTTCTTTTTTGCACTTTTAATGTTTACCATAATTCTCTTTAGCTTATTTGGTTTAGGAAATCTCTATAACAATGCTTGGCAAGATTAATTTGATATTACCAGATATGTTTCCTGCAGATGGCTTAAATTGAGTGTTAGTGGCTATACCAAAGACTGGGGAGATTAATTGGTATCTCTAAATCACGTAGTTAGCTGTTCTATGAATGCTTCAATCCTGGTCTTTATTTGACCCTCACTTTTAGAACTGTTATCACAATTTATATGTAACAGGGGAATATGCTTTTTCTCAAACTCTTTCTTGACCAAAGGATAATCATATAATGTATGATCGCAGAATTTTAAGGAGTGATAGATTGCTCCGTTTATTGCTCTTCTTTCGATAAGGGAGACTATGCTTTTAATTCTCCCGAAGACGTCGACCATCCTGGAGCAGGGAGATCTTTTTAAGTATCTCTCAGATATAGACTTGTATGGGTTGTCTGTAATCTCAACTTTTTTGTCAAAATACCTGCTGCCGGTACATAAATCTTCTGATACCACCCTGGCACCAGCATCTTCAATCATTTTGATTATCTCTTCATTTTCCAGTATGCTTCCCCAAATAAAGAGTTTTGGTACCGGATCTTTTTCAGGAACATCGCTTATTTTCTTCATGAGAGAGGTGAGAGTTGATACATAATCCTGGAATTTTTCAGGTACTGCATTTATGCCCTTCCTCAATAAGGTGAAGGTTTCATAACCGGAATGCCCAACGTAACCGTTCCATTGCTTTTGTAAAAATTCCATAACGTTATCTCTCATTCCGTTGTACAAAGTGATACTTCTATTAATGTCTTCATTCTGTATCTTGAGTTTAAAGTGATTCTCTATTCCTTCTTTAAATGCTTGAATTTCATCGGCAAAATATTGTACGGATGCTTCGTCACTATTTTTTGGAATATCGAGGAAATAATTAAATTTCTCTCCTTTATCTATTCTTACCCACGCATCATAGAGCCTTCTCATACCATCACAGGAATTAGTAAACACAATCCCTTCAAGGTGGTCCAGATTTCCCGCTAATTTTTCATCGGTAAGAGTTTTTATATATGAACATATATTACTGCAGAGAAGTGATTCACCACCTGCTCCATTTTCTTCATTTGAGCCCTTTATCCTGACGGGGTGATATCCAGCTGCCCTGATAATCTCGACTGGTGTATAAGTACAAAAATAGCCGATTTTCAGCATTTTATCATCATCGAGTTGAACGTCGGCGATTGATGATGTCTTATTATCAGCAGTGGCCGTAACAGATTCTTTTTTCGTATCAGCATTTGCGTTCTCTAAGGCAATTATGGCTGCTCCTAAAGCACCAATTATTTGTGGTTCTTCAGGCATTTTTATAGTGCAGAGCAGCTTCTTTTCAAGTTCACGCACAACTCCTATATTCTTGGCAACGCCCCCGGTCATTACGACCGCTTCTTCCAGGCCAATCCTCTTCGCTTGTCCTGAGACCCTTTTGGCTATGGAAATATGTAATGCCTTGCAAATGTCTGGAGTCTTGTGATCAGCGCCAATTAAGGACACCACCTCTGATTCTGCAAATACAGTGCACAAACTGCTGATAGAGACATTATCCTTCCCTTTAAGAGAGAGTTCCCCCATATCATCAAGCTCAATCTCTAATGTCCTTGCCATCACCTCAAGGAACCTTCCTGTCCCTGCTGCGCACTTGTCGTTCATGGAAAAATCGACTACGCTGCCCTTGGCGTCCAGCTTTATGGCTTTGCTATCCTGCCCTCCAATGTCGATGACTGTTCTGGCATCAGGGAAGAAATAATTTGCACCTTTAGCGTGGCAGGTAATTTCCGTTACAACTTCATTGGCAAAAGGAACTTTGATTCTGCCATATCCAGTCGCAATTATATAATCTAAATCTTTTGCTTCTAGCTTTGTAACATCCAGGATATGTTTGAATATTTTGTCGCATGCCTTTTTACTGCTGGCGCCTGTAGCGATTATCTCATAGGCCACTATTTCCTTTTTCTCATTTATTAATACTGCGTTTGTCGATAAAGACCCTATATCAATTCCGAGCGTCAACATTTATATTTTCTCCTTAAGTGTTTATTGCCTGTTTCATACCACTTTTGGTTCTATATGATTAGTCTTCTATATTAACATGGTGGTTTTGTGTAGTCAAGGTATATAGTTATTACTGAGAATTTGCAAGAAATGTGTTATTTTTAGAGGATGGAAGATAGTTTGGTGGGTATTAATAAAAAAAGGCTTATAAGGTATGCAACCTTATAAGCCTTTAATGGTAGGTTTACTTAATCTATCCCATCCAATCTCCATCTGGATCTGTTATTGGAATGAATTAAAGCCTTCTTTATTTTTATAAAGAGTCAATCATACCTAAGCGATCATCCTGGAAAAGTGGGCTTTTCCCTGTAAGGCCGTAACTTCCTTTAGCACGGTCTCTTAGCTCTCCTACTTTTGACTTGTTCCAGTTGTTAACTCTGGAATAATAGCCAACTATCCTTGTGATGCCGTTCAAGACTATAGGTTTTCTATCGTTTTGAATTACATTTATAAATTCTTGAGCTTTGTCTGTATCTGTAACTTTTTGGACGATTTCATCGATTGACACTTCAACGTAAGCACCTTCAATACCTTCGGTCTTACTGTAGTCTCTAATCACGAAAACCTCTTCGCTATTAGGAAGTGCTGTACCGATTATCTCGAGGTCTGAAGACAACTCTACAGCCTCTACGAAGATTGTTAAGCTCTTTTCAACACTTTCTGCAATACTGGCGCTCTCCTTTAATGTTACTGTCACTATATTCTCCTCTCTTTCGAAAAAAATAAAATTATTTAACGTTTAAGCCACTTATTTAACTGATAACCAACCGAAAACTATTCTAGTGAGTATACCTCCTTTCCTGGAGTCTTAGAGCCGATCGAAATTTACAGTTAAAAAAGAAATGCATCTAGATGCGCAAATTCAAACTTGAGTGGTAATATACAGAATGTAAATAAAAAGTCAAGTACATTTTCTGCAAAATGTACAAAATGTTGTATGTTAGGAAGTTTTATGTACAACATTTATAGTCGCAAAGACATTTCATTCCATGAGTTACAGAAGAAAAGGGAATTGCTAATTTTAGAGGAATTTTTTTTAATTTTTACTCAGAAAATGTGATAAATAAGATAGTTGTTGTACATCTTGCAGCAGTTGCGGTATGTGTAAAACAGATTACACTTTGCGTAATATGCGGAATATAAAAGGGTTACGTCATTTACCCCTTTTTTTAGTTTTTGTTTTTTTTGTTTCAAAAACTATAGGCAGTATTTCGTCTACTCTTTCTACTAATTTGAATGACAAGCCTTTTTTTGCCTTTTCCGGAACATCTACTAAATCCTTTTCGTTCTTCTTTGGCAGGATAACTGTGGTAATACCTGCCCTTTTTGCTGCTAATACCTTTTCTTTGATCCCGCCAACAGGCAAAACTCTACCCCTTAACGTTATTTCTCCCGTCATGGCAACACGAGGTTTTGCTGATATACTCTTGAATAATGATATTAGAGATATTGCCATGGTAACGCCGGCTGAAGGTCCATCTTTGGGAATAGCCCCTGCAGGGACATGGATATGATAGTCATATTTTGAGAAATCCTTTAATGAGAGGCCTAACGTCTTTGCCTTTGCACGGACGTAACTCAATGCAGCCTGAGCGGATTCCTTCATAACGTTTCCAAGCTGGCCTGTCAATGTCAACTTTCCGGTTCCCGGCATTTTTGTAGATTCAATGAATAATATTTCACCTCCGGCCTGAGTCCATGCGAGGCCTGTTGCTACTCCGGGTTCAACAGCTGTTTCTGCTATTTCGGAGAAGAATTTTATGGGCCCCAGAAAGTCGTTAATATTCTTTGCGTTTGCTTTAACCGGTTTTGTATTACCTGAGGCAATTTCTTTGGCGACCTTTCTACAAACCGTGCCAATTTCGCGTTCAAGGTTTCTGAGTCCGGCTTCTCTTGTGTAATCACTTATTATTGTCTTAATTGCGCTATCCGCAATTTTTAAATGATTTTCTTTTAAGCCATGTGCCTCAAATTGTTTTGGAATTAAATACTGTTTTGCAATTTCAAGTTTTTCTTCTGTGGTATAACCGGGCAAATCCAAGACTTCCATTCTGTCTCTTAAAGCATGTGGTATTGTATCGAGAATGTTGGCTGTTGTTATGAACATTACCTTAGACAAATCAAATGGTACGTCAAGGTAATGGTCTGAAAAAGAGAAATTCTGCTCCGGATCAAGTACTTCTAATAGAGCAGATGAAGGGTCTCCATGAAAATCTGTTACCAGTTTGTCTATCTCATCCAGCATATAGACAGGGTTGTTCGAGGAAGCCTTGCGGAGGCCTTGTATGATCCTCCCCGGGAGCGCACCAACATAAGTACGCCTGTGGCCGCGAATTTCAGCTTCGTCACGAATTCCTCCAAGCGACATCCTGACAAACTCTCTTCCCATTGCCCTGGCTATTGATTTACCAAGGGAGGTTTTACCTGTTCCCGGTGGGCCTACAAAGCAAAGTATTGGCCCTTTCATGTCTTCCTTAAGCTTCCTGACGGCTAAGTATTCCAGAATCCTTTCCTTAACCTTTTTCAGATCGTAATGATCTGTATCTAGCACTTTGTGAGCGCTGGAGATATTCAGGTTGTCTTTGGTGGACTTAGACCAGGGTAGGGATATCACCCAGTCCAGATATGTACGTGCAACAGTGTATTCTGCTGATGAAGGATGCATCCTTGAAAGGCGTGAAAGTTCCCGATCTGCTTCCTTTTGGGCTTCCTCCGGCAATTTTGCCTGCTTTAACTTCTTCCTCAATTCTTTAACCTCGGCGGCCTGATCGTCTCCTTCTCCAAGTTCTTCCTGTATAGCTTTAAGTTGCTGGCGCAGATAGTACTCACGCTGTCCTTTATCCATTTCACTCTTAACCTGTGTTTGTATCTTACCGGCGAGTTCTAATACCTGCATTTCATTGTTAACAAATGTATTTATCTTCTGTAACCGTTTCTTCACATTTGAAGTTTCAAGGATTTCCTGTTTTTCAGATATGCTTATGTTCAGGTGAGAAGATATTAAGTCCGTAAGTCTTCCGGGATCATCTATATTAACAATGACTATCTTTAATTCTTCTGGTACATTGGGAGAGATAGATATCATTTGAGAAAACTGATTTTTAGCATTTGTCGCCAGTGCTTCAGTCTCAACATCTCCTTTATCAGGATCGTCTTTCAGTACTTCTACTTTCGCATTAAAAAAAGGCTCTGTTTCGGTAAACTCTTTTAGGCGTATCCTTGCTATCCCCTGCACAAGCATCTTTGCTGTATTATCAGGCATCCTTAACATCTGCAATACCACTGAAGCTGTTCCATACTCATAAAGGTCTGAAGGAGCCAAATTTTCTTTTTCTACATCTCTCTCGGCAACAAGCGCTAAGAATCTGTTAGTTGCCAGAACATTATCAAGTAGTTTAAGTTCTTTTTCTGTAGAAACCCCCAGAGCTGTAACCATATGTGGAAAGACCACTACATCCTTTAGCCCCAAAACAGGCAGTTCTTCAGGGATATTCATAGATTCCGGTTCGAAGTGCTTTGGAATATCCGTCTTATCGAGTTCCACCTCTTCCGAATTTATTGTGTTCTTTTCCTTAACTTTCATTGCAGTATAAGCTAATATGTAATTTTAATGGATATTGTAGAATCAAAGGCTTTTTCGGCTTTTGGGATATTTATTACTATAAATCCGTTCTCGTATGCGGCCTGGATATTATTTGCATCGACATGTTTTGGAATCTTTATCTTTCTTTCAAAATATCCATATCTTATTTCAACCTGATAAAAACATACCTTTTGATGGGCTGAATCGTCACCTCTTTTACCGCTTACTGTAAGTATATGGTTAGAAAATAGAACGGATATATCTTCCGGCTTAAGACCGGAAGCAGCAATTTTTACTATAATTTCTTTTCCTGTTTCATATACGTCAGTGGGGGGTTGCCATGGGGTTGATGAAGTGAAATCATGACTCTTTGTCATAAAAAAGAATTCTTCGAAAAGCTTTTCAATATTACTATGTTTTGCCATCAATTTTTGCGATAATTCATCTGATATAGAAGCCATTTTGCCCTCATTTCTATGCCTTAATAGTAGAAATATCTTGAAAAAGCGTGAAAATTAAATATAACAGCTTTGCAAAATCCATTCAACAAAAAAGCCGACCCATAAAATCAGGCCGGCTTTTTTAAATGATTGCTGTATAGTTTTACAGAGATAGAGTTTAGTACATATCTCCATATCCACCATAACCTCCTCCACCTGCTGGCATAGCCGGTGCCTTTTTCTTTTCGGGTACTTTTCCTATCATAGCGTCAGTGGTTAACAGAAGCGTTGCAATGCTTGAGGCATTTTGAATTGCAGACCTTACTACTTTAGTCGGATCTACAATTCCCTGCTTAACCATATCACAATATTTAGATTTGCTTGCGTCATAACCCTCATTTCCCTCGGCATTGGCTACCCTTTCTACAACGATTGGTGCATTTTCACCTGCATTCTCAACAATTTGACTTAGAGGTGCAGATAGCGCTCTACGTATAATATCAACCCCTGTTGATTCATCTCCCTTTAGTTTCAACGTTTTCAGTTTACCAATTGCACGCATAAAGGCCACTCCTCCACCAGGCAGAATGCCCTCTTCAACAGCCGCTCTGGTAGCGTGCAAGGCATCTTCCACTCTGGCTTTCTTCTCCTTCATTTCACTCTCAGTAGCTGCGCCAACATTAATAAGCGCTACACCACCAGTCAATTTTGCAAGTCTTTCTTCCAGTTTTTCTATATCGTAATCTGAGGTAGTACTCTGTATTTCTGCTCGTATTTGTGCTATTCTTCCCTGTATATCTTTGCTACTGCCGGCGCCCTCTATAATAGTAGTATTTTCTTTATCGATTTCAATCTTCTTCGCCCTTCCGAGGTCTTTGAGTTCTACTCCCTCCATATTTATGCCCAGGTCTTCAAAGATAGCCTGTCCACCGGTAAGTATCGCAATATCCTGCAACATTGCCTTTCTTCTATCGCCAAAACCAGGTGCCTTCGCCGCCGCACATTTTAGTGTTCCGCGAAGTTTGTTGACTACCAGGAGGGTTAATGCTTCGCCTTCAATATCTTCCGCGATTATTAATAGAGGTTTGCCACTTTGTGCAACCTTTTCTAAAATAGGCAAAATATTCTTTGCTGAAGAAATCTTCTTTTCGTGAATAAGTATATAAGGGTCTTCCAGGATCACTTGCATCTTTGAAGGGTCGGTTACGAAATAAGGGGAAAGATATCCTTTATCAAACTGTAAGCCCTCAATCCATGTTGATTCGGTCTGTAAACTCTTGCCCTCTTCAACCGTAATAACACCGTCCTTACCTACTTTTTCCATCGCATCGGCAATGATCTTGCCTATCTCGGTGTCTTGATTTGAAGATACAGTGCCAATCTGCTCTATCTCTTTTCTGCCTTTTACAGGAATACTCATCGCTTTCAAAGTCTCCACCACCTTATCAACGGCTTTTTCGATACCTCGTTTGAGTGCCATTGCATCTGCACCTGCGACTACGTTTTTCAATCCCTCTAGAAATATGGCTTCTGCAAGTACTGTCGCGGTAGTAGTACCATCTCCGGCAACATCACTCGTCTTTGAAGCTACAGACTTTACCATTTGCGCACCAATATTTTCTATATGATCTTCGAGTTCTATTTCTTTTGCTACTGTTACACCGTCTTTCGTAATTGTGGGCGACCCAAAACTTTTTTGCAGTATTACGTTTCTTCCTCTTGGACCCAGGGTTATTTTGACAGCAGAAGCGAGTTGATCAATACCCTTCTTCAAAGCGTCAAATGCGTCCTGGTCAAAAACAATCTTTTTCTTTTCGGCCATATTTCAAAACCTCCCTTTTTCGGCTGTGCTACAGTTAAAATAAGTTTTTATATTTTTAGTTGAATGTAAGTAGTATAGCAAAAAAAATGCCTGATGTGATATTCTTATTTAATATCTGGGCTTTTGCCTTTGATTTCTTCCTAAAACGTATGCTGTCAACAGATCATAATACTTTTGGTTTAGTAAAATCAGGAAATACTTTTTTGTGCTAAAGGAGTGAGATTTAGTCGTACTGCCGAATTGGCAGGTGTCCTTTATTATGCAAACTTAGGAGGATGTCATACTGGCAGTTGACGGTAAAAGAGGGTTTTTAGATGTGAAAACTAATCATAAATATATATTAGTAAAGAACTTAAGTGTCTTCTGAGATATAATATGCCGAAGCGGGGATTCGAACCCCGACATCCTTGCGGACACTAGGTCCTGAACCTAGCGCGTCTGCCAATTCCGCCACTTCGGCTATAAGTGTAATAACACTTGAAACTTGATGGTATATTTGTTAATATAAATGACTATAACGGTTTGTCAACATGGAAATTGTTTCAACTAACAAAAAGGCTCGCTTTAATTATGAAATTATTGAGAAAATCGAAGCGGGGATTGCTTTAAAAGGTACTGAAGTAAAATCAATTCGTAATAGAAATGTAAGTATAGGTGAAAGTTATGCACAAATAAAGGACGACGAGGTTTTTCTTCACAATTTACACATAAGTCCATACGAACAGGGAAATCGGGAGAACCATGATCCTATACGTGTAAGAAAGTTACTTCTTCATAAGCGTGAAATTAAGAAATTAGTCGCAAGAACCCAACAAAAAGGCCTTTCTTTAGTTCCTCTCTCAATTTATTTGAGGAAAGGGAAGGTAAAGGTTGAATTAGCTGTCGGTCGCGGTAAACGGTTAGTAGATAAAAGAGAAGCCATAAAGAAAAAGACTATTGAACGTGAGATTGAACGTATCGTTAAAAGATAAAAAGGGTTATGTGAACTAGAGGGGGCGAAAGGTATCGACCGGGTAACTGGATGCAAAAGTTGCACTCTGAGGTGGTCAGGCGGCCTCATAAAAAACCTGACAAAAACTTAAATGCTGATAATGAACTAGCATTGGCTGCGTAAAACCGGCCGCGTCTTTTCAATTCTTTCCTGCGGGGCTGAATAGGCGAAAAATAGCAGGATAGTTAAGCCTTCTTGCTCAAAGGATGCTTGGCGAAACTTTAATTTGAGATAGTTGTTTTGAAGGCCTGTCTGTCGGCATTTAAAACGGCGAAATTAAAAGACTGACTATGTGTGTAGACGCTTTTGCTGAAATACTTTGGGACGCGGGTTCGACTCCCGCCGCCTCCACCATTTGAATTTGTTAGAGCTTTATCAAAAGGGTATTTAATAAAATGAGCATTGCCAGGATTTTAATAATTGCAGATGCAAGAGAAACTGTTGACGAGCTTAGAGATTTTTTTGAGTTACACGGTTTTGAAACGGAAGTTGCCCTGAATGCCAAGGTTGCATTTGCAATCCTGGAAGAAAGAAAGATGGATCTGGCAATAATTGGTTTTAAGGTTCAGGATATACCAGGCCTTGAAGTTTTGGCAGATGTCAGGGGTATAGATCCTGTTATTCCAGCTATTATAATTCATGGAAGTAATTCCAAAAAAATAAAGTCCATGATAATGAAGGCAGGGGCCCAGGGATACATTCCAAAACCTATCGAATGGGAACCGTTTTTAAATAAAGTAAGAAAAGTACTTGCATCTCGTGTGCGCAAGGCAGTACAAAGCCGCCTGTAAGGGCCTGGATACAGATGGCCTGAAAACGGGATGCGAAAGGCCAGGTTATTTTTGGCCGAACTCTGAGATGAAACTCATTTCCAGAACTAATCAAACCAGATATAAAACCTCCTGTTTCTTAATAATTGCCTTCGTATTTTCCTGCATCTTATGTTTAGAGAATACATGGTCTACACCCAAAGAAGGAAAATTAGAGGAAGGCATAAATGCAATATTACAGAAATATAAGCCAAAAGGCTCCCGTGTTGGTATAAGTATATTTTCCATAAGTAAAAACAAGCCCCTGTACAAAACCAATTCTAACAAATCTTTTGTTGTTGCTTCCAATATGAAGTTATTTACTACGGCCACCGCTTTGGTCTATCTTGGCGCGGATTTTGAATACAAAACTAAAATATTGTATCGTGGAAACATCTCTTCTGATGGTAAGCTGGATGGTGATATTGTCATAAAGGGAAGTGGTGATCCTAATATTTCAGGAAGGTTCTTTGAAGGTGAAATTACCGCTGTTCCAGCCTATTGGGCTGATGCAGTTAGAAAACAAGGTGTAAAAGTAGTTACGGGAGATATTATTGCTGATGACAGCATCTTTGATAGAGAATTTGTTCATGATAGCTGGCCAAAAGACCAGCTTTCTGAGTGGTACTGTGCACCGATTAGTGGCCTCTCATTTAATGATAATTGCATTGATGTTGTTCTGGAACCCAACAATAAACCTGGAGGTCTTGTCTCCATTCAAATTGAACCTGAAACATCCTACGTTGAGATAATTAATAAATGTAAAACTACGACGTTGAAATCGAAGCATTCTTATTCGTTTCACAGAAAACCATTTACAAACCGGATTAATATTAAAGGGTTTTTATGGTCAAAGACTGAGCCTCAAAAAGAGTGGATCACTATACATAATCCACCTCTATATACGGCGACTGTTTTTAAGGAGATATTAGAACAAAAGAATGTCCGGGTTATGGGGGAGGCGAGGGTTATTAACGAATCAGATTTAAATGCCGGACACAAACTTCGTAAATTAGCAGTAACGACTTCGAGTTTAACACAAGCTATCAATGTGACGAACAAGCGCAGTCAGGGTTTTTATGCGGAACAGATACTGAAGACTATTGGGGCGGTCGTTAAGAAGGAAGGGACATTTTCCGGTGGGCTGGACGTAATTAAGGATTTTATTTCAAAATTAAAAATCTCAGAGGATCAATATCAGCTTGATGATGGCTCCGGTCTGTCGAGAGAAAACAAATTGACTCCGGAATTGATAATAAGAGTGTTGCGCCATATGTACGGACACAAAGATGCCGGTATTTTTCTGGAATCACTTCCAATTTCCGGCATAGACGGTACACTGAAGAAACGTTTGAAAGAAGAACCGTATAAATCAAGAATAAGGGCAAAGACAGGGTATATTCGCGGAACAAGCACGCTTTCCGGATACGTCAAAACATTAAACGAAGAAATAATAGCGTTTTCAATATTAGTAAACGAAATAAAAGGCAGTACGTGGCAGGCAAAGCAGCTCCAGGATGCCTTATGCAGACTTCTGGTAAATTATAATTAAAGGATTGTAATTTTATGTTTTTTTTTATAAAGTGTGGAGTGTTGTTATATAAGCTCTATTAGTAAATAAGATATTGACGTTATTATTAACGACGGGACTTTGTAACCGTTTAAAGATTAATATAATGCCAAAAAAGATCTATTCCCTGTACTCACATTTCTATGATAGTGTGTTTGGGACGCTATTACATCCCGGGCGTCGTATGGCGAGTGAATTAATGGACATACAACCGGGAGAAAAAATCCTTGAGGTTGGAATTGGAACCGGAATATCTCTGCCTCTTTATCGAAGAGACGCAGAGGTCATTGGTATCGACATAAGCCGGGACATGATTAAGCAGGCAGGAGAAAAAAAACAACGTCTTGGTTATCACAATGTAAAACTGTGCATAACGGATGCATCAGAGATGGCGTTTAAGAATAATTATTTTGATAAAGTAATTGCCTCTCATTCGATCACAGTCATTCCAAAACCTTTCGAAACTCTTAAAGAAATAAAGCGTGTGTGCAAAGAAAATGCCGAGTTCTTTTTTCTAAACTATGCAGGAATCGATGATAATCTCGTTGCAAAGTTTGAGAAAGCGTTATCTCCCATACGATGCAGGCTGGGTCTGGGGAAAACCATAGACCTTGAGAAATTATTGAATAGTGCAAATTTTCATATTGATTTCAAAAACAGGATAAATATCTTCAAACTGGTCCAGCTCATAAAGTGTAGAAATAATGGTGTGTAATGAAATGGTGAAATGCTTACATGCCGCAAACACTCTTTAAATACCTCCCCGTATAAGACTTTTTGATTCGACATATTTTTTCCGGTGGGCCGGCAGCCACAACCTCTCCTCCTTTTTCACCTCCCTCTGGCCCAAGATCGATTATATAATCTGCTGTCTTGATAACATCAAGGTTATGTTCAATAACTATAACCGTGTTTCCCATGTCAGTTAATCTGTGAAGTATCTTCAGGAGGTTTTGTATATCTGCGAAGTGGAGTCCGGTTGTCGGTTCGTCAAGTATGTAGAGTGTCTTTCCTGTGCTCTGTTTTGCGAGTTCAGTTGACAGCTTTACCCTTTGCGCTTCACCACCGGAAATAGTGGTGCTCGATTGCCCGAGCGTTATGTACCCCAATCCCACGTTACGTAGTGTCCTCAATATACGTTCTATTCGGGGAATATTCCTGAAAAAATCGTATGCTTCCTCTACGCTCATGTCCAGTGTATCAGAAATGGTTTTACCCTTATACCTTATTTCCAGTGTTTCAGGATTGTATCTTTTGCCCCTGCATTGTTCACAAAGAACAAACATATCCGGCAGGAAATTCATGGCAATTTTCTTTGTACCCTGTCCTTCACATAGTTCACACCGGCCTCCTTTGACGTTAAAACTGTAACGTCCGGATTTGTATCCACGTATTTTAGACTCTTTTATCAGGGCAAAAACATTTCTTATATGGCTGAATAGATTCGTATATGTTGCAGGATTGGAACGCGGTGTACGTCCGATCGGGGATTGGTCTATTTCGATAACCTTATCGATCCTCTCTATACCTGTTATCCTGCTGTGTTTGCCCGGTTTGGCCCGGCTGCCATAAATTGCTTTCATCAGCGCTCTGTTTAATATCTGGTCGATCAGTGTGCTCTTGCCTGAACCGGAAACTCCGGTTATACAGCAAAAAACTTTTAAGGGAATCCTGACGTCAATTGACTTAAGGTTGTTTTCACTGGCACCTTTTATCAGGATAGAGTTTTTAAGATCTGCCTTTTTCCTCAACCCGGAGACTTCCACCTTAAGTTTATTATTCAGGTATTGAGAGGTTAATGAGCCGTTATTGGATATAATCTCCGGAACAGTACCCTTTGCTACTACCGTTCCTCCATGTTCACCGGCGCCTGGCCCCAGATCAATTACATAGTCTGCGCTTCGTATGGCAGCTTCATCATGTTCAACTACTATCACGGTATTTCCCGAATCCTTCAATTTCTCTAACGTACCTATTAATCTTTTGTTATCTCTCTGATGTAGCCCTATTGTTGGTTCATCCAATACGTAGCAGGCGCCAATCAGACCTGTACCCACCTGAGTGGCCAATTGAATTCTCTGCATTTCTCCACCGGAAAGTGTATTGCTTCTCCTGTTCAGCGTTAAGTAGCATAACCCTATGTCAATCATAAAACTTAATCTTGTTGCGATCTCTTTTAATATCCTTCCGGCAAGAATCTCTCTTTCGCCCTGGAATTTAAGAGATTTGAAAAAGTCGAAGGCTTTTTCTACAGTCATTGAGGTAATCTCGGCTATCGACTTGTCGCTGACCTTTATTGATAAAGCTTCCGGCCTTAATCTTGCTCCACTGCACTCCTCACACACATCATAATCCATATATCTTTCAAGCCGTTTTACGACATCGGGACTGTTTGTTTTATCATAAACACGCCATAAAGTCGTGATGACACCTTCAAAATGATCCGCATTATTATTTTGTCCCTCACCATATAATAAGATGTTTTTGACTCTTTTGTTAATCTTCTTGAATGGCACCTTCAGGTCTATACCAAATTTCTCTGAGAACTCATCTATTAGATGACTGTAATGATCTTGTGTGATTGGACTCCAGTTCGACCATGCATGAACAGTTCCTTCGCCTAAACTTAACTCTTTATTGGGAATGATCAGTTCCGGATCAAACTCCAGCGTCATACCAAGCCCTTCACATTCTTTGCACGAACCGTACGGGCTGTTGAAGGAAAACATTCTGGGTGCAAGTTCTTCGTACCCAATTCCGCAACCCGGGCAGGAATAGTGTTCACTGAAAACCATGTCTTCCCACTTCCCTTTTTTCTTCCTGGCAACCATCACTACACCTTCACCCAGTTCCAGGCTTGTACGTATTGAATCGTAGAGTCTTTTCTGGATGTCACTCTTGACTATCAGCCTGTCAACGACAACGTCGATATCATGTATCTTATACCTGCTTAGTTTAATGTCAGTACCTGCGTCAATAATATCTCCATCAACTCTGGCACGTACAAAACCCTTGCGTCTTATTTTCTGAAAAATCTCTTTATGCTCCCCTTTTTTGCCCTTGATTATAGGTGATAAAATCATAATTTTTTTGCCTTTGGGGATCTGGCTTACCCTGTGCAAAATCTGTTCTATGGTTTGCCTTGTGATTTTTGTACCGCAATTATGGCAATAGGGGGTGCCTGTTTTTGCAAAAAGGAGGCGCAGGTAGTCGTATATCTCTGTTGTTGTGGCAACAGTGGAACGCGGCCCTGTATTACTTGTGCGCTGTTCGATGGCAATCGTGGGAGGAAGACCTTCTATGATATCAACATCCGGTTTCTGCATCTGGTCGAGGAATTGCCTTGCATATGAGGAAAGGCTTTCTATGTAGCGTCGCTGTCCCTCTGCATAAATAGTATCGAAGGCCAGAGAAGATTTACCGGAACCGCTCACTCCCGTGATGACCACAAGCCGGTCTCTGGGAATATTGATGTTTATACTTTTGAGGTTATGTTGTCTCGCACCCTTTATTGATATGTAATTAGTAATTGCTGATTTATCAGGCTTACTTTTTTCTCTTTTTCCTCGCATCAGGCATCTTCTTCCAGTCTAGAATCAATCGTGTTAGTAACCGTACACCAACTCCGGTAGCACCTTTTCTTATGTATGGGGTGTCCTTTTCTACCAGAAAAGTTCCGGCAATATCAAGGTGAACCCATGGGAAGTCTTCTACAAACTCACCTAAAAAACATGCAGCCGTAATGGTGCCTGCATACCGACCGCCGGTATTCTTAATATCGGCGATGTTGCTCTTTATCAATTCATAATATTCCTTCCATAGCGGCAACTCCCATACTCTTTCATGGCTTTTTTCACCGGCGTGTTTAACCCTCTCTTTAAGTTTATCATTATTGCCGAGCATACCAGATGTAAATGTACCTAATGCGGCGACACATGCACCCGTTAATGTGGCAAGGTCTATTACGGCATCCGGCTTATACCTTTTTGCGTAAGCGATAGCATCCGCCAGGATCAGGCGTCCTTCGGCGTCCGTGTTTAAAATTTCCACCGTCTTTCCTGACATGCATTTGATAATATCACCGGGTTTCAAGGCGCTGCCACTTGGCATATTTTCTGTACACGGTACCAGGCCAACAATATGATTGGCTGGCTTCAGGTTGGATATAGCCTTAAAGGCACCCAGAACGGCGGCAGCGCCTGACATATCGGCCTTCATCAAGTCCATACCACTTCCCGGTTTTAAGGATATTCCTCCTGAGTCAAATGTTACTCCTTTGCCTATAAGAACGATTGTATCACTGTTTTTTTTCCTGGTATTATATTCAAGGATGATAAATTTAGGTGGTTGAGAGCTCCCTCTCGATACATTCAAGATACCGCCCATCCCCAGTTTCTTCATATCCGGGCGTGATAATGTTCTGCATTTAACTCCCGTCTTCCTTGCAATCTCTTTTGCTTTATTTGCAAGGAAGGTTGGCGTCGCATCGCTTCCTGCCATATTCACGATATCACGCGTGAAACAAACAGCTTCTGCTACAGTTTGAGTATTTTTTGCTACAGATTTAACCTTCGCCAGGACATCTTTCTTCTGGACAATCAATGTGAAATTATTAATGGTAGCTTTATCTTTCTTCTTCAATGTCTTATACATAGTGAAATTATACAGCGATAATAGTACACCCTCTACAACTGAACGAGTAGTGTCTTCTATGGAAATACCTTTGTATTCTGTTTTATATAATAGCATTGAAGGATTTTTAAATTTCTTTCCCTGTATTACCCTGGTTGCAGTACCGGCAGCCTGACGAATCTTATCTGATGACAGTCCCGTCGCTTTTCCTAATCCAACAAGCAGGATCCTTTTTGGGATAGACTTCTTATAAGTTGGAATCATTACGGTTTCATTTAGCTTGCCGGTAAAATCCTTGTTCTGCAGTGAATTTGATATGAATCCTCCGGATGCTTTATCAAGAGAGCTTAACTCGGAAGGTATTTTTTTTACATTTTCGAAGAGACTTATTACGATTACGTCTGTAGATTCCTTTTCTGCCGCACCAAATTTTACTGAAATCCTCATTCTCAATCCTCCATGCAAGAAGAATAAACAAATAGTTTAATTATGATTCTAGTGCCATATTATACTAATAATGCCTGCAAGACAAGAGAGTCTTTTTCTTTTGACAATCATAATTATATACATTAGAATCGATAAATTATCTATAATTTTTTAAAATCAACAATGGGGAAAGTAATGAAAGTAAGAATTTTTATAACACTGATTTCTTTTAGTTTCTTAAGTTTATTAATAAACGGCTGTGGCGATAATGGACACAGCAGCCATTATTCCGGCAGTGGCGACGACGACATGAATTTTGAGCAGCAGGCGTTGAAGATGGAACAGGAAGACCTTGTCAAATTAAAGCAGAGTGAGAGGTATGAATCAGAGGATTTTTCCAGAATACATGAAGGTGCTACAGCAACTAAAGATCCTAACGAAGCTATTGCAATGGTAAATGGCGAACCAATCCTTCGTCTTGAACTTGACATGATATTAGATAAGGTAAAGCAAAAGATGGGTACAAAAAGATTACACCTCGTTGAAGAAAAAATTATAAAAGACCTGGTTACACAGTTTGTACTCAAGCAATTTATCAGAAAAGAAAATATTCAGGTTGATTCAAACCGCATTGAAGAAGAGATAAATACATTCAGGGAAAATATTAGGAGTAACCCTGAGTCCGCGGATAAAAGTCTTGAAACACTTCTGGAAGAGCAGGGGGGGAGTATAGACGAGTTGAGAGTGGCCATGGACATTTCATTATCGATAGACGAATACCTGAACAGGACAACATCGGAAGAAGAGATGAAGAAATATTTTACTGAAAACATAGGTGTTTTTAACAGTGAAACTGTAACTGCAAGTCATATACTCATAGATACGAGAACGATAAAGGATGAAAAGGGTTTGAATAAGGCAAAAGAAGATACAGAAAGATTAAAGAAAGAACTTGATAATGGGGCTGATTTTGCAAAGCTTGCTGAGGAAAATTCCGATTGTCCTTCTGCAAAAAGTGGTGGAGAATTAGGTGTTATTGCCAGAGGGCAAATGGTGGAAGAATTTGAGAAAACGGCCTTTAATACGGAGGTAAATGGTATCAGTGAACCTGTCAAGACTAAGTTTGGTTACCACATAATTAAGATTACTGATAAGCAGGTGGGCAAAGACGTCACGTTTGAAGAGACAAAGGATAATGTCAAGCTTGCACTCTTTAATGAAAAAACAATGACATTAATACAAGAATTAAACGACAATGCAGATGTAAACATTTTGTACAAACCAACCCCATATGCATCACCTGGTGGCCATGGCAGCATGTCAGCCCATGGCAGTACCATGTATGGTGGTCCGGGTGCTTCGTCTCATGGTGGCAGTACTGGCCCTGGTAATCCTGCTCCTCACGCTGGAATGCCTATGCCGGGTGGTTCAGCCTATGGTGGTGGTGATCCTCACGGTGGTGGCAGTTCACCTCACGGTGGACCAATGAGTTCAACGGAATAATCATACACCCTTACAAATTGAGGGTCTGTAAACAACTATCCGTATTTTGTTATTCCCTTCCGACCCGGCCTTGTCTATACAAGGCCGGTGTTCGGCCAATAAACCTCATTGAGTCTTTTATCTTAACAATTCCCCTTCTCCTCCAGGGCGGACATGTTTCCCCCCTTTATAGAAGGGGGATTTTAAATTAGTCAATTAATAAAATGGATCCACAGTTATATATAAAATTATCCATTATCTTATATTGGTGTTCATTGCTTATATACACCTCTTACTGGGTAATCGGTTTTCTGGGCAGGGGGCTAAGATTTTATGTCCTCTTAGGCGGGGTTATTCTACATTCATTATCAATTACCTTCAGGGGTATTTCCATAGAATATTTCCCGCTGACAAACAAGTTTGAGTCCTTCACCGCATTTGCCCTTTCCTGCTTCATTGTGCTTTTGTGTTATTCCAGAGTGGAAAGTTACGTATACAGGATATCCCTGTTTTGTGTGGGATACTGCTTTTTTGTTGTAGCCTCTGTCTTCTTTTCAATGAAACAATCATATGCCCCTCCGCTGATGTTGACTATATGGTATATCCTTCACGTTCCCATATCTTTCTTCTGTTATGCATTGTGGACAAGTTCAGCTGCTGCGGCAATGGCGAGATATTTCTCAGAGGGAGATAAAAAGCGGTTTGAGAACATAATTGATTTCGGCTTTCAATACGGCCTGATAGCATTCTCAATATCCATGATCTTCGGCGGTCTGTGGGGGTACGTAGCCTGGGGTTCTTATTTCCTGTGGGATGCGAAGTTGCTGTGGTCTGTGATTATCTGGTTCTTCTATGCTACATGTATTCATCTGGATTACTGGCCAGAGGCCAGCAGAAGATTCAAGACCCCACTAGCGCTGGTAGGTTTTGTGATATTACTTACAACGTATGTCGGTACGAGTTTCCTTATAAAGAGTACACACAGTTTTTAGTTTTTTTGCCACGAAGACCCTAAGGCACAAAGTAGTAAAATATGATTTAAAAATCCGTTTAATTCTTTAGACGGGATTAACAAGATTTACAAGATTTTTTTTATCTTTGTTTATCCTGTTATCCTGTCAAAAAACATAAGTTATATTAAAATGAAGCAGATATACGGTTTCTTAAAATCTCAGAAGACTGGAATAATAGTCGGGTTTACCGTCACGGGACTCCTCATAATAGGGAGTCTTATAATGAATTTTTTCCCTGAATCTTATGAAGGGCTTTCGGGAGAAGATATTACCTTCTTCTATAATAACCCCCGGCCAATACACACATGGTTTTATATAATGTTTGTTGCCTTTGCCATGTATGGGATATCTATTTTCTTCTGTACACTGGACTCTATTCTCAGGAAGGTGAAGGCACGTACCAGCAAGATTCCCCTGTATGGGGCATCGATTGTACACGTTGGATTTCTGATTACGCTGGTGGCCCATCTTATAGGCGGTATATGGTCAGAGTCCGGCATGCCTATCACGATTGCCGATGAATGGGTGCAGTCCGGTGAATATGAGTTGAAGGTGACAGACCTTGAAACCACTTCATACCCCAATGGTATGCCAAGGAAAATAAAGGCACAGATGAAAATAAGGAAGGACGGGGAAGAGTACGATGATACACTTGGCTACAACAATCCCGTACTTGTCGATAGCGGAACTAAGCAGTTTCTTTTACAAAATTATGGGAATATGCCAAACGGAGTAGTATTAAATATTGACGGTAAGACAAGTGTTTTTAATATAAAGGATGTTATAGAGATAAACGGATCAAAAGTGCTCCTGGCAAACCTTTTCCTTCCTCCACAGTTCCGCATTCCCGCTATCCAGCTGGTTTCAAAAGGTAAAGACGGCAAGTACAATAAAAGTTACGTCCGCATCGGCAGGCAAAATGCACAAAACGTCAAGGGGTCGAACATGATTTTTGAAGACATCAAAGTCACACCTGCAGTAGCTGTTTCCGTAAAAAAGAACCCGAGTATACCACTTACACTGATTGCAATCGGCTGCTTCGGTTCTGGAATGCTTTTAGTGATCTTCAGGACAGCATATAAGATGGTAAGGGTCTAGGGATTGAATATTGAAGATTGTATATTGGAGCAAGAAGCAAGAAAAACGTTGAAGTTTACGTCTTTACATCAGAAATCATATCAGAGAAAATTAATAATAACTGTTAAGGCTTCCTCTATCTTGAAAAATACCTAACACTCCGCATGAATGTATCTCTCTAGTTCCTGAATCTCGAATTTCTGATCTTCTATTAACTGTTTGAGTACATCTCCCACTGTCACTATTCCGACCAGCTGATTCTTTTCTATAACTGGCAAATGTCGGACGTTTTTCTCAGTCATCAGCGCTATACAATCCTCAACCGAAGTTCCAGGATCAATGTAGAGCACTTTTTTAGTCATCAGTTCACTAACAGGTGTAGTTTTGGAAGACTTCCCTTTTAGAATTACTTTGCGAGCGTAATCACGTTCCGAGAAGATACCCACCACCCCCCTTTTGTCAATAACCAACAAAGCCCCCAAATTCTGATCAGACATTATCTGCAATGCATTATATGCGGTTTCACGTGGAGAAACAGACCATATCTTTCCCTTTTTGTCCTTCAAGATTTGACTGACGTAATTCATTGATATACACTCCTTTCTTTAAAAACAGTCTGGCAATACTTTACCTACCATAATTA
>CAJXKT010000007.1 GCA_913055705.1 uncultured bacterium
AGATACACACTTTTTAAGATTACTGTCTACAGTAAGAGTGGTTCTGTCGTATCAAGCAACGATTTCTATATATTGAATATGGACAGGGGAACAACAAGAGCATTTGAAGCAACAATACATGGCTTTAAAAAGGAAGAGTTTGAGAGATACGAAATTACATTTACCAAAGGTTCTTGATGGTGGATTTTTGATTTGATTCTGTTATTTTTTGAGGTTAATATCGTGCCGTTATTTTATGTTTGTTTTAATTTCTAGGAGGGGATTGATGAAGTTTGAACACTTGTTTGAGCCTATAGACCTGAAAGGGTTTTTATTGAAAAATCGTATTACAATGTCGGCTATGCCTACGGGCTTTAGTAGTACAAAAGGTTATGTTACAGGTAAAATGGTTTCGTATTATGCAAAAAGGGCCAAAGGAGGTGCCTCACTGGTTGTGGTTGAGGGAGCTGCAGTCGAAGATAGAGGCAGGATTTATTTATCACAGCTTATGGCCAGTGATGATACATATTTATCAGGACTTAACGAGCTGGCAGAAGGTATCAAGAAAAATGGAGCTTTCGCAGTATTGCAGCTTCAGCATGGTGGAAGATTTGCTATGGGTTCAAATCCAGTATCTGCATCAGACGTTTCTTTTACGTGTCCATGCACAAGGAGAAATATAGTTTCTGCACCTATGACAGATGACGATATAAATGCGACGATTACCTCTTTTACAAATGCGGCTATTCTGGCAAAAAAGGCCGGTTTTGATATGGTTGAAGTGGGTGGAGGATATGGCCATCTGTTGAGCCAGTTTCTTTCCCCAAGAACGAATAAGAGAAATGACAAATATGGGGGTGACCTTGAAGGAAGAATGAAATTACCTTTAGGCATAATAGAATCAATAAAAGGAGTGCTGGGAGATGGCTTCCCGATAGGATACCAGTTAATGGCAGACGAACTTCTTGATGATGGGTTCTCATTAGATGAGGCGAAGACTTTTGCCGGAAAGCTCGAAGAAGGTGGTGTTGCTTATTTGTCAGTAACCTGCGGTACTCCGGAATCATTCTTTAATGGTGACGGCCTCTTTGCAATGAGGTCTCCTGAGGGCGGTACCTCTCAACAATGTAAGGATATTAAGGGTGGGAGTTCCATTCCGGTATTTGTTACCGGAAAGATGACCAGCGTCCAAATACTTGAGGATACTGTTGCATCTGGGAATGCGGATGCTGTAGCGGTTGATAGAGCGTTATTTAGTGATCCCGATCTTGCGGTGAAGGCCCGTTCAGAAAAGATCGGTGATATTATTGAGTGTGTTTCATGCGCAAATTGTAACGACCGTGTTATGAAGGGGCTTGGCGCTGATTGTACGGTTAATCCCAGAGTTGGGCGAGAGAGCGAAAGTGTCAGCTCAGAAGCAACTGTTAAAAGGAAAGTACTTATTGCCGGTAGCGGTCCCGGTGGAATAATGGCAGCCCTTACGGCATCTGAAAGAGGCCATGATGTTACTTTGTTGGAGAAGGGGCCTAAGCTGGGTGGTCATCTGAAGGCAGCGCCGAAGGCACCGGGAAAAACACCCTGGATAAAAATGCTGGATTATCTTTCAAACCAACTTAAAGAATCCGGGGTAGATGTTAAGATGGAAACTGCAATAGATGAGGAATCCTTGAAAAACAACTCTCCTGATGTCCTTATCATAGCGACGGGGATTAAGCTCAAGAAAATAACCGTACCTGTTGCCGAGGGAAGAGAAGTGGACGGGCCGGGCGTTGTGTTATTCGGAAAGAAAGAACCGGGAGAAAATAACGTAGTTATTGGCGCTGGTTTTATAGGTTCAGAAATTGCGGAGTGTATAGCAGAAAAAGGTAAGAATGCAACACTCGTTGAGAAACTCCCGTCGGTTGCACGCGATATGGATCTGATTAACAGGACAATCCTGTTGAACAAGCTTGAGGAATATGGCGTTCAGTTCTGCCTAAATAGTAAGCTTCTGGAAATAACAGAGGATAAAGTAATAATTGAGGATGACACCGGAAAGAAGGTGGCTCTTAAAGCTGATTTAGTCATTAACGCAAGCGGCTTTAATCCTGCGAATGATTTTTTTCATAAGGCAAGGGGTTTGGTAAATGAAGTTCACCTTATAGGTGATGCAAAGGTGCCGAGGAACATCCATGATGCAATGCATGAGGGATATCAGATAGGATTGGATATTTAATATTAAGAAAATAGATATTACTAAAAACAGCAAATCCCCTTTGCTTCGACATGGACATTCAAGCAAGGGGGATTTTTATTTAGCCGAGGAACCCGGCTATGTTATCCAGTTGTACATTACTCACCGCGACCTCCGGGGCGATCACTACTTCCCCTGACCCCCACACCAATGTAGACCTCTTCTTCTTTGTGATTCCGATTATGTTGTTAAGTATATGTTTTATGTTTGTGTTTATCCTGATGGTGTTAGGCTTTAAAGGACTGGAAATCTTTCCGTCCTTTATGGAAAAAGAATCTGCGATTATAGTACTCGTAAAATCACCCATGGCTAATCCATTGATTGCATAGGTGTACCATATCCTGCCTATATAGACGCCGTTGTCTACCTGTTTAAGTAAGTTGTCTCTGGTAGTCCCGTTGTTTCCTTCTATTACCACGTTTGTTGGAGAAATGCCGGCCTTATTTTTATAATCCCTGCCATTTGTTGAGTATCTGAAGCCGTTTCTTGGTATCGGATTGTACAGATTGCTTTTGAATTTTCTTGCGAAGTAATTGTCTGCCAGGAAGCCGATAAGTGTGCCATTCTTGATAAGGTCAGTCCTTCCTGTTGGTACTCCCTCACAAGTAATTTTCCTACTGCCTGTTTCTCCCTTTATGGAGCCGTCATCGTATATATTTAAGTTACGCGATGCTATTTCCTGCCCCAGCATTCCGAGGAATGGTGTGTTGGAGGCATTGACTGACGATAGGTCTAATGATGGTATCAGTACGTTTGAAGCAATGTCAGTAAGGGGCTGGTTTCCAAAAATCACATTGTGTTTACCAGACCCTATTTTCCTTCCGCCAATTGTTTTCATTGCACTCTCTGCCGCTTCTCTCCCTGCTGCTTCCGGCTTGAATGCTGCAAGGTGCGTGCCCATACTCCATCCCGTACCCTTAACATTTTTGTTCTCGATCATTGCAGTTATATTTGCAGTAAGGCTGGTTGTTTCATCAAAGTCATCTATCCCTTTTGTAGTCTTTATGGCCATTCTTTCTCTCAGGATGGTGACGTCTCCACCGATAATGATTGATTTCTTATGTCCTCTATTATTAAGGGCTTTAAGAGAGCCATCAAGTGCTTTCCATCCTAAGTCAACGGTATCCTTTTCGCTGATTTTCATGACGCTATTGTCATGATAGTTTTTCAGGGATGGTTTATCTATTGGATCGGGTAGTGTTTTGAAATCCGGGTCATACACCCTGTTTCTTTTCGCCTTCATCAAGGCATCAAGAACTCCCTCTTTCGTTAAATCGTTTGTGACTGATCCAAACCCAACTTCAATTTTGCTTCCTTTCTTGAACGTGGCCAGTATTCCGAGTCCATACGATTGAATAGACTTGGGTTCGTGTACTCCATTGCAGGGGATATCGGACGTATAGTTAAGCCTTATCGTTATCAGGTCGTTCCATGATGCAAATACCTCTGCATCGATAACGTCCTTATGCTTCCTTATGTATTTAAGCGCATCGGCAACGGCTCTTCGTAGATCTTCTGTTTTTATCATTGTAAATTACAAATAAAATTAAAGGATTTGGGAATTATGGAATTAAGGTATTAAAGTATATAGTTCATCGCTAATGGCTCACTGCGAATGGTTTTGTTTATTTGGCTCTGGTTGTTTTTAAATTTCTCTGCGTTCTTCTTGTCCTCGGCGTTTTTTGTCCGGGGAGCGGCTTTGCGTGGGAACTTCTTTTTTTCTCTTCCACAAGGGGAGGATAAGGTTCAACAACCTGCCAGCCTTGCCTTGCCCCGGAGTGTCGGTCCGCCGTTTCCAACTCTCATGATTTGCATTGGTTGTCCCTTTCCACAGTTTGGAATAGGATACATTTTGAAATCATTCCCCACTGCATCAACACTCATGAGAAACTCTTTTGAATTTGCCATTATGCCGCCGCCTCTGTACAACTTGACGAGTTTGCCATTTTCAATCTTGTAAACCTTTTTAGCAGAGATTCTGAAGTTTTCTCTGGATTCGCTTATGGACGGAATTCTGTGGCTGACGATGTAATATCCGTTCTTTACTTCTTTGATTATGCTTTTTGGATTCTTTTTGCCGGGGCCAAATGCGGTATTTGTCATCCTGACTATTGGCACCATTGCTGATGTAGTTGCCCTCATTGAACCATTCGGTTCGTGTTCAAGGATTGCGGCGTGTTCACGTCCATTCAGGAAAGTCTTAAGAATACCATCCTTAATCACGTCTATGCGTCTGGCGGGTGTTCCCTCGGCATCGTATTTATAATATCCATATCCCATCACGGTAGGATCTGAGAATGCATTTACGAGGGGCGATGCTATCCGGTTTCCCAACTGATTTTCATCCCTGCTCTTATAAAGCCAGGACCTGCCTGCGTAGGCAGTTTCCATTTTCAATATCCTGTCTGATTCGGTAGGGTGTCCGACGATTTCGTGTACGAGAAGTGTATTAAAGTGAGGGTCAGTTACAACGACAACTTCACCTTTGCTGGTTTTAAGAAACTCTGCTCCCGACAGTTCGATAGTCTCCTTTGTCCTCTCAAGTGCAAAATCAAGAAAACTTAAGTTAAAACAGTTTTTACCCTCAATTATTTCCCATCCTTTTAAATCGCCAATATAATCATAACAGACTTCCGGACTTGATTCTCCCTTCCGTGCGGACACGTAGACAACACCCTGAGTCAGCGGCAGTGACTGGTCTATATTTGCGCCTTCAGAACTGCAGAATAACTCCCTGGTTATGCCGGTCTTTATTCCGGTAGCCGTATATAATACAGACGGATCAAGCTCCTTCATCTGCCGGGAAACATCCATGCTCGTCTTTAATACCTTGTGAAGGGGAATTTTTCGCGGGTCTATTTCGAAATCTGCCGGTACCGTATCCTGACAAACCTTAATCTTTGCGAGCCTGACTTCTGTTAATGAATCGGCTTTCTTCTTAAACTCTGACTTTTTCTTTGCGTTGGCCATCGCCCGCTCATAGGCTGTATTTATGGCGGTTATAATCAGGCTGGTTATTTTCTTAATCTTTAAATCGTTTCTGCCCAGGGACTGGCCATAAAATCCCCAGGACGACATTTCTCCTGCAATAACCCTGACACTGAATGAGGCATCATAATCATCCGTAACATCCTTTGATTGTCCATTCTCAGAACTGGCTGATTTGAATTCGCTGATTCCGAGTCTTAAGTCCGCGTATTTGCAGTTATCCAGGGATTGATAATGTGCTGATAATGTTTTAAAGACGTGTGTTTTTAACTTGTCCAGGATTTCTATGCGTGGTTGCATTGTGAGGAGTCTCAATTTTGGACACGGATAAACACAGATTAGGATTTAGGCTGAGTTAAGAAACTAAATAAAAATTATTTTTTATCTATGATCATCTGCGTCCTACTTAATTTGATTTCTTTTTATCTGACATCTTTATTGTAATATTCATCGCAATGTAGACAAAGGTTACCAGGAATACCATTCCTATTGTAGTTACAATGGTCATATGTATCAGGTTCTCTTTGATTTCAGCTTCTGCCCTGTCTATGGGGACTGCTACTGATATGGCGCCTCTCAGGTCTCCAAACACGTAGTCCGTGGCCTTGTCTTCGGGATAATCCTCCTGTATGATTTCCGGTATGGTTTCCTTTGCGGAGTGACATTTAAGACATGCTTCCTCTATGTAGAGGGGGATAAGATATCTCAGCACTTTCTGGCCGCCCATCTTCTCAACACCTTTATATTCAGAGAGGTTCTTGTCTTTCTCGAATTCAGTCAGGGCTATTTGCTCAAAGCTATCAGGCTTGTTTTTAGGGTTTCTATATTTTGAACTGACCTGTCTTAATTGATACCCTGTTTCATTATAAAACTTTTTACCAATCTCATTTCCTGCCATTGCCGGCATGAACATTCTGGTTGTTTCATTATGCTCCATATTTGCAGTTGCCATTGTTTCTGCCAGATACTCTCGCATGTGCTTAAGTTCCAAGGCAATCATCTTGCATTTATCAAATATCTCCTCACGTAAGAGGGTAGACTGTTTCTGGAAATTAGTGATGCTTATTGAAAGTATCACTACCGCGACAACAAATATAATGATCCCATATAATTTGAAATTCTTCTTCATTTTAAACCCATAGTGTTTTGGTCAATGGTTTTTAGTCTAACACAAAAGCGAGAGATTTTCTAAAAAAATTAAAGATAAATTATTATTCCTCACACGAAGCCACGAAGAACACAAAGGGTAAAAGCTCTTATCTTTTGTTTTATTTTTAACTTCGTTTTCTTAGTGATCTCTGCGTCTTTGTGTGATTATTTTTTTAAATGTTGTATTTTCTACATTCCATATCTTTTTCTTTCATCACTCTTTATCTCTTTTGTGCTCATTGCGTTCCTGCCCGCCCCTGCCTGCCGGTTGCGGTGATAATTATTCATTTTTTAATGTTTAGGTGAAAGTCAGGTTTATTAGAAAGCCTGTTTAAAAGAATTGTATTGAAGTTATGTAAACTATGTCTATGATATTGGAAATATACGGCATCTGTATATTCAACTGTTATCTGAGGGGGGGGGATAAAACGGGCAGAAGATCTGTCCTTGGAGATAATTTTATTTAAACCCAAATCATGAAGGAGTGAGAAATGGCAGAAGCAAAAGGATTGAGTAAGCCGGTAAAGTTGAAAAATGATCTTGCAGATTTTCTGGGAGTAAGAGAACTTCCTAGGACAGAGATCACCAAGAAACTATGGGACTATATTAAAGCGAATAAACTTCAGACAAAGACAGAAAATGGAAAGCCTGAGAATGCAGGCAAGTACATTGTGGCAGATGCTAAATTACTCTCGATCTTCAAAAACACAAATTCCAAAAGCAAATCAGGTAAGGTCACTGACCTTACAAATATGAAAGAAGGCCAGACGATCGACATGATGCAGATGGCTGCTGTTGTCGGCGCAAACATAGAATAAGCTTAAAGTGTCGGGCTGCATCTGAATAATGCAGACCCGAATCTGCAAACGGGATCAATTTCTTATTAGTTGGCAGTTGCTAAGGCCAGGAAGTTTTTAATGTCTTTTATGTCAGACGTTTTTTCACAACCGGGAAGTGAGTTTAGGAAGTGCCTGCTATAAAACTTACTCTTGATGCGGGGGTCCAGGATTGCAACTATACCCGTGTCAGTGGCTGTCCTGATAAGGCGGCCAAATCCCTGCCTCAGTAATGTAATTGCCTGTGGTACCTGGTAGTCCATAAATGGGTTTTTGTTCTGGGCTTTAAGCAGTTCCATCCTCGCCTCAATTATCGGATCACTGGGAACGGCAAAGGGTAGTTTGGTTATTATTACACACTTCAGGGCTTCACCGGGCACATCAACTCCCTGCCAGAATGTGGCCGTGCCAAAAAGGACAGGTTTTTGACTGGCCTTGAACTCCTCAAGCAATTGATACCTTGGCTTATCGCCCTGTTTGAACAAAGTGTATGTATCCATATCATCTTCAATTTTTTCATATACAGCGTTAAGCATCTCAAAACTCGTAAATAGAATAAAAGCTCTTCCCTGTGTCAGGGAGATTATTTCTTTTATCTGTTTTGTAATATTATGTCTGTACGCATCAGGTTCCTGATTTGGATCCGGGATATTGTCGGGAACGTAGATGAGCGCATTTTCTGAAAAGTTAAATGGAGACCCTATGATCTTTTCACTAAAATCCCCACCGCTTGCTATGTCAGAATCGGATTCTTCATTGTGGAAATGTCCGGCAGGCGTGCAGTCCGGTATTCCCAGCCGTTCCTTTATGTAATTGAAATTTCCGTTTACTGAAAGTGTTGCTGAAGTAAGGATTACAGGCCTGATCTTATCAAATATCTGCTTCTCAAAATCCTCAGCAATATTTATTGGTGCTGCAAAAAGAGAGCATCTTGAGTACTTATGGTTTGAGAGTCCGAGCGAGTTTGTTCTTTTCTCAATTTCTGCCCAATAGACATACTCTTCCAGTTCCTGATTTATGATGATAGAAATGTTTTTATTAGTTTCTCTGCACCGACTTGCAAAAGCGAAGATTTCCAACCGTTCCTCTTCCACCGTAACCAGGTTCAATAGTGATTCCAGCGCTCCTGAAAGATTAGACAGAGGTTTACTTAGATAGTTGTTAATGACACCTTTTTTACGAATTCGGGTGGTTTTGCTGCCTGTACCGTATTTTTCGGTAATCTCAGAGAAGAAAAGATCGCTGGCGTGCCTTGCCTCATCTAATGTTTCCCGGATAGCAGCTACCGTTTTGTCTGATGGTTTAAAAAGTCTTGTTATTAATCCCTTTCCGGTTTTTGGGTTCAGGATGGAATCGAGCAGGAATTTGACTTTGAAATTTGATATTGCTATACCGAAGTAACTGGTGGCGACGTCTTCCAGTGTCTGAGCTTCATCGAAGACTACGGCATCAAAATCCGGCAAGACACGGCCTGCGTTTACCAGGTTTGCAAAAAACAGATGGTGGTTTGTAACCAGGATATGGGCTTTATATTCTCTTCTTCGTGCCTTGTAATAGTGGCAATCATCATAAAAAATACACTTCTTCCCAAAGCAAAGATCGGATTCTCTGCATACTTTACTCCATACTGACTGTGATGGTTCGAAATCGAGTTCTGATCTCAGGCCGTTCTTTGTTTGCACTTCCCATTGGATTATTTTCTGAAGTTCTTTGACTTCTTTTTTTGTGTCAATAAGGCCGTGCATTTGCAACTGATTAAATCTTCTTAAGCACAAGTAGTTTTGCCCGCCAACACAAAGGGTATAAGAAAAGTCAAATTTATTTTCCTGCCCGGGCAAGTCATTCTGGCGGGTATTATCATTGGCAGACCTTAAGGCATTGCGAAGGAATGGGAGGTCCTTTTTTATTAATTGTTCCTGCAGAGTCTTGGTATACGTTGAAATGACAACCTTTTTCTTGTTTCTGACAGTCCAGAATATAAACGGAATAAGATATGCCATGCTTTTGCCTACCCCGGTTCCTGCTTCAATAATAAGATGCTTGTTCTCTTCAATAGACTTCTCAATTGTCAGGGCCATATCCATCTGTTGGGGCCTGAGCTCGTAAGAATCTAATTTATTTGCGATAATTCCGTCTTTTCCAAGTACGTTTTCAATCAGCATATTCTTAAGAATAAACCAATCTCTTTTACCTTGCAAATCCTTTTTCATAATATATAATTTTTCACAATCAATGAACCACTAGAGTACAAATACAGGAACACTTTAATAAAAAATGGGGAGGGGTAATTGCCTTGGATGATGGAATGGTACAATTAGAAGCAGATGCTCGAAAATTAGTCGAAGACTATGCCGAGTCCGGTCCTTACGAACTGAACCCGGATTCGAAACATGTGGATAAGATAATCAAGGCTCTGGCAAAGAGGAAATCAAAGAACGGGTTTTTTTATTGTCCGTGCAGAATGCTTTCTGACAATAAAGAGACGGATGCAAAGATTATCTGTCCGTGTGAATACCACGTGGAGGAGATAGAGAAAGACGGCATATGCAGTTGCGACCTCTTTGTGAGCCAGAGTTATAAACCTGCTTCTGCTGTTTAGCTTGGTACTATGCTATAACGGTTTTTTTAATTAATTTCCAGATTTCTTTTGTGCTCTGACAATCAGGGTAGTAACGATTTGTTCAATCTTTTTCTTCTTGTTTCCGATGTACTGAACCTTGCCTTTTTGATCCAGTACGAACATTATGGGTATTCTATTTACGTCATACAATTTGGACATCATACCTTTGTATCGCATTTCTTCACATATTTGAGGCCATTCTATATTATGCTGCCTGACAAAGCCTTTTAAATCATCAACGTTATCATCACTGCTGATTCCAATGAATTGAACATCAGGGCCCTTAAGTTTTCTGTACAACTTCTTTATCTCCGGCAATTCCTTAAGACATTGGTCATTCCATGTTGCCCAAAAGTTCATGATAATAATCTGCCCTTCATATAGTGACAGATTTACCGGGTTTCCTTCAAAATCCTTAGTGTGAAAATCCGGGGCCGTCATTCCGATCCTCATAGTACCGCCCAATTCCTTGCCGAAGGCATTGGCTGCGCCGGGTTCGATTATCCTTAGTTCCGCTATGACATCTTTTGCATCCTCTATTCTGCCGCTTCCTAAAAGGGCTTTTGCCTTAAAATATAATAACCTTGCCTGGAAATTCTGATTGATTTCATCCTTAAAGTTTAATACATCATCAAAGTATTCGATGGCGTCATCATTATTGCCTAATTGGTTGTGTGTCGCCCCAATGTAAAATTTCGCTTCCAGCGCCTCTTCTGTACCTGCAAACATTTCGGTCAATGCATAGAGCTCATCGAGTGCCTCTTCATAGTATTCTCTTGCATCTGTCGGTTTCATCTTTGAATAGGTAGCGAGATTTTCCCTGATCATGTCCAGTTGTATTCCTGCCTCGGCGTCATGTCTCATGCCCATGGCATTATCATTAAATGTCAGCCAGAATGAAAAAAACGTAACTATTATTGTTGAAATCAAAAGACTTTTTTTTCTCATGGAAATATCCTCTTAATTTATGAATTTAAATAATCTTTTTGAAGGTACATATTTAAACATACTATTTCACAGAAGTGAAGTATATTTTGCTTACCTGTGGTTTTCTCTTATGTCAAATAATAATGATTGAGGAATTTAAGAATTCCCGCCTAACAGATCGGCGGGCAAGCTGGCGGCCGCCTGTGCCGGATCGGACGGGGGCAGGGAAGAATTAAGAAATTCCTAAATTCCCTAATACCTGAATTCCTGAATCAGTTGCCAAATAATTCTTTTGTCTTCAGAAATATATCTTTACTGCGCATTAGGGTTTCACCAATTAATATTGCATCAATGCCGGCTTCTTCAAGCTTCAGAATATCTGCCCTTGTCTTGATTCCGCTTTCACTTACTATAATCTTTCCCTTCGGGATAAGGGGATGGAGTTGAAATGTCGTCTCAAGGCTAGTCTCTAGGGTGTCAAGATTTCTGTTATTGATACCGATAATTGCCGCCTCTGTTTCCACTACCTTCTCTAATTCGTCTTTATCATGAACCTCAACCAGGCATTCCATCTCCAGTTCGTGAGCGAGAGCGAGAAATGTGTCAATCTGTTCCTTTGTGAGAATCCTTGCGATCAGTAAGATCGAATCAGCGCCGGCAGCCCTGGCTTCGTATATCTGGTATGGGTCGATTACAAAATCTTTTCTCAGGACAGGTACGTTGACTAACTGCTTAATCTCGGAAAGATATTTTATGTCTCCCATGAAAAACTTTTTATCGGTCAGAACTGATATTGCAGATGCACCTCCTGCTTCATATTCCATCGCTATGTTGACATGATTAAAATCTTCCCTTATTATCCCTGCAGAAGGCGATGCCTTTTTGACCTCGGCAATAAACTTAATCCCATTATCTCTCCTGATTGCCCTGCTGAATTTCCCTGTTTGTGGGGAGCCTTTACATCTTTCTCTCAAAGATTCTATTGAGACAAGCTTTTTAGCCTCTTCCACCTCTTTAAGTTTGTGTGAATAGATTTTATCTAATATCATGATAATTTGTGATGCAAATGTATAAAAGCCTCATTTCTTAATATTTGCTAGATTAAATGTTTTTCCATTTTCAGTCAAGTATTTAAAAATAGTTGATTATAAACACCTTTTGTATTAGAATCTCTGCGAATTTATATTAAATTAAACAGGACGCAGATTTCAGCAGATATGTACAGAAAGCGGTACAATCTGTGTCCGGAATTGTAATTCCTGAACATTAAATTATGAAGAAGACTTATTTATTTACACCGGGCCCCACACAGATACCACCGGACGTAGTTCTGGCAGAGGCAAGCCCGATGATCCATCACAGAACTTCCGAGTTCTCAGAGATTTTCTCCAGTGTGTCGGAAGATTTAAAATATATTTTCCAGACCAAAGAGGGAGAGGTATTTACGTTCGCATCTTCCGGTACAGGTGGAATGGAGGCGTGTGTTGTCAATGCCCTGTCTCAGGGTGCCAAAGCTGTGGTAGTCAGGGGCGGTAAGTTTGGTGAAAGATGGGCGCAAATTTGCGAAACCTTTGGCGTAAACGTTGTACCTGTTGATGTAGAAAACGGAAAGGCCGTAGATCCTGACGTTCTGGATGATACAATAAAAAAGGAAAAAGATGTAAAGGCGGTATTCGTTACACTAAGCGAAACTTCAACCGGTGTGGTTCACGATATTGAGGGCATAGCAAAGGTCGTTAAAGGCCATAACTTATTACTGGTAGTAGATGCTATATCAGGAATTGGTGTCCATCCGCTAATGATGGATGACTGGGGTATTGACATTGCAGTTACCGGTTCTCAGAAGGGTTGTATGCTTCCTCCGGGACTGGCCTTTGTATGTGTTGCACAGAGTGCGTGGAAATCAATTGAGAAGTCTGATTTGCCAAAGTACTATTGGAGTTTTAAGAAGATGCAGAAAGCGCTAAGCAGCAAAACCACAGCATATACACCCGCAATCACTCTTATTATGGCGGCGGGTAAGGCCTTGTCAATGATCAGGGAAGAAGGGATTGAAAATGTCTGGTCCAGGCATGCGAGGTTGGCCCATGCAACAAGAGAGGGCATAAAAGCCCTGGGGCTTGAGCTTTTTGCGGGTGATGCATCGAGTAATGTCCTGACATCTGTAATAGCCCCCGAGGGAATAAACATTGATTCAGCTATTAAGAAATTGAGGGATGAAGCCGGGGTTACGATAACTGGCGGACAGGATGAATTAAAAGGCAAGATATTCAGGATTGGACATATGGGCTATGTTAACGAATTTGATATAGTTCTGGCAATCTCTGCCGTTGAGAAATGTCTGCATGAAAACGGTTATAAGATAGAGTTAGGCAAAGGAGTTTCAAAGGTACAGGAAATCCTGGTGGGTTGAGTTACATATTCCACTAAAGTGAAAAAGCCCATGTTTTCTTTTTTTACAAATAGGAAACATGGGCTTTAATTTTAATAATTTATTTGACTGTTAGAGGTTCGTCTACGAGTAGGCCGATTTCCTCATCTGTCAGATAACATGCCGGATCAGGTTCCCACTTGTCGCCATAGTATGCCTCTGCACGTGCCCTGAAGTTTCCGCCACATATATCAAGCCACTTACACTTGGAACAGCGGCCTTTGACATGGTGTTTTTTATCTTTTAGCTTTGCCAGGAGTGAATTTGATTTATCTTCCCAGATTTCTCCGAATTTTCGTTCACGTACATTCCCGAATGTATACTCTCTCCAGAATTGGTCGGCATGCACGGCGCCGTCCCAGCTTATACAGGCAAGCCCGTGTCCGGAGCTGTTTCCTTCGTTCCACTCCAGCAGTTCAAGTACTTCAGCCGCTCTCTTCGGGTCTTCCTTAAGCAATCTCTGATATATATACGGCCCGTCGGCATGATTGTCTACCGTCAGAACCTCTATCTTGTGTCCGCGCTCATGTGCTTCCTTTGTCTTGTCTATAATCAGGTCAACAACATTGCGGGTTTCCTCATGTGTCAAATCTTCTTCCATCAATCTGGAGCCTCTTCCGGAATAGACTAAGTGGTAAAAACAGACCCTTGGGATTTTTTCTTTTTCAATGAGTTCAAATATTCCGGGGATGTCCTGTGCGTTTCTTTTATTAATGGTGAAACGGAGCCCTACTTTTATTCCCAGTTTCAGGCAATTCCTGATTCCCTGCAGTGCATCGTCAAATGCTCCTTCAATACCCCGGAACTTATCGTTGGTTTCCCTTAAACCGTCAAGGCTTATTCCGACATACGAAAGGCCGAATTGCTTTAATTCTTCTGCTTTTTCTTCAGTAATCAGGGTACCATTTGTGCTTATAACGGCTCTCAAACCTTTATCTTTGGCATATGTTATCAGCTCCATTAAATCTTCTCTCATTAGGGGCTCTCCCCCTGAAAAGAGGATTACCGGTGCACCGAATTCTGCGAGGCCGTCAAGCATAGCCTTTGCCTCTTTTGTATTTAGTTCACCCGGATATTCAATATCCTTTGATTGAGAGTAGCAGTGTACGCATTTAAGATTGCATCTCTGCCCAACGTTCCATACAACTACGGGTTTTTTATCCTTGGAGAATTGCAAAAGGTGTGAAGGCAGTTTGTTTGAATCCCTGCCATACCTTAGTGCATCAGAAGGTTCAACGGTGTTGCAATACAACTTTGAAATACCAATCATTTAATTATCACCTCATAACTAATTTATTTAAACTGAGAAATCTTTACTTAAACCTTCATTCTACTAATTTTTATTCGATGAGTCAATGTGTTTCATTTAGCTTCTGCCATCTTTTTGGCTATTGCCTGTTCAATTTCCTGAAGTAACTCAGGCTTGCTGTCGATAAATTTTTTGCTGTTTTCTCTTCCCTGTCCAAGGCGCATCTCTCCATATGAGAACCATGTTCCACTTTTTTCTATTACCTGTTCTTCAACGCCAAGATCAATAACATTGCCGGACCTGGAAATACCTTGATTAAACATTATGTCAAACTCTGCTTTTCTGAATGGCGCAGCAACTTTATTCTTTGCAATCTTAGCTCTTACTCTATTTCCGATAATACGTTCTCCATCCTTGAGACTGCCAATTCTACGGATGTCAATCCTGACAGAGGAATAGAACTTTAATGCTCTGCCGCCGGGAGTTGTTTCCGGGTTACCAAACATCACTCCTATTTTCTCACGTATCTGATTGATAAATATGAGACATGTTCTTGATTTGGAAATTACGGAAGTAAGTTTTCTGAGCGCCTGCGACATTAATCTGGCCTGCAATGCGACATGTGAGTCTCCCATCTGTCCCTCAAGTTCTGCTCTTGGTACGAGGGCGGCGACGGAGTCTACGACAATTACATCAATTGCATTGCTTCTCGTTAAGAGTTCGGCAATTTCCAATGCCTGCTCACCTGTATCGGGCTGATTTACCAGTAAGCTGTCAAGGTTTACGCCCAGCATCTTTGCATAGTCAGGATCAAGGGCATGCTCAACATCTATAAAGGCTGCAGTGCCTCCGCTTTTTTGTGCATTGGCAACGATATGAAGTGTCAGGGTGGTCTTTCCTGATGCTTCAGGCCCAAAGACTTCTATTACCCTGCCACGTGGCACTCCACCCACACCGAGGGCAAGATCAAGAGAAAGCGAACCGGTGGATATTACCGGTACATCAAGTTTCTCGTCCGTTCCGAGACGCATTATTGTCCCTTTACCAAATTGTCTTTCAATCTGCGATACCGCTCTGTCCAGTGCCTGGTCTTTTTTGCCTGCATCTGGTTTTCCCTGTTTAGGGCTTTCTGGTTTCTGTGACTTTGTCATTTATTACTCCCCTTAGAAATTAATTTTGTTTTTTCTCACTAATCTTCTTCTCGCCAATCTTTTTCTCAACTATTGACATATCTTTAACAGACTGTGGGACCCTGGGAATCGTTTTCTTTGTTACTTTTTCGATATTATTTGCGACCAGGGAATTGCCAATTGCTTCCCCTGTCCGCTCGTTCCCCCAGAATGAAATTCCCGCTATAATTATCCCGCACGTTAAAACGGTTTTTGTGAATGAGATAGCTCCCCCAATAAGCCTTCCACTGAATCCAAATTTCCTTTTTGTAAGAAATCCTCTGAAAAGGTTACCTATTGCATATGTTGCGATTAAGATAACGCCGAAGACAATTGCGAAGCCCAATGCAACAGATATTTCAGGGTTGAATATGCCGCTTAATATACTGCCTGTCAGGTTACGGAGTAAGAAAGCGACAGCCGCAGATATTGCAACTGAAGAGAGTCTGTAAATTTGCCAGAGAGGGCCTGTTATTATCCCAAAGAAGGTCCCGGTTGCTATAACTCCTATTAGAGTGAAATCGAGCCAGTTCATAATTTTTATACTGTTGATATACGCTTAATATAAATTTTATTTAAAGAGACTTTTAAGGAGTCTCCTCCCAATATCTTCTAATTTCTCTTTTTCCGGCGGTGTTTCTTTTTCTGCTTTTGCCGCTACTGTTGTCTCTGTTTGCGTCGGTTCACCTGTACTCTCAGTTTGTTGTTTTGAGTCCTTGGAACCACCTAATATTCCTTGCAGGATATTACCAATTTCCTGGGGTTTTGGCCATTTAAATGCAAGTTTGGGTTTGCTTACTGTTCCCGTGACTACTATTGGTAATTTTGAGTCCTTGCTCATGCTGCCGAGTATCCTTTTGACATCTCCGCCTATAAGATCACCCATTACCTGGGCATCTGCAGAATATTCTAATCGTCCGTCGAATGAAGTCCATCCTGATAAGCCAATGTTAAAGTCTTTGCCGTTGATGCTTATATCATCGTTAAATATTTTGCTATCGTTAATTACAAACCTGGTAGAGATATTATCGAATTCGTATTCTCCTCCCTTACCGAAAGTCTTGAGGATCTTGGATGTTATCTTGCCTCCTTTTATGTGGCCATCTTTAATATCAATTTCTCCCTGACCGTTAAGACTTTTGCTTAAATCATCCTGCCAGTTCAGCCCATTACCCTTTGCGTTGAACATCATACTTAGTTTGCCTGATATCTTGCCATCCGGAGCTGCAAGGACCGGGACTATGTATGCAAGTATATCCATATTTTGATTAATAAGCATGTCTGATAATTTCATATCAAAGACTAAAGAAGGTTTTTCCTCCTTAAGGTTTGCGCTTGCCGATACGGTGCCCGGGCCTTCATTTATAATAAAAGCGAAATCCTTTGTTGTAAAGAACCCATCATCCAGTAGGAGTTTTGTTTTAAAATCTTTTATTTCATATGCATCATATTTGATCTTGTCCATGGATATACTTCCATGTATATTCATTTGCTCATATAAGTTCTCGTTTTCTTTTGCTGATAGCTTACCGTTTATGTCTAGATCAACGATACCATTTCCTGTCATGTTAACTTCTGATGGAAACATCTCGGCAAATTGAGCGGTTGTTTTATCCAGATCCATGTTCAGGGAAAGTTCGTAATCAATATTCTTCTCCTTGCTTAGATTTGCTATTCCTCCTTTTGATTTCATTTCCAGGAAATCAGATGAGATATCCATTTGCTTGATATATACAGAATCTTCCTTAATTTTATAATCCAGTGTATGTAAAAGTTTAAGGTCGAGATTAGATATCCTGTTATTCTTAAGAGGCCCTCCAGTTGCAGTAATACCGTGTAAAATCGTGGTTCCGCTTAGTTTTAATTCTTTTTCGATAGAGCCGCTTGTAATAATATCAGCAGCAATCTTGCCATTAACGTTCAGGCCCTGAGGTAAAGCTACAATACTTTGGAGATTCTGTGTGAGCTTTTCAACATCACTTGACAAAAGCATGTTTAAGTCGATTTCTCTGTTTTTATTTAAAGTACCCGAAGACTTTATTTCTGCAAAGCTTGTTTTCACGCTGAGGTTATTTATCTCGAGATTACTATTTTGTAAATTGTATTTCATATCGTGTATAACTTGAATCTCCGGTTCCTTTATAGGGCCAACTGTCCCCATCTTTGCAAATAAGTTTTTTAAATCTGTCGTGCCTTTTACTTCCAGCCTGCTTTGCCGGCCTTTAAGTTTTATACTTGATTGTACGTTTCCAGCAACTTCAATATTCTCAGGCAGCAGTCCGCCAACTTCGCTCATTAGTTTTGTTATATCCAGGTTCAGGAAGATTTTAAGATCTAAATCTCTTGCGTTCTTAATATCTGTGGCCAGGCCTGCAAGGAATAGTTCTGCAAAGTTTGTTTTAATACTGATTTTGTGGACTGTAATTTTGTCGTTGGATATATCGATATCTGCATTCTGGATTAGTTTAACGCTTGGTTGTCGTATAGGATTATCCCCGGGCAGTCCACCGGTAATGTTCAGATTTGTTATTTCTGTATTTCCGTCTATGCCTATCACTTTTTCAAGCTGCCCCTCAGCCTTAATTTCCGAGGAGATAGCTCCTTCTATCTGCATACCTTCAGGCACGCCCAGTATTCCTCCAAGTTTATTGGTAAGTTTTTCCAGGTCTACGTCCATGGAGAAATCAAGGCCTATACCACCTTCGCCCATAAACTTTGCCATATCAAAATCTGCTGCTATCTGCGCAAAACCGGTTTTCATGTTAAGTGTACCCCTGGCACTTTCCGGGTTGATTTCTCCGTCTTTTACCAGTGATACATTTAAGGAGATATCTGCGTGTTCAATTTCACCTTTTGTTTCAATGTCAAAGGAGCTGTTAAACTCAATTGGTCTGTTCAGAGAGTCGACGTTTAAGGTGGTATTCAGATCTCTTATAATTGTTTCTTCCTGCAACTGGTGGTCAATGAACGTAAATTTTCCGTTACTGATTTTTGCTTTGATTCTGGTATCAAATAAAAATGCCGGAATAACCAGGGGGGTATGTTTCGGCCTCTCAACCGGTTTTCTGGATATCTCAGGGACTGGCTTTTCAACTGTTTCAGGTGCAGGTGCAGGTGTTGGTGCTGCAGGTTTGCTTATATCTTCGTCACCGGGTACACCTTCCTTGCGTTTCTGTAAAACAATCTCGGGGCTGTCAATTATCAAATCGTTTATTCTGATTTGTCTGCTTATGAGCGGAAAGAAATCAATATCACAGAGTATCCTGTTTACCTTAACAAACGTATCTCCCGGAAGATCTGAACTCTCTTTAATATGAATATTTTTTATGTCAAGGCCACTTGACCAACTCATGTTTATATCATCGATCTGTACTTCACGGCTTAGGCTTGACTCCAGATTATTTATGATCTTGTTCTTTACCATGTTAGAGGAAACGATGGTAGGGATTAATGACACTAAGATGGCGAGTATGCAGATTACACCACCGATGGATATACCAACTATCATCGGCCATTTTCTCTTGCGTGTTTCTACTATTCCGGTCTCTTTACTTTCCTCTTGCATATTCCCTTTGATTTGAGGGTATCTGGAAAATCATGCCATAAGGTCAATAAGACCTAATACTTTTGTGGTGATAAATAACAGCTGGTACATAATTTAAAGGAGTGTAACATGCGTATTTTTATACAGTTTGTAGTTTATTTTAGTACATAAATAATGTCAAGGTAATTCCGATTCCTGATCATACCCCAAAATTAGTTTGATTTGCATAATTTATATTATGCCCTAAAGGATGTTTTTGGCAGGGCTTGTGAGAAGGTTTCCAGCAAAAACCTGCTCCAAATTACTGCTTACGTCAAAATAAAAACACCCAATTCATTTTCAAGCCCTTTTACACTCTACTTTAATGCATTACCATACTATTTTATTTGCTTTTCCTGGTTTTATGGGGTTAAATTTATTTGAGAGTAAATTAGAGTATGTGTTAAGGAGTGTAAACAAAAATGCCGGATATAAATGTAAGTAAATCTATTGCGAGGGAGTTGATAGCCTTAATTAAGGATTCAGGCATAATAAATCAACTCGATATTACACCGAAAGATATCCGTATAGGAGTGTTTTATACCGGGGTCGTATTGAGCAGTGGTCATGCGGGTATGTCATATACTCCTGTTCAGGAAATACCGGAGGCGGTGTGTTGCCCGCGATCACACGCCAAGATGCCTGCCGCAGGAGAACTGCTCAAGATGCAAATTACAGGGCTCATGGATTATGCTCTCGATGATAATGCTCTTAAGGCAGCCGTTGGCATGGCAACATTAAATGCGCTCTCTTCTATTATGCTGGCAGATGACACTTGCAGGTATAAACCCTCGGCTTATGGCAATGCCCTTGATCTGGTAGAGATTACCGGCGAAGATACCGTTGCAATGGTAGGGGCCTTTCCGCCATTTATAAAAAGAATTCAGGAGATTACGAAAAACCTTTTTGTGATTGATAAAAACCCGAAGGTTGTCGGCGAGGGTGATACGATCAAGATAGAATCAGCAGACCGTTTGAAGGAAATAATACCTCAGGCAGATATATTAGTTATAACGGGTGTTACACTCGTAAATCACACACTCGGTCCCATACTGGAGCTTGCCAAAAAAGCAAACGAGATCGTTGTTGTAGGCCCCACTGCCAGTGTTTACCCTGAACCCCTCTTTAAAAGAGGAGTAACCGTTCTGGGCGGCGTAAGGATTACGGATGCGGCCAGGATGATACATCTCATCGGTGAGGCAGGTTCCGGATATGACTTTTTCGAAAATTGCGCTGAGAAGGTAATAATGCGTAACGAGGTAATTCCCGCCATGCAAAAGGATTGAATATTTAATATCTGTGTTTGATCCCCGCCTAACAGTCTGGCGGGCAGGCGTGCTTTATCCGTGGTTAATTTCTTCATTCCAGGAGATTCATAACATCCAATGGTTTTTCAATCAGCACCTTTGCCCCGCTTCCCCTTAACTCTTCAGCTGACCGAAAACCCCACAGCGCTCCAACAGGGAACATCCCCGCTGCAATAGAGGTCTTCAAGTCAATTTCTGTGTCGCCGAGATAAAGAAACTCCGATGGCGGAATGTTCAGTTGCTTAGCTATTTCCAACGCACCTGCCGGATCCGGCTTTCTGGGTACGTCATCACGCTGGCCGAAGACTACATCGAACCTCCAATCAGGCAGGAAACCTTCCATGCACTTTATTGTATATTCGTGCGGCTTGTTAGAGAGTACGGCCATCTTCAGTCTGCGGGCAGTAAGTGTATCCAGCAGCTCAGGAATTCCGTCGTAGGGTGCTGTCTTCACATTCCAATTCCGGCCATAATCTTCCAGGAACGCATCAAGGCATGGGCGGATAATAGTATCGATTCGTTTATCTTCAGGCAATACGCGGATAATAAGATTACGTGCACCATCACCCACAAACCGGCGGTATGTATCCATATTGTGAGCAGGAAATCCGTTTTGCTCCAGAATGCGGTTTACGGCATCACCTATATCCTCAATTGTATCAAGCAGCGTACCATCAAGGTCGAAGAGTATAGCTTTGTATGTCATTGTGTTCCTTTCCCTCTTTAAATGTTGTTTCGATCATAGTACGGTAATTTTACATACTTCCGGCACAATATTATAGTATAATCACTGGCCTGAACAGGTATCCTCGCAGTCAGAAATTAAATCGAAAAATGACACAAACACTTAAAGTGCTTGCACTGGAGCCATACAATGGCGGCAGCCACAAGGCATTCCTCGAAGGCTGGATGCAGTCAAGCTGCCACGAATGGACACTCTTGAGTCTGCCTCCCTGGAAATGGAAATGGCGCATGCGTCATTCAGCCATAACCCTGGCAAATCAGACAGCCGAGAAAATAAAAGCAGGAGAAAAGTGGGATATCATTTTTTGTTCTGACATGCTTAATCTTGCTGAGTATCTGGGACTTGTCCCTCAGTCTATACAGAAACTTCCATCAATAGTTTACTTTCACGAAAACCAGCTTACATACCCTGTGGCGCATCCGCAGGAGTTTGATTTTCATTTTGTGCTGACAAATCTCATAACCGCTTTGGCCGCTACAGAGGTGTGGTTCAACTCTTCATACCATCAGGATATTTTCCTGGACGAACTCCGGGATTTCCTGAAACGTATGCCCGATTATCAGCCGTTTGAAGCCGTTGATGATATTCGAAACAAATCTGTTGTCCGGCATCCGGGAATTCATCAATTTCAGAAGAGGGGGAAGAGAGCCCCCGGGCCTATGCGCATTATATGGGCGGCAAGGTGGGAACATGATAAGAACCCGGAGCTCTTTTTTGAGTCTCTGCGGATCTTGAAAGAGAAGAAGATCGAATTCAGGATCAGTGTTATGGGAGAACAATTCAGGCAGAGCCCTGAAATCTTCAACACTGCCAGGAAGGAGTTTGCAGACTATATAGATCTGTGGGGATACCAGGAGGATCGCAGCGACTACGAAACTGCTTTATTAGGAGCAGATGTTTTTGTGTCTACTGCGGATCATGAGTTTTTTGGATTTAGTGTGCTTGAGGGCGCAGCGGCAGGGGCATTCCCACTTGTTCCCGAAAAGCTCGCTTACCCTGAGACGCTGGAACTGGAAGCCGGCAACGAAGACTTTTTCTTTAAAGGAGGAGCGGAGGAGTTGGCAGAGAAGTTGGCCGGACTGTCCGAGAAGGTGCGGGGCAATAACCTATGGGATGGCGACCCTGACCGAGCAATTCGTGTCGTTGAAAAATTCTTCTGGAATACAAAAGCCCCGTTACTGGACGAGGAATTGAAAAGACTATTTAGCCACGGATAAAGCACTGTTGTTAAAGACAAAGAAAAAGAAAAAGAAGAAAGGCGAAAGACGAGTTTCACACAGAGACACAGAGTACACTAAGAAAACGAAATTTAAAAAAGTAAAACAAAAGATAACTGCTTTTATCCTTTGTGGCTTCGTGTGAGGAATTGAGGATTGGAAATTTGTAGTTTTTAACCTTTGCGCTCTTTCTTGTCCTCGGCGCTTTCCAGTCCGGGGAGCGCCTTGGCGTGAGAATTCTTTTTCCTTTATCGGTGTTTAATCCGTGCCTTTTACTCGCCCTCGGCGCTGTTTGTCCGGGGGTGCATCTTGCTGTTTTACCGGAGTGTATGCCCAGGTTGGGACTCCAAATATGCCTTTTGAATTTATTATTTTTTCAAACACCCCATCACCATCAGTATCAATTATTATATAATCTACCGGCTTTTTTGTATCACTGTCAATTCCATACGAATATATTTTGTTCTTAACTGATAAGACCTGAATTCGTCCTCCATCTTTTGTTATATACATTCTCAGCCTTGTTTCTCTATCAGGCTTTTGCCTGTTAACATTTATCTTTCTATTAAGAACCCTCTTCATATTACTTATGTCGGGGGCTTTGCATATGTCTAATTCCTTTGTCAGTTTATCAATCCATTTCTTTACACCGGGGTGGTCGGGTTTTTGCTCAGAGCTTTTTAGAATATATTTTAACGCATTGGGTGAGTCGTTATTCTTGTAATATATAATTCCTAAATAGTATTGAGTGGAAGGTTCGTTTGGCTCTATTTCCAGGGCACGAACATATGTGGGAATAGCCTCTTTAAATCTTCCTGTATTCTTATAGGCCAGTCCTAAACTGCTATAAAAGGTAAAGCTTTTATTATCCTCATCGTCTTTATAAGGTTTGAGCAGGGATATAACTAAATCCGGATTCTCATCCGGATTTAACTCTACTGAAAGAAGCGCCAGTGCCTCATAATCAAAATAACTGATTGCTGCTTCTTCCGGTTTGACGTCGTCTGCCCGGGAATCTGTCTGGATTTGGCCGGAATCCGTCACGGCCTGTTCGTCCTCTGTCTGGGAACGTATCTTCAAATTCTCTTTGGCCTGGGCAGATGGGTGAGCAAATAAAAGTATTAATAATGTTAAAAGAAGAAATTTTCTCATTATTTTGCCGGTGTTGCGTGATATGTTACTATAATAATTAAACAAAACCGGATTGTCTTTCTTCTCAGATCGCCGTTATTGAAGATTCTGGCCTTTACCGATTCATGCATCAGGCTCTCTTTGAGTTTGGTTGCAATGGTGGATTTCCCCCTTGCCGGGAGGCCCACCATAGCAATATACAATCGCTGGTTTTCCATGGCCTTTAATTCTCAGAAAAAGTTTGATAGGATTACAAGATAAGCAGGCAGTTTGTTAAAATGTGTTAAAAGTGATTTTTGTTTGCTATCCGCTATTAAACATTATAATTTAATGTATAAAAAATTCAATGTTTATGTGAAAGTGCCTCCGAAACTTTAGGCACTTCAAACTTTGGTTCACTTTAGGCACTTTATACAAAGTTGCCGAAGGCCTATTTATGAAATCATGAGCACGAAAGATATATATCTTGCCTCATCTTCATCAAGAAGACAGCATATCCTGAAAGATTTAGGCTTGAATTTTACAGTCAGCCCGCCTGTAGATTTTAATGAAAAACTAAGCGGGACAGAACCGGAAGTACTTGTCTGTGATAATGCCCTTGGCAAGGCCATAGAGGTCGCAGGAAATCATAAAGATTCAGTCATAATAGGCTGTGATACCATAGTTATGTTTGATAATGAAATCTTTGGTAAGCCCTTAACTCCTGACAATGCATATATGATGTTGAAAAAACTCAGCGGTAACTGTCACAGTGTCTTTTCCGGATTGGCCGTCATCGATACGCAAATATATAAGGAATTAGTGGGATATGAAAGAGCCGAAGTTAAATTCAAGGAGTTGTCGGAAAAAGAAATAAATGATTATGTTGAGTCAGGCGAACCATTGGATAAGGCGGGAGCGTATGGAATACAGGAATGCGGCGGAGCATTTGTTGAAAAAGTTGAGGGTAATGTTTCAACCGTGGTCGGCCTGCCGGAAGAATTATTAAAAAAATTCCTTTCAATCGTAACTCTAAAATCGTAAATCTTTTTCCCCTGCCCGGTTTTGTTAGTACTCCAGCACACTTATGCCGCGCTCTTTCAAGAACACCTTTGTTTTGCTGCAGACAGGGGCTGATGTCCTCAAGCTTATTTTTGCTTTTGGAACGTGATGTTTGATTTTGTCAACCTTCGCCACCACACCTTTACCATCCTTCATAATGATGCGGCTTTTGCGTTGTATGATTATGTCAAATTGATTTGAGCCGACCTGTTTTAATTTTGTCGAAGGAGGCAGGCTGAACAATTTGGGATCGATAAACTTATTCATTTATTTTGTTTTGAGGACACAAAACGTTCAATGGTCAGGCCCTGCACCAGTATGGAAAATATCACTATGATGTATGTGACCGTTAATAAAGCTTCTCTTTCAGGCCCATTGGGAAGAGACAGTGCCAGTGCCACTGATATACCGCCACGCAGGCCGCCCCAGGTCATAATTTTAACTGCATGTGGACTGAAATCCCTTATGCGCCGCATGAACGTGACGGGTATACCCACGCTGATGAAACGTGCAAACAGTACAACCGGAATCATAATCAGGCCGGCAATTAAATAATTTCCCTTAATGGTAAGCACCAGTATCTCCAGGCCAATTAACAGGAAGAGGACTGCATTTAATATTTCGTCCATCAACTCCCAGAAGGAATCCAGGTGCTCCCTGGTGTTTTCACTCATGGCAAAGAGACGCCCTCTGTTGCCTATGAAAATCCCGGCAACCACCATTGCAATAGGGCCTGAGACATGGATGGCGTGAGCAAAGGCATAACCGCCCATGACCAGCGCTAAGGTGAGCAGCACTTCAACCTGATAATTGTCTACACTCTTCAGCATCCGGTAAGCCAGCCAGCCAATGGCCAACCCGAAAAGCACACCACCTATGGCCTCTTTCACAAACAGGAGCATTATGTGTCCGGCAGTAACGTCATGGCCTCCCGTAACGATCCCCATAATAACCAGGAACACAACTACAGCTACGCCGTCATTAAACAGGCTTTCGCCCGTGATCTTGGTTTCCAGACTTTTGGGAACTCCCGCTTTTTTTAAAATACCGATCACGGCTATCGGGTCAGTCGGCGCTATAAGACTTCCGAACAGCAAACAGTAAATAAACGGCAGCTTAAGCCCGATTAGCAGGAAAACCATCCAGGCAATGCTTCCGACTATAAAGGTGCTCATCACTACACCAAATGTAGCCAGTATACTGATGATCCATTTGTGCTGGTCCAGGTCCTCAAGGTTTACATGCAATGCCCCTGAGAACAGGAGGAAGCTCAACATGCCATGCATCAGGGCTTTATTAAAATCGATACCCTCTAGCACCACCGTTGCCTTGTTTTGAATGCTTTCAAAACCACAGTGACCGAGCACTACCAGGCTTATAGAGATAAGCATGGCGATCAGCATAATGCCAATAGTAGTCGGTAACTTGAGAAACCGAAAATTGATATAACTGAAAATTGCCGCCAGGGTTAAAAGCAAGGCGGCGAGATCAAGCACTTCCATAATTTACACCCTCTTTAGATACAAGTTATAGTTATTAATCAGGTGGGGAGCTGAAATCGTAAATCTAAAATCGTAATTCGTAAATCTTCATGCTTCTTTTGACTTAAACCACATAACGTACATAGGTATAGATATGAGGGCTATAAAGCAAATACCGAGAAGAAAATATGATGCTATTACGGATATGGAAAATACGTCAGATTTGAATCTTACTAACCATGGCCCGGATAAATTCATTACAGTGCCTGCGAAAGCAACACTATAAATTGTAGTCTTTATCCAGTCTCTCAGCAACGTCATGGAAAGGATGCGTGACATGACGAACAGGATCAGGGGAATTGTGAATGCGTGTACATGGGTGATCTCAACGATTTCTTTATACGATTTGGGATAATGGAAACCTTCCTGCAGAAGTTTTTCGTCGTATTCGTAATTTGAATCATTATTGGACTGTTCCTCATTGCCGCTGTAATGACGCACTGTATCTCTGGGAGTGAAGTTTGTTCTTTCGTAAAAACTGGCACATGATACGTAGAAAGCATATGCCATTATTATGAGGAAAAATGTAATAGATAATTTATTACTTATTGAAGATTTTGCAATATCTTTTTTTGCCATTCTTTTTTACCGGTTAACAGGATGAGTGGTAAAAATAATTCTGCGGATTATAAACAAATGGTGCGTTAGAAAAAAGAATAAAAAGTGAAAGACAAAAGACATATACTGCTCCCCGGACAAAAGGCACTCCCCGGACTGGAAAGCGCCGAGGACAAGCAAAAGGCACATATTAACACGAATGACAAATAACTAATTACTAATTACAAACTTAGTCCCTTTTCTTTCTAAATGAGGTGTATAGATATTTTAATTCTTCTGATTTCAGCAGAAATGATACGGTAAAGAATGCTGTGAGGGCTACTGCCAGGGGTATAAGGAGCCTGATGAACTTTATCATAAGTTTTCCATCACCGGTTGGGACCATTTTCAGCGTTATCCAGCACGCAATGTACATGCAGAAGGTGGCAATCAATGTCTTGAGAATGGATGCAAGAATGTGTTTGTATCCGGTGAGCTTGAGTTTCTTTTGGAGAATGGCAAACAGGATTATTATTTGAACTGTTGCACTTATGGCTGTTGCCAACGCAAGTCCTCCTTCCCGAAGAAACCATATGAGGGTCAGATTGAGAACAAGGTTAAGTCCCACCATGGCGACTCCTACCTTTACGGGCGTTAGTGTGTTTTGTATGGAATAAAAAGCCCTTACGATTACGTGAGAGGCGGAGTAGGCCCATACGCCAAGGGAATAGAAAAGGATAACGGTAGCCGTTCTGTAAGTTGATTCTGCCGTAAATGCATTCCTTTCGTAAAACAACTCTATGAGAGGCATTCGTAATAATATTAAGCCCACGGATGCAGGTATTCCGATAAATAATACAACCCTTATTGCCTGGTTGAATGTGTCGGTGAAGCTTGTCCAGTCTTTACGTGCGGCATGTGTGGAGAAGAATGGAAATACGGCGGTTGCCATTGCTATCCCGAATACGCCCAGTGGAAATTGGATCAATCTGTCACCATAATACAAAACTGATACTGCACCCGTTTCCAGAGGATATGGTATTGCAATTCCGGCAACCAGGAAGTTTTCAGGACCGCCGGGAGATTTGGCAAAAGCTATTGCAATAACACTATCCATTAATACGTTTATCTGAACTGCAGCCAGGCCAAATATTATAGGCAGCATCAGGGCAAGGACACGTTTCAGGCCGGGATGTGCAAAGTATAATGAAGGTTTGAAGTTTATTCCCTCTCTTGCCAATACAGGTAATTGTATTGCCAGTTGAACCATGCCTCCGATAAGGATGGCTATGGCAACGCCGAATATCTTTTTATCTAATGTGCTGCCGAATACCGGTGTAAGTAATATTACGCCCATAATCCAGCATACATTCAGGGCGACAGGTGCGAGGGCAGGCATGAGGAAGTGTTTGAGTGAATTCAGGACGGCCATTGCGAAAGCCACCATGCATATGAAAAGTACGTACGGAAATGTTACCATGAGCAGGCTTAATACCAGGTCCCATTTCTGGTTAAGATAGAAAACGGTAGGTATTACAGAGAACGAAATCTCTGCCAGTACAACCAGGCCTCCAAGGATTATGAAGAGTAGTGTTCCAGTTATGCTTACGAGTTCCCATGCATCTTTCTTGCTTTTGGTTTCGAGATATTCTGTGAAAACGGGAATGAAAGCGGCGCTCAATGCTCCTTCGCCGAAGAGACGGCGGAAGAGGTTTGGTATCTTAAAGGCAACGACGAAGGCATCCCAGGCCAGGCTGGTACCAAAGAAGCTTGCACATACAATGTCCCTTGCCAGTCCCAAAACCCTGCTCAGCAGTGTGCAGAGGCTAACGGTCTTTGCGGATTTTAAGAAACTCTTTTTTTCATGCATAAGATGAAGTTAAAAGTGACTAAAGATCAAAGTGCCTAAAGTGAGCTAAAGTTATAAGGAAGTTATTAAATCTAAATGCCAAAGCTCAAATGTCAAATCAATGCCTTAAGTTTAAAAAAAATTCCACAACTTTAGTCACTTAGTTCTATTTAATTTCTCTTTAAACCGTCTTGTAGTTAGAGCTATATCGTCAGAACCTATGATTGCCGAACACACTGCCACTCTTGAAGCTCCGGCCTTTAGAACCTCATCCAGATTTTCAAGGGTTATAGCGCCTATGGCAAGAAATGGGATATTTATTTCCCTGGAAAGTTCCTGAATAACTTCGAGGCCTATAGATGGTTCATAATCTTTTGTCGTGGTAGGATAGACGGGTCCGATGGCAATATAATCGGCACCATCTTCCTGCGCCTGCCGAGCCTGTGTTATATTGTGTGTTGATACCCCGATGATCTTTTCATTGCCAATGATTTCTCTTGCTTCTGTTATACTCATGTCATGTTGGCCTAAATGGACGCCATCTGCATTTACTTCCCCGGCAACTCTTACGCGGTCATTAATGATCAACAGGGTTCCGCTTTTGGCCGTTATATCACGTATCTCTCCGGCCAGTGATATGAATTCATCGTCAGATATTGTTTTCTCGCGTAATTGTATGGCATCTGCCCCGCCATCAATGACAAGTCTTGCCGTTTCATTAACCGATCTTGCAGCAATTTTGCCGCTAATTAAGACATAAAGTCTCATTCTATGAAGATGGTCTTTTTTTGTCATATTTTTTTGATTTTTATGGCTTTCTGAACAAACTATTCTATGGGAATGACGTAAAATTCTTAACATAATAGCCTGAGTACTTCAAGTTTTATCTGAGGGTTAGAGAAGAAATAACCCTGATTTGATTTGACACGTTTTGTTGTCTTGTTATAATTAAAATTTAGAAGTCTAAATCCTCTCAAAAAGAGTCATATCTTGGCAAAAGCTAAAGAATATTGCGGTTTATTCGGGATTTTTGATTGCGATGAGGCAGTAGAGAAGGTCTTTCATGGGCTTTATTCTCTACAACATCGCGGTGAAGAAAGTGCGGGAATCGCCTCTTCTGACGGTAAGAGTATAAAGCATCACAAGAATCATGGATTGGTAAATGATGTTTTCTCTCCGGAGAGCTTGCACAGAATAAAGAATCCACACGCCATTGGCCACGTCCGTTATTCTACTTTTGGCTCAAGTGATAACATAGACAATGTTCAACCCATGGTAGTATTATATTACAAGGGCGAAGTTGCAATTGCACATAATGGCCAACTGCTGGATGCAAGCAAGCTGAGATATGATTACGAGCAGCATGGTTCAATCTTCCACACAACATCAGATACAGAAGTCATCGTACACTTGATGGCTAAACCAAGTCATGTCGAGAAGCCAAATTTTTCTCATGTGTTGAATCATTTAAAAGGTGCATTTGCTCTCCTGATCTTAACTAAAGATGAAATGGTAGGAGTACGGGATCGTAATGGATTTCGGCCGCTTTCAATAGGGAAGCTGAACAACAGCTATGTACTGTCTTCTGAAACCTGTGCCTTTGATCAGATTGGTGCAGAATTCGTAAGAGACGTTGAACCCGGTGAGGTGGTTTATATTAATAAGGATGGCTTGAAAAGTGAGATATACTGTTCGCCAAGGCGGATTCGTCCGGCGTATTGTATATTTGAGTTAATCTATTTTGCCCGCCCCGATAGTAATGTATTTGGTGAAAACGTCCATCTTTTCCGTAAAAAGCTTGGGAGGAAGCTTGCAAAGGAATTTCCCGTAGATGCTGATATTGTAATCGCTGTTCCGGAGGGGGGAAATTCAGCCGCAATGGGTTATTCGGTGGCTTCGGGTATACCATTAGAACGTGGGTTTATAAGAAACCACTATGTTGGAAGGACGTTCATTCAGCCTGAGCAGGGGAGCAGGCACAAGAAGGTTGAGCTTAAACTTAATGCGATAGCGGAAGTTGTGAGAGGTAAACGGGTTGTTGTTGTAGATGATTCTGTCGTGCGTGGAACTACATCAAAGTCCAGGTTGAAGCTTTTGCGTAAGGCAGGTGCTAAAGAGGTACACCTGAGGATCAGTTGTCCTCCACATCGTTTCCCATGCCATTACGGGATTGATTTTCAGATTAAGGATGAACTTATTGCAGCCAACCATACACTTGAAGAAATAAAAGATTTTCTGAAGGCGGACAGCCTGGGTTATCTGAGTGCAGAGGGGATGTTGGGTTGTACGGCTTCTCCGCGTAATCATTATTGTGACGCTTGTTTTACCGGCAATTATCCTGCCTCTATTGAAAATGTTGGTAAAAAGACGCACATAAAAGAACCAAAAAACAGAAAGGCGGTTACGATATAGAAGATGGCAGGATTCAGCTATAAAGATGCAGGGGTTAATATTGAAGCTAAGGGTAAGTTTACTACTGATATTTATCATCAGTTGCGCAGGACTTTTGGTCCTCGAGTTATAGAGAACCCCGGTGGTTTCGGGGGCCTTTTTTCACTGAATTATAGCTCGAAACTGTTCGCAAAAGATTACAAACAACCGGTACTGGTAGCATCTACTGATGGTGTTGGAACGAAGCTGAAGATTGCCTTTATGATGGACAGGCACGACACCATAGGAATAGATTTAGTAGCGATGTGCGTTAATGATATTCTGGTGCTTGGAGCGGAACCTCTGTTTTTTCTGGATTATATGGCCAGCAGCAGAATGATCCCTGAGAAAATGAAGGAAGTGCTTCACGGGATTGCGAATGGATGTTGTGAAGCAGAATGCGCCCTTCTGGGAGGGGAGACTCCCGAGATGCCGGGTTTTTATCACGAGGGCGAGTATGATTTAGCAGGCTTTGCAGTCGGTATTGTAGAAAAAAAAAAGGTAATTAATGGGAATGACACCATCACAGGTGATGTCGTTATAGGTTTGAGTTCAAGCGGGCTGCATAGTAACGGTTTTTCTTTAGTGCGTAAGGTATTATTTGACAAAGCCAGGCTGGACGTAAATAGTAAGATTAAGGCTATAAACGGAACTATTGGTGATGAACTCCTAAAGCCGACAAGGATATATGTTAAATCGATTAGGAATCTTTTGCGTTATTACAAGCGGAAAAAGGTGATCAAGGGGATGGCTCATATTACGGGAGGCGGTTTGATAGACAATATTCCCAGGATCTTACCTGAAGGGTGTTCAGTACGAATCACTAAGGGTGCCTGGCCTGTTCCTGAGATTTTTAATGTAATACAGGAAAAGGGGAAAATAGATGAGGATGAAATGTACCACGTCCTTAATATGGGGATAGGAATGGTCTTAATTGTTTCGAAGCATTTTGCATCTTCTATAATGAAAAAACTAAAACGAATGAAGGAAGATGCGTTTATTATAGGAAAGGTGGTAAAGGGTAATAAAAAGGTAGAGATGGTGTAGTTAAATATGAATTGCCTTCTTCCTGAAGACTCCCTGGTTGCCGATAATAATATACACACAAAAACCAAGTGCAAGCATAATACTAGGGTACAGAATGAAGAAAACAAGGAGTGTGAAGAAGAGTACTGATGTGATTAACAGAGAAATCCGGTCACGTTTGCTTCCTACAAGATCGACAATCCTTATGTATGGGACTTTACTCAACATCAAGATGCCTAAAACAAAGATAACACTTGGAAGGCATGTTGCAACGGATTGATAATTGAGTGTGGTCTTAAGATAAGCGTCCAATAATATCAATGATGCGACTGTGCCGCCCGCAAGTGTAGATGGTAATCCTGTAAAATATTTACTTCGTTTTTTGCCAGAGTTGTTTATTGATTCGAATTCGAATTTTGCCAATCTAATTGTGGCACACAATGTATAAAAGAAACATACGAACCAAACGGCAATAGGAGCATTATAAACACCCAGCCTGCCGATCAGGAATGCTGGAACAAGTCCAAAAGTTATCAAGTCAGCAAGCGTATCTAAATGAGCACCCCAGGCAACATTTGTTTTTGTTAATCGCGCGACCTGGCCATCCAATCCGTCAAACACCATGGCCGCTATAACGAGCCAGGCTGCATATGCCAGTTCATTGTTTATAATAAATACAATTGCACCAAAGCCACATGCGAGATTACCCATGCTGACGATAGTAGGCAGATAATTTTTTGCTGTTGATATATAGCGTTTTACTCTCGCTATAGTTCGTTGATATAATGGTAGGATTTCCATGGGCACTATATGCGTATCAAAAAAGATGCCGTTAAGATAATTCTGTAGAGAAAATATACATATATTGAGGTAACTCCTTAATCTTTAATGTGTTATGTATATTTGTAAAGAATTTCGCATTTTAGTTGTTCTTAAAAACGGCCTTAAAGTGCAGTAAAATTACTGCATAATTTTAAGGTAATACTGCATTACAGTTAGTATGTGTGCAAAACCTGTGAGAGAAACATTTGGATAAAATCGACGATATAGTAACCATTCTTAAACGAGAAAACAAGAAATATATTGTACCTATTGTTACGATTGTTTCCATGACAAAAAGTCCTTTTATGGTTCTTATCTCTTGTATTCTCAGCTTAAGAACAAAAGATAAGGTTACAGCCGAAGCCTCAAACCGGCTTTTCAAACTTGCGGATAATCCTCAAAAGATGCTAGGTTTAAGCATAAAGAATATTGAAAAAGCCATTTATCCTGTTGGTTTCTACAAGACAAAAGCAAAAAGGATTAAAGAGATATGCAGGGTCCTGCTTGATGATTATGAAGGTGTCGTCCCCAATGAGATAGACGAACTCTTAAAGCTGAATGGTGTTGGCCGCAAGACTGCCAACCTTACAGTTACTTTGGGTTATGGCAAGCTGGGAATATGCGTGGACACGCACGTCCACAGGATCTCAAACAGGCTTGGTCTGGTAAAGACAAAAACCCCTGAGCAGACAGAATTTGCCTTAAGAAAGAAACTGCCCCAAAAACACTGGTTAATCTATAATGACCTCCTGGTAACATATGGCCAGAATCTCTGTGTACCCATTTCACCCTGGTGCAGCAAATGCAAGATCTTCAAGTATTGTAAAAGGGTTGGTGTGAAGAAATCCAGGTAAGAAGCAACTCGCCCGTACCGAACGGTACGTTCGGGCGGGGAGGCAAATGGTTAGTCAAATCCAAATGTCAAAGCTCAAAATCCCAATGAAATCCAAAATCAAAAGCTCAAATCTAAGAAAAAAACATCTACTGTTTAGTTCATTTGATCTTCAGGCATTGATTTGACATTTGAGCTTGGTCATTTGAACTTAATTTGATATTTCTTTTCCAGTAAGCTTAGTGTAAGCCTCAAGATATTTTTCAGACGTCGTCCGGATTATGTCTTCAGGGAGTGAAGGTGGCGGTGGATTCTTGTCCCATCCGCAGGACTCTAAATAATCTCTCACGAATTGCTTGTCAAAAGATGGCTGTGGTTTTCCGGGTGAATAGCTTTCCATCGGCCAGAAACGGGATGAGTCGGGAGTCAGGACTTCATCAATTAGAATTACTTTATCGCCATACTTGCCCCATTCGAATTTCGTGTCACTGATTATAATTCCTTTTGTCAGGGCGTATTCGCTTGCCTTCTTGTATATTGCAATGCTTTTTTGTCTTATTTCTTCTGCGAGTTCTCTACCCGTAATGTTGACAGCTTCTTCAAAAGAAATGTTTTCGTCGTGTCCGGATTCTGCTTTTGTTGATGGTGTGAAGATAGGCTCAGGCAGTTTGTCGCTTTCCTTTAAATCGCCAGGCAAACTGATACCGCATATGGCATTGTTCTTCTTGTAATCCTTCCAGCCGGAACCTGCGATATAGCCTCTTACTATACATTCAACGGGAATTACTTCAACTTTTTTAACTAGCATTGAACGTCCTCTGAGCAGGTCCCTGTCTTCTTCTGTTATTTTATCAATTTCGTCAATTGAGGTCGTGATTAAGTGGTTTTCCGTCAACTCTCCTATAAGCTCAAACCAGAATTCTGACATCTGTGTAAGGACTTTGCCTTTATGCGGTATGCCATTCGGAAGGATTACGTCGAAAGCTGAAATTCTGTCAGTCGCGACGAGCAGGAGATTACCGTCAATCTCAAATATCTCCCTGACCTTTCCCTTGTTGTGTAGTTTTAAGTAAGGGATACTTGTTTCTAATAGAACCGTATCGTTAGAAGCCATCATTTTACCTCGAAATAGTTTTCCTGTGAGAAGTGCTTGTTCAGTTTGTTTTTCAACGTTTGAGCGCCTTTGAGATTGGGACAAAGCGATAGGGCCTTATTGAACCTTTCCAATGCGTTGTCCCATTCGCCTGAAGCCACATGACAATCTGCAATTTTTTTGTAAATGAAGGCCTCTTCGTTTTTGCTTAATTTTAAGTTTAATGCTCTTGTCAGGTAGGTTATTGCAGTATCGGGTTGCGTCAGTTTTACTAACTTCTTACATGATAAGCGAAGGATTCTTTCTTTGATCTCCTCCAGTAAGTGCTTGCGTGCAGGATTGCCGTCTTCTTCTTGATAAACATACTCGTACATCTTAAATGCCAATTCATAATGCCCCTGTTTTTCATACTCTTCGGCAAGAAGAAATTTGCAATCCAGATAATCTTTTAAATTTAAAAAGGCCAGAAGTTCAAATTCTTTATTTTCTTCTTTTAAGCGTTCATAATTCTTAACCGCTTGAGGTCCATTTTTGTTTAAGAGGTCGTTTAAAACCATTTTTGCCTGAGATCTTAAGTCGTGCTTGCCGTTCCCTCTTTTCGGGTTTTCTTTGTAATAAAAATCTCTTATTCTTATATTGTTGCTCTGTAATTGAGTGTCATAATGAATTCGTTTTTCGGAATCAGTTAGAGTCTTGTATGCTTTTATTAATAATTTAATTTTGTCTTCTGAAGAGATTCCATTTGCCTTGGTTTTATCCGGATGGTATTTCTTTGCAAGTTTTCTAAATGAGTTTCTGATTTCGGCTCTATCAGACCCCTCTTGTACTTGTAATACCTGATAATAATTAATCAATTTGGATTACCTCTTTTTCTATAGACACGAATTTCACAAATTAACACCAATAATTAGTGACTATTTACGAGTTACGATTTCAGATTTACGATTGCTTCTTGTCACTTTATGTTTTCCAATCGACAATATTCAATATTAAATATTCAATCCATGTTGAGGCTTTGCCTCAACATGGCATATTATCATCAGTATACCTGCAAGTCAAAAGTTTTTGAGTTTACCAACTGTAAATGGTGCTGTGATTCTCATCATAGTCGAATCTGCTACTCGTATCTGAGCGTTTCGATTGGATCTAAACGTGCGGCTTTCAGTGCCGGGTATATACTGAATAAAACACCGCATGCAACAGTGAAGGAAATAATTATAATTATATCCTTAAAATCTACAACGGTTGGTATTTCGTTAAAATAATAAACTTCCGGCGGGAACGGCCTCCAGCCTGAGTAATTGTATACGGTTCTCTCAATCCAGTTAATTCTATTTATGAAACCAAGTCCCAGGCCGGCACCTATTGCTGAACCGAAGAGGCCTATGAACAGGCCATTCATCAGGAAAATAAGCATTATGCCCCTGGTTGTAGCGCCTAGCGCCTTCAAGATGCCAATGTCTTTAGATTTTTCAAATACAATCATGGTCAAAATTGCAAGTATGTTAAATCCTGCTACGATAATGATGAAGAACAAGATAAATGCCATAACACGTTTTTCCAGAGCAACAGCTTTCAGGAAAGTGCCGCGTACTTCTTCCCAGGTTTGAATATAGAAACCAAATCCAAGTTCTCTTTGAAGGCGATCACGCACCATTGGTGCGTTTTTATAATCATCTAATCTGACGCTTATTCCCGTAACAGAATCCTTCGTTCCTGTTAATTCCTGGGCAGTCTTTAATGGTATGTAAATATAGTTTTTGTCAACGTCATACATGCCTGATTTAAATTTTCCAGTAAGGATGAACGATTTTACATTAATCTTATCCCAACCCTTTATTGTTACTAAGATAACCTTTTCTCCATTTCCTACAAAGCTTTCCGGGTTTGTTTCAGGGTCGCCTTCTTTGATACGCAACAGTTCGATGCCGCCGAAAGCACTGGGAGTCTTTTTTTCTCCGTGCACCATTAACAAGTCCTGTGGTTTGTTGCCAAATTGTTTTATATAGTTTTCAAAGCCTCCCACCTTTGCTTCTGCAAGAGGATCGATGCCCTTAAAGTATGTGAATTCTTTTGCGCCTCTTATGTTAAGTAGTGCGGGTCCTTCTATATACGGAGAACACGCTTTGACATGTTCAAAAGATTCTATCTTCTTTATGACCTCTTTATAATTATCCAAACCATAGACACCTCTTTTTGCGACTATGATATGTGCTAACGTGCCCTTTATTTTTGTGCGTAATTCTTTGTCAAAACCACTCATTACCGAAAGTACAACAATTAACGTCATAACCCCAACGGCAACTCCTGCAACCGCGAAAAAGGTGATTTTCTTCCTTCGCAGATATCTGAGACTTATAAATAGTTTGTACATTTTTGTGTTTTCAGGTTCGGATTTTCAAAAATACTATCATAACAATGCGGGCATAAGCAATTAAAAATCCATGTATACAACTGATCCGTCCTATTTTATATAAAAAAAGCTTGTAAAAGAAGTTATATTTAAATATAAAATAATCGTTTTACATAATTTTACGTTTTTTGAGGGTAATTTCATGCTGACTTTTACAACTGCCGGCGAATCACATGGGAAGTGTCTGATTGTAATAGTAAATGGATTTCCGGCAGGGATTCAATTGGACGAATCTGACATTAACGCGGAATTAAAAAGGCGGCAAGGCGGTTTTGGCAGAGGCGGAAGGATGCAGATTGAAAGTGACAAAGTCTGCATTTTGTCAGGTGTAAGAAAGAGTACTACTATTGGAAGTCCTATTTGCCTAAAGATAGAGAATAAAGACAGCAAAATAGATGTTTTGCCGGATGTTACAAGGCCGAGGCCGGGACATGCTGACCTGGCGGGGATTATTAAGTATGGCCAGAAGGATGTGAGAAATATCCTTGAAAGGGCAAGTGCAAGAGAAACCGCTGCCAGGGTGGCTGCAGGGGCTTTAGCAAAGATTCTGCTTGCCAGATTTGATATAGAGGTCTTGGGCTACGTTAAGAGTATTGGGGGTATAAGTTCAAAGAAAATAGTAAAGAACCCAAATGAAATCTTAAAAAACAGAAATAAGAGTAAGGTTTACTGCCTGGATAAACCGGCTGAAGCTGAAATGGTTGAAAAAATCAAAAAAGCTAAAAAGGACGGTGATTCTCTGGGAGGTGTTATTGAGGTAATGGCGTTTGGAGTTCCACCCGGACTGGGAAGCCATACACAGTGGGAATTGCGGCTGGATGGAATCCTGGCAGGTGCCTTGATGTCGGTGCAGGCAATAAAGGGGGTTGAGATCGGCCTGGGATTTGGTTTTGCCAAAAAGTTTGGTTCACAGGTACATGATGAGATATTTTATAGTGATGACAAGGATGCTTTCAACAGGAAGAGTAACAATGCCGGAGGGATAGAGGGAGGTATGACAAATGGTGAGGTAGTAATTGCAAGAGCGGTTATGAAGCCCATTCCAACGCTTATGAAGCCATTGAGGTCAGTAGACATAATTACTAAAAAGCCGAAAAGTGCGTCAACTGAGCGTTCGGATGTCTGTGCTGTACCTGCTGTATCTGTTGTTGGTGAGGCGGTTGTGGCTTTTGAAATAGCCAGGTGTTTTATGGAAAAATTTGGTGGTGACAGCATTAATGAAGTAACCCGGAATTATGAAGGTTATATGAAGCAAATTTGCGCAATTTAAGTGAAAATAAGTAGTTTAAGCTTGAAAAAATAAAATTCTTTGATAATCTCGACAGGTTTCTAAAGCTAGCGTAGCTCAACGGCAGAGCAGCTGATTTGTAATCAGCAGGTTGCGGGTTCGAATCCCATCGCTAGCTTTGTTTTTTCTTGATTGGGTCGATATGTGCGTTTAGGGTTTATCCAGTATTACGGGGAGGTACCCGAGTGGCCAAAGGGGACAGACTGTAAATCTGTTGGCGTAGCCTTCGGAGGTTCGAATCCTCCTCTCCCCATATTTTATGGTTTATGGGTCTTGTTGTGTGTTGATGTTAGTTTACGAATAATACGGCGAATACTAACTAAGAATGTATTTTAAGGCTTCCAAATCATCATCACCGGAATATCCCGAGTATTATTGTCTTAGACAATAAAATAAGTTTTTTTCTCCTGCCTGAAGCGATTGTTCAGACCGAATAAGCGGGCGTAGCTTAATGGTAAAGCCCTAGCCTTCCAAGCTAGCCATGTGGGTTCGATTCCCATCGCCCGCTATATAAGTAACGACATTTATAATTTATTTAGATAAATAGGGTAAAAATTACCCTTTTTTATGGATAAGCCCTTGCATATCAGGCAGTTACATGTATTTTCGCTTTTTTAAAAAAGTTTTTGACTTTTTTTGCATATGATGTTAAATTGGAACACTTTGCGCCAAATTCTAAATCCTTTAGTAATTTTGCGTTATGTGCTGCTGTGGCTCAGGGGTAGAGCACGTCCTTGGTAAGGACGAGGTCATGGGTTCAAATCCCATCAGCAGCTCTCATTTGTGTGTATGGATTTAATCATAAATATAGAATGTTATTTCACTAAATATAGGAAAATTTAGGAGTTTATATTATGGCCAAGGAAGTATTTGAGAGGACAAAGCCGCATGTGAATGTGGGAACGATAGGGCATGTAGATCACGGCAAGACGACGTTGACGTCAGTGATAACACACATATTATCTAAGGATGGTTTTGCTAAAGAGAGGGAATTTGACTCGATAGACAATGCGCCGGAGGAGAGGGAGAGAGGGATAACGATAGCGATAGCGCATGTTGAGTATGAGACAGAAAAGAGGCATTATGCCCATGTTGATTGTCCAGGCCATGCTGATTATGTAAAGAACATGATAACCGGAGCAGCGCAGATGGATGGTGCAATACTGGTGGTAAGTGCGCCGGACGGTCCTATGCCGCAGACACGAGAGCATATACTGCTTGCGAGGCAGGTAGGAGTGCCGAGGATAGTGGTGTTTATGAATAAGATTGATCAGTTGGATGATCCTGAGTTGGTGGAATTGGTGGAGTTAGAGATCCGGGAGCTGTTGAGCAAGTATGAGTTTCCCGGAGATGATATACCGGTGGTTCAGGGTTCAGCGCTGAAGGCTGCGGAGTGTGGTTGTGGTAAGAAGGAGTGTGAGCAGTGTGGCCCAATACATAAGTTGATGGATGCGCTGGACACTTATATACCAGATCCTGTGAGAGAGACAGACAAGCCGTTTTTGATGTCGATAGAGGACGTATTCAGTATAAAGGGTAGAGGTACGGTAGGTACGGGTAGAATGGAGCGAGGTGTATTGAAGGTAGGCGACGAGGTAGAGATAGTAGGAATGGTAAAGGAGATAAGGAAGACGGTGGTAACAGGAGTGGAGATGTTTAACAAGACGCTTGAGGAGGGTATGGCAGGAGATAATGTAGGTGTGTTGTTAAGGGGAGTGGAGAAGGATGATTTGGAGCGAGGTCAGGTGTTGGCAAAGCCTGGCAGTATAACACCGCATACCAAGTTTGAGGCAGAGGCGTATATATTGACGAAGGAAGAGGGAGGAAGGCATACGGCGGTTTTTT